>NZ_JBFTJF010000013.1:0-217584 GCF_056395305.1 Variovorax sp. 10L426 | reverse complement strand
GCCACGCCGCCCTTGGCATAGCGGCCGTAGTTGCCGCCGCCGCTGGCGAAGCTCTGCCAGTTGCTCGTCAGGGGCGAGTTGGCCAGGCCCATGAAGTTGCCGCCGACCAGCACGCTGCTGAACTGGTTCAGATTGGTGGTCACCGCGATTTCCGTCGGCGCCGCCATGCCGGGGATGTCCACGTAGCCCAGCACCTTCATGAAGGCGGTGTTGCCCATGTTGGGCAGGCCGGGGTAGACGCCCGTCCATTCATTCCACCAGTTGTACCAGCCCGCCGGATTGTTGATGGAGCAGCCGTCGCACAGGCCGGCCAGTGCGACCACGGCAACCTGGCCCTTCAGCGCCGCGGTGTCCCACACCGTCACCAGCGCGAACTCGTTGCCGTTGGTCACCGCAACGCCCGTGGGCACCTTGTTGGGCCCTAGCGTGGCCGTCGCGTTGTTGCTTGCAGTGGTGCTGCTCACCGTACCGATCACGCCGTTCTGGAAGGCGACCACACCTTCGGCGCAGAACCCGGCGGCACCCGTGCAACGGCCCAGGGCCACCGGGTTGCCGCTGGTGATGCCGGCGCCCTTGTAGTTCATGACGTTCGGCGTGTCGATGCCCTTGCCCGTCAACTGGTCCAATTGCCAGGCAAGCTGCGGCAGCTGGGCGAACACGTTGTACATGTAGGCGGAGGTCTGAAGCAGACTCACGCCGACACGCTGCGTCGGGTCGTCGGCCGTAAAGATCGCATTGCCCTGGTTCGTGGAAAAGGCCGAGGGATTGCTCGTCACGGGACCGCCGACCGACCAGTAGAACGGGACGTCCTTCGCCGGCGCGGTGAGTTTGGTGTCCGTGCGCTGGCTCAGCGAGGGGCCCGTGTTGCCTGTTCCGCAAGACGTGGCGTCAGGACCGTAGCGGTAGGCGATGCCCGCGTCCTTGCTCAATTGCGCAGCCATCGCCGTGTACTGGGCAGCCACGATGTTGGAAGATGCGTCGACGATGTCGGTACTTTGGGTCGAACAGAAGGTCGTTGCAGCCGGTGTGGTGCCGAGCGGCGTGCCGCCCGACGACAAGCCGCCGCTGCCGGGGCTGGCGCCCGAAGAGGTACTGCCTGGTGTTGCCGCGTTGGCCGCTGTGCCTGCAGTGACTGCTGCCGCCGCCGCGTTCGCAGCGCCGGCCGCGGGAAACCCGCCGCCTCCACCACCACCGCCGCCACCACAACCGGTGAGCACGCTGGCGCCTACCGCAAGCAGAATCGCGCTCTTATGTAGAACATTCAACAAAAAACACCTCCAAAATAACAAGTCGAGCTTTTTACGTGGGAAGAGTCCTACGGAGCAAACCTTCTTTCAAACCCTTTCTTAATGTTTTTTTCGCACTGGGTGCGTACTTACAAAGGTATCGAATGGTGACGTTATGACCGCAAATCATCAAGCTCCCCGCCGTTTACATCTTTCTACTTATTTGGGTGCCGACGGGATTGCGATCATCCCCACCGCGCCGGAGCGGCAGCGCAATCGCGACAGCGACTTTCTGTTCCGCCACGACAGTTATTTCTATTACCTGACCGGCTTCACCGAGCCGAGCGCCTGGCTGGTGTTGAGCGGCGACGGCCGGTCGACCTTGTTCTGCGCCCCCAAGGATCTGGAACGCGAAATCTGGGACGGCTACCGGCTGGGCCCCGACGCGGCGCCGGCAGCCTTGGGTGTCGACGAGGCCTACTCGATCGACGAACTCGACACCCGGATGCCGCGACTGCTGGAGAACAAGTCGGTGGTCTGGTATCCCTTCGCGACGCACAAGGGACTGGAGACGCGGGTCGACGGCTGGCTTTCCGCCGTGCGCGCGCGCGTGCGCTTCGGCGCGCTGTGCCCCGAAGAGCAGCGCGACCTTTGCGGGCCCCTCGACGAAATGCGGCTCGTCAAGGACGCCTACGAGCAGGACACGATGCGCCGGGCAGCGCAGATCAGCGCCAGGGCGCACGTCCGCGCGATGCAGCTGTCGGCGCGGATGCTCCGTGAAGGCAAGGACGTGCGCGAGTACCACCTCGACGCGGAACTGCTGCACGAATTCCGGCTGGGCGGATCGCAGTACCCGGCCTACAGCTCGATCGTCGCGGCAGGCGCCAACGCCTGCGTTCTTCACTACCGCGCCGACACCGCGCCGGTGCGCGACGGCGAACTCGTGCTGATCGACGCGGGCTGCGAACTCGACGGCTACGCGAGCGACATCACGCGCACCTTCCCCGCGAACGGCAAATTCACCGGGCCGCAGCGCGCCCTCTACGACCTGGTCCTGGCGAGTCAGGATGCCGCCGTCGCGGTGACCCGCCCAGGCCAGCGCTTCAACGATCCGCACGAAGCCAGCGTGAAAGTACTTTCGCAGGGCATGCTCGACCTGGGTCTGCTCGATGCCAACAAGGTGGGCAGCGTTGACGATGTGATCGAAAAGCGTGCCTACTTCCCCTTCTACATGCACCGCACCGGGCACTGGCTGGGCATGGACGTCCACGATTGCGGCAGCTACGTCGAACCCACGCAGGTCGGCGAGGTGAGCGAGCGCCGGGATCCGCTCTCCAACGAGATCATCAAGAACCGGCCGAGCCGCATCCTGCATCCGGGCATGGTGCTGACGATCGAGCCCGGCATCTACGTACGCCCCGCCGAGGGCGTGCCCGAGCAGTTCCACAACATCGGCATCCGCATCGAGGACGACGCGATCGTCACGGAGACCGGTTGCGAGCTCATCTCGCGCGGCGTGCCCGTCAAGGGCGACGAGATCGAAGCGCTGATGCGCGGTTGAGGCGGCGGTGAAGGCTCACGCCGCGGCAGCCGCGAGATGACCGCGCGTGAAGGCTTCCTCGAAGATCGAATAGCCCGACCAGTCGCTGTGCGCAAAGGCCAGGCGTCCCGCGACGACGCGGCCGTCCGAACCCAGTCGCCCCAGCAGGCCGGGCGTAGGGGTGGCCATCGCGTGGCCATACCGCGTGATGTCGATGCTCGTCGCGACGCCAGCAAGATCGGGATGCGGCACCGACAGTTCAGCGACCAGGTCGTCGCGCCAGCCGGACCAGGGTCGATCGAGCAGCAGGCGCCGGCCGTCGGGTCCGTCGAAACCGCTCGGCCCGAGCGGCCGGTACCAGCTCAGTACCGTGGCGCGCGGCGTCGGATCCAGTGTCTGGTGGCGAGCGTCCACGTAGCCGAGCCCGCGCGTTCCGAAGACCACGTTGTCCCAACTCGGCGCCGCGCCGGGTCGATCGGCCAGCGGCTCGCGCACATGCACATTGGCGACGAGCCAGGGCGCGTAACTCAGCGATGACGCAGCTCGGCGCAGCAGTTCGGGCGGGTTTTCAACAACGCGCACGGCAATGAACGCAGGCAGCGCGACGATGCACCGCTCGGCGTGCCAGCGCACGCGTGATCGAGTGACGACATCGAAGGCGTCCACCTCCACGCCGCCGCGGCCCTCCGCGATGCGCGTCACGGCATGCCCTGTCTTCAGCCGCTCACCCAGTGGCTGGGCGAGCCGGCGCGCGAGCCAGCCGTTGCCCTCGGGCCAGGTCAGCACCGCATCGCGTTCCGCGTTGTCGTCGCCCGGCGCATGAAAGCCGTGGCGGCTGGCGAAATAGTGGATTCCAGCCCACGCTGACACGAAGGCCATGCCCGCGCCGTAGTCGTCGCGACAGCAGTAGTCGAGATACCACCGCAGATGGGGGTCGGTGAAGCCTTCACGGTCGAGCCAGGTCTGGAAAGGCTGCGCATCCAGCGCAAGCAGCGGCGGCGCGGTTTCAGCCCTCAGCGTGGGGATCACGAACCGGGTTTCGCGGCGTAGCGCCTCGATGCGCTGAGAAAAGCGGCGGTACTGCACAAGGGTGGTCTCGCCAACGCCCTCCGTGGGCAACAACCCGTCCTGCCATGCGCCGTGAAAGAAGAGGCGTTCCTGAGGGCTGTGGCACAGGTATCGCTCGTCGTACGCCCAGCGACCCGCCACGCGCTGACGCAGGCCCAGTTCTTCAAGCAGGTCCTGGACTTCGTGCGCGTCGTCGCCGGGAACCGGCAGATAGTGCGCGCCGAGCGGGCATGCGATCCCGTTGACCGCACCGCCGCGGCTGTTGCCGCCCGCCGTGTCTTCGAGTTCGAGCAGCGCGAAGTCGTCGACGCCCGCAAGGCGCAGCGCCCGCGCCGCAGCGAGACCTGCAATCCCACCGCCCGCAATCACGACACGCGTGCGCCGCGCAAGCTCCGGCGCTCCGCCGCCGCCCCATGCGCCGTCGCGCAGTGCGTGTCCTCGCGCGACGTCGATGCCGGTAAAGCCGCCCTGGATGTCGTGCGACGCGTTGCAGCCCGCGAGCATGGCCGCGCCTGCAGCCACGCCGAGGAACCGACGGCGCCTCATCCGGCGTCCGATCCGGGCCTGCCGCAAGTCATCGCTTGCCCCATTCCTGCTCGTAGGTCGTGACCAGGACCTGGTTCGACAGATGATTCACTTCGGTCGGCACGCGCGCCATGTCGAGCGGAAAGTCGAACAGCAGCGGCAAGGTTTCCGTCGAAAGAAAGCGCAGACCCGTTGGCAAGGAATCCGGCAAGCGATACGGCCGCCGGCTGGCGATGATGTAGCCCCATTCGCCGAAGCTGGGCACGTGTGCGTGATACGGCGTGGCATGCAGTCCGACGGCTTCGATGGTCGTGGCCACCGTCCAGAAACTCTTGCGTGCGATCAGCGGCGAAGTGGTCTGTATCACCGCATAGCCGCTGGCGGACAGGCGCTTGTCGAGCAATGCATAGAACGAGCTGGTGTAGAGCTTGCCGATGGCGAAGTTGGTCGGGTCGGGAAAGTCGACCACGATCACGTCGAACATGTCACCCGGCTGCTGAAGCCATTGAAAGGCGTCGGTGTTGACGATGTGCACCTTCGGGGATTTCAGTGCTCCGCCGTTCAGGGCCGCGAGGGTCTCGTGTTCGGTGAAGAGACGCGTCATGTTTGGATCGAGTTCGACCAGCGTCACGCTTTCGACCGAAGGGTATTTGAGGATCTCGCGTACCGCCATGCCGTCGCCCCCGCCGAGCACTGCGACCTTCTTCGGCGCACCGTGCGCGGCCATCACCGGGTGAACCAATGCTTCGTGATAGCGGTACTCGTCGCGCTCGGCGAACTGGAGGTTGCCGTTGAGAAAGAGGCGGTGCCCCGACGCCCCACGCGTGACCACGATGTGCTGGTAGGGTGATGTTGCGCTGAACACGACCCGGTCCTGATAGAACTTGTCCTCCGCCAATGTCGTGATGCGCTCCGCGAACACGAACGCGGCCACGAGCGCCAGAAGCACCAGCCCGCAGGCCACCGCGTGCGCTCCGACCCGACGCAGTTCGTGCCGAAACATCCAAAGCGCCCACACCGCAACGGCGGCGTTCATGAGCCCGAACAAGAGGCCCGTGCGGATCATGCCGAGCTGCGGCACCAGCAAAAGCGGAAACGCGATCGACACCGCGAGCGCGCCGAGGTAGTCGAAGGTCAGCACCTGCGAGACCAGTTCCTTGAGCACGATGTTGCGCCGCAGGATGCGCATGACCAGCGGAATCTCGAGGCCGACGAGCACGCCAACTGCCAGCACCAGGCCATACAGCAACAAGCGAAAGGCGCCCGGTACGTACGCGTTGGCGACGAAGAGAACTGCAGGCAGCGTGCCGCCGACCAATGCCACCAGCAACTCGATGCGCAGGAAGTGGGCCGGCAGCTGCCGGTCGAAATAGCGCGAGAGCCAGGAGCCGACACCCATCGCGAAGAGGTAGGTGCCGATGACGGTGCTGAACTGCAGCACCGAGTCGCCGAGCAGGTAGGAGCTCAGCGCCGCCGCGCTGAGTTCGTAGACCAGCCCGCAAGCGGCGACCACGAACACGCTGCCCAGCAGCGCGATTTCGACAGGCTGCGGGCCGCTCTTCGCGGCCGTATGCGCCGACACGGCGACTTCGCTGACGCTCAATGGATAGCCGCTGCGACGATGATGCAGATCCCGAGACTCATCGCCGCGACCACGAGAGCCAGCGCCACGTTCTGCTTCTCGACGATCTCCAGCCACAGGTCGTAAGGCGTGATCTTGTCGATCAGCAGAAAGAAAAACCAGAAGATCATCACGCCGATCACCGCATAGACGAGCGATCCGAGGATGACGTCGGGCTTCAACCATTCAAGTGTCATGAGAGGACCTCCGGAGAAAAATCATTACTTGTGGCCGCCGCCACTGGAATAGCCGCCGTACGAGGCGCCTGCGCTGCGCGTGCCGCCCGAGCCGCTCGAACTGCTGCACGTGCTCAGGATGATCAGCAGGATGATGATCACCACGATGATCAGGATGATGGTGCCGCATCCCAGGCTCGATGCCGCGCTCACCGGCGACGCATCATTGCGCTTGAACATATCCTGCCGGCCGCCGAGCTTGAAAGCAGCCGCCACCGTGGCGCTGTCGATCTTGCTGCCGGACGACCAGGTCAACTCGTTCGCGGAACGCTCCATCGACAGCAGCGAAGTCCCTGCGGCGAAATCGCGATTGAAGGTCTTCTGCCCGCGCTGCACCTGCCAGTAGAACTCGCCGGCAACGTAGCTCGTCTCCGCGTTGTAGGCGTATTGCTGCTGGTAGACCTTGCCCAGATAGGTGGCCTTCGACCCGTTCTCGGCCATGGTCGGCGCGCCGGTCGTCGGCTTCACCATGCTCCAACCGTCCTCCGCGTCGACGAGGAAGCTGAAGCCGCGCTTCTTGTTGAACAGCAGGTATTCGCTCCAGCCGAAATGCTCGTCGTCGCCGGGCGCGACGCCCATGCGGTGCTGGAAGCCGACCACCTGCCAGTCGACGCCCTGCATTTGTCCGACAGTGCCCAGCGGAATCAGCGGCTGGATGGGTTCATCCTGCGTTGCATGCCGCAGTTCGCCGCCAATGCCTTGCGAGAGATCGATGATGCTGTTGCAGGAGGAGCAAGTGACGCTCTTGCTGTCGGCCAGATTGACCGTCACCGGCGAACCGCAGTTCGGACAGTTGAAGCTGCGCCCCTTCTCCTCCTTCGCCGACTCGTCGCGCAGACCCGTCAGCTGAAGGTCTTCGAGGCGCACCGCACAGCCGAGGTATGCGCCTGGCGGGTCCGTGTCGTAGTCGAGGCTGAGGACCTGCCCCTGATCGTTGCGCAGTTCAACGACCGGGAACCGTCGACCGAGCTCTGGCAGCCGCGGCAATTCACCCTGCGCAGACACCAGTGCGACCTGTTCATTCGAGGCGACCGTATAGCTCTGGCCGTTGAATGCGGTGGTCGCACCGACACGAAGATCGACTGCGGGTGGGGCAGGGCGCTGCAGTTCGAACGGCAGCGTGAAGACGTAGGCGCCGTTGTCTTCGCTCAGGATGCCGGTGCGGTCGCCCTCCAGCGCGGCAATCCACTCGGTCCAGCGCGCACCTTCGTAGCCGTACTGCAGCCTGCCAACGAGTGTGAAGGGCCGCTCCTGGTAGCGGCCAGCCGCGAACAGTTGCAGCGGGCTGAAATCGTCGAACAGCTCCGCCATCTTGCCGATGCGCGCGAGTGTTTCCCCCTGCCGCACCACAGTGCTGTGGCAGTAGGGGCACACGGCGTGCGTCGACTGTGCCGATCGGAATTCGACCGGCGCGCCGCAGCCCGGGCAGGGCGCGCGGTAATAGCGCTGCTGGGGGGAGGCGGTGGCCAACGCGAGCGGATCAGACGAGCTTCTTCAGAAGCTCTGCCTTCTTGGCGTCGAATTCTTCCTGCGTGAGGATTCCCTTGCTCTTGAGTTCGCCGAGCTTCTCGAGCGTCGTCATCACGTCGGCCGGATTGACCACGGCGACGACCGGTTGCTGCTGCTGTCCCGCCGCGACGGCGGCCGCAGCATTTCCCTGGCCCAGCCCCTGCGCAAGGTTCTGCGCGAGCACCTGGCCCAGGGCGACACCGGCGCCCAAACCCATCGCATCACCCGCGATCCCGCCGCCGCCGCTACCGGCGCCTTCGGCAAACTTCGGAATTGCCTGCGCGGTCTGGTACTGCATGAACTTGCCCATGTCGTTGCCGACCATGCCCATGCCGATCTTCTGGTCGAGGATCTTCTGAAGCTCTTCAGGCAACGAGACGTTCTGGACCGTGATGGTCTCGAGCCTGACGCCGATCTTGGCGAACTCGGGAACCAGCTGCGTCGCGAGCGCCTGCGCAAATCCGATCTGATTGGCTGCGAGATCGAGGAAAGGGACGCCGCTCGAAGCGATCGCGTTGCTGATGTTCTGCAGCACAAGGCCCCGCAGTTGTCCGTCGAGGTCGGCCACCGTGTAGACGTCGCGCGTGCCCGAGATCTCGGTGTGGAACAGCTTGGCATCGCTGATTCGGAAGCTGTAGTTGCCGAAAGCGCGCAGGCGCACTGCACCGAAGTCCTTGTCGCGCACGGTGATGGGCTGCGGCGTGCCCCACTTCTGGTCGACCTGTTGACGTGTGCTGAAGAAGTAGACGTCGCTCTTGAAGGGCGACTCGAAGAGCTTGTCCCAGTTCTTGAGGTAGGTGAGAACCGGCAGCGTCTGGGTGGTGAGCTTGTACATGCCCGGCCCGAACACGTCAGCCACCTGACCCTCGTTCACGAACACCGCAAGCTGCGATTCGCGCACGGTGAGCGATCCACCGTTCTGGATTTCCATATCCGCCATCGGAAAGCGCCAGGCCAGCGTTCCGTCGCCGGTCTCGGTCCACTGAATGATGTCGATGAACTGCTTCTTGATGAAATCCATCAGGGCCATGGTCGCTCCTCGCTTTGCAGGGGTTTTGCCGTGACGGGCATATTGCCACAGCGTTCAAAGGACAACCCTGGGGACAGTTCCGGCACAACCCAACACTTATCCACAGGCGAGACGTGTTTGTCAAAGTTGTTCGCTTCGCCGTGACAGCACCGAAGCGCGGCTGCCCACAGTGCCTCGGCTTCAGCAAGCCCTTGTCGCGCAACAAGAAAATGCCCCTGTCCACAGCGAAGGGCGGCCCTTACTACTACTACTAATCTAAATAGGAAGAATAAGTAGAAGAAGTAGGAACAGCCGCCCGTTACGCCTCGCACCCAAGTCGCGGGTTCCGCGCGGCGCGGCGGCGCCGCGTGAAAGTCGAGGTCTACAATCGGCGCCCTTTTGCAAGAAGCGTCACTGGAGGCATGGCCCAATGTCCGATTCGACTTCATCGATCCCCACACCCGAGGACAAACGTGCCGAGCTGCGCCGCGCTGCCCTCGAGTACCACGAGCATCCCGTTCCCGGAAAGATCTCGATTGCTGCGACCAAGCAGATGATCAATCAGCGCGACCTGGCGCTGGCCTATTCGCCCGGCGTCGCGGCGCCCTGTGAGGAAATCGTCAAGGACCCTGTCAATGCCTTCAAATACACGGCGCGCGGCAATCTCGTAGCGGTCATCTCCAACGGCACGGCGGTTCTCGGCCTCGGTGATATCGGGCCGCTGGCTTCCAAGCCAGTGATGGAAGGCAAGGGCGTCCTGTTCAAGAAGTTCGCCGGCGTCGATGTCTTCGACATCGAGATCGATGAGAAGGACCCCGCGAAACTTGTCGAAGTGATCGCGGCACTCGAGCCCACTTTTGGCGCCATCAACCTCGAGGACATCAAGGCGCCGGATTGCTTCTACGTCGAGCGTGAACTGCGCAAGCGCATGAAGATTCCGGTCTTCCACGACGACCAGCACGGCACCGCCATCACCGTGGCCGCGGCGATGCTCAATGGCCTCAAGGTGGTCGGCAAGGACATCTCGCAGGTCAAGCTCGTGACCTCCGGTGCCGGCGCTGCGGCCTTGGCCTGTCTGAATCTGCTCCTGAAGGTCGGACTGAAGCGCGAGAACGTCTACGTGACCGACCTCGCGGGCGTCGTCTACGAAGGACGCACCGAGTTGATGGACGACGACAAGCGGCAGTACATGCAGAAGACGCAGGCGCGCAGCCTGGCCGAAGTCATTGAAGGCGCCGACGTGTTCCTCGGCCTGTCGGCTGGTGGTGTGCTCAAGCCTGCGATGGTGGCGAAGATGGCAGCGAAGCCCGTGATCTTCGCGCTGGCCAATCCGAATCCCGAAATCACGCCGGAAGACGCGCACGCCGTGCGCGACGATGTGGTGATGGCGACCGGCCGTACCGACTACCCGAATCAGGTCAACAACGTCCTGTGCTTTCCGTACATCTTCCGCGGCGCGCTGGACTGCGGAGCCACCACGATCACCGATGAGATGGAAGTCGCTGCAGTGCACGCCATTGCAGATCTCGCCCAGGCCGAGCAGAGCGAGCGCGTGGCGGCGGCTTACGCCGGCGAGAAGCTCAGCTTCGGGCCCGAGTACCTGATCCCCAAGCCTTTCGATCCGCGGCTCATGATGAAGATCGCGCCTGCCGTCGCCAAGGCCGCAGCCGAGAGCGGCGTGGCGCTGCGTCCGATCGCCGACCTCGACGCCTACCGCGACAAGCTGCAGACCTTCGTCTACGCCTCGGGCACGTTGATGAAGCCCCTCTTCGACGCCGCCAAGCGCGCGCAGAAGAAGCGCGTCGCTTTCTGCGAAGGCGAGGAAGAACGCGTGCTGCGCGCTGCGCAGATCGTCGTTGACGAAGGCATCGCGCGGCCCACGCTGATCGGTCGCCCGGCAATCATTGCGCAACGCATCGAGAAGTTCGGTCTCCGTCTGAAGCAGGACCTTGACTACGACATCGTGAACGTCGAGCAGGACCATCGCTACCGCGACTTCTGGCAGACCTACCACCGCATGACCGAACGCAAGGGCACGACGGTGCAGACGGCAAAGATCGAGATGCGCCGCCGCCTGACGCTGATCGGTGCGATGTTGCTCCACAAGGGCGACGTCGACGGAATGATCTGCGGTACCTGGGGCACCACGACGATTCATCTGCACTACATCGACCAAGTCATCGGCAAGCGTGCCGGTGGGTCGGCCGCGACATCGCAGAACGTGCCCATCTACGCCTGCATGAACGGCCTTCTCTTGCCCGACCGGCAGGTGTTCCTGGTCGACACGCACGTCAACTACGACCCGACGCCCGCGGAATTGGCAGAAATCACGACCATGGCGGCGGAAGAAATGATGCGCTTTGGGCTGAAGCCCAAGGCAGCGCTTTTGTCGCATTCGAATTTCGGCAGCAGCAACCAGCCGAGCGCCATCAAGATGCGTCAGACGCTCGAATTGCTCCGCACGCAGGCACCCTGGCTCGAAGTCGACGGCGAAATGCACGGCGACGTTGCTTTGGACGGAAAGCAACGCGCCGCAGTGATGCCGCACAGCGCCCTGGCTGGCGACGCCAATTTGCTCGTGTTTCCGAACATCGATTCGGCCAACATTTCGTACAACCTACTCAAAACCGCGGCCGGCGGCAATATCGCCATCGGCCCGGTCCTCCTCGGCGCAGCCAAACCTGTGCATATTCTCACGGCAAGCGCGACTGTTCGCCGCATCGTGAATATGACAGCGCTCACGGTGGCCGACGCAAACGCCGAGCGATAGGTCTGAAAGCGACAGCGGTCGCTAACTTCGGAGTCTGTTGCAAACCCTTGTACCTGCTCAAAGATTGGGCAGGTGCTTGCTATTTGCGTGCCTCTGGTGCACACTTGCGGGCTTGAATTTGCGGGTTAACCCCAACGGGTTGGCCCTCCAATTCGGCCCTCGCTCTTTTTCTTCTGGTGCCCCATGGCGGCTTACGCCTCGATCACGTCCCCTGTTTCCAAGTTTGCGCTCACTAGCATTTTGCTGGTAGCCCTCGCCACTGGAGTACAGGCACGCGAATGGTTTGGCACCGAAGCCGGTCAGCCGGCACGGGAATCGATCGCGCTGGCCGAATTGCCGGTGCAAGGCCAGCGTACTTATGAGGCCATTTTGAACGGTGGCCCTTTCCGGCACGAAAAAGACGGTGTGGTGTTCGGCAATCGCGAACGCCTGTTGCCGCAGGAGCGCCGAGGCCACTACCGAGAGTACACGGTCGATACGCCCGGTTCGCGCGATCGTGGTGCACGACGCATCGTCTGCGGTGGCGAGCGCACGACACCATCGGCCTGCTGGTACACGGCAGATCATTACGAGAGCTTTCGACGGATCGTACCTTGAGCGATGAATTGAATTGGAGAGGCGCAGAAGAGCGTCCTGACGAAATGATGACTACAACCATGGAAAGACCAGCGGAGATGACCCTATCCCTTCGTGGCGTGCGACCGAACATCGTGCAGTCGATTCGCGCATTTCGCGTGAATGACCTGCAAGAGGCAGCACATGCGGCCGGTCAGCACTTTCTGTATGCCAACCTTGGCAACGCCCAGACCAAGCAGGACGTGCTGGATCTGATCGCTCAGCAGTTCATGTTTCCGCAGCATTTCGGTAAGAACTTCGATGCGCTGTACGACTGCATGACCGATCCGCTGCACAAATCGGGCCCGCAACCCGGTTTCGTCATCGTCCTCGAGCAGATCCCGGCCAACGCGAAGTTCGACAAGGAAGCGCGCGAGCAGTTGCTCGACATCTTCCGCGACGCCGCCGACTACTGGGGGGATCGGAAGATTCCCTTCCGGTGCTTCTATTCTTTTCTGTAGCCCGTTCTGCACAAACCAGCCAAGCAGAACGGGCTAACGAGGCTCAAAACGGCGCCGTACCGGCCGCCCATATCGAAGTCGAGAATCCCGATCCGTCGGCAGAAAAGATGCCGACCGACAAACTGGTCGACGTGTCTCCGTTGGCGCTGCGCATGAGCAGCCCGTTCAACGCGGGATACTGGCTCGCCGCCGCTTAAATGTTGCTCGCCCCCAGGCTTGCCCACTTCGTGTGGCCGCCAACCCCCTACCGGGGGCAACACCAGCGGCCCGGCTGAGCCGGTTCCGCGGTGTTTCACGAACAAAAGCCCGTCACTGACGGGCTTTTCTTATTTCGGGAACTGTTGGGCCAGGGTTATGTATTCGTGGACCGGGACCTCTTCGGCGCGGCGTTGGGTGTCGAAGGTGCCGGTGAAGGCCTTTTGATCCAGCCACTTGCCCAAGCTGTGGCGCAGTAGTTTGCGGCGCTGACTGAAAGCGATCTGGACAATTTCGCCGAGCCGTTCGGCGTCAACCTCCGGCGGCTCTGCGAAGGGCACCATGCGCACCACGGCGCTGTCGACGCGCGGCGGAGGATCGAAGCTCTCGGGTGGCACGAAAAGGATGTTTTCCATCGCATAGCGCCACTGCAGCATGACGCTCAGGCGTCCGTAGTCCGAGGTCGCCGGTCGGGCGACCATGCGATCGATCACTTCCTTCTGCAGCATGAAGTGCTGGTCGGCAATCAGATGCGCGAAGCCGAGCAGATGAAAGAGGATGGGCGTCGAGATGTTGTAGGGCAGGTTGCCGACCACGCGCAAGGCCGTGGAGGGCGGCACGACCAACCTGGCCGCAAGGGCGCCGAAGTCCACCTTGAGGACATCGGATTCGACCACGTTCAATTGACCATGGCCGCGCAAACGCTGTGCCAGATCCCGGTCGAGCTCGATTACCGTCAAGCGGCCCAGGCGCTCGACAAGCGGTTGCGTGAGTGCGGCGAGGCCAGGGCCGATCTCGACCATGGGGTCGCCAGGTTTCGGGGCGATCTCGCGAACGATGGCATCGATGATGCCGGCGTCAGCGAGGAAGTGCTGTCCGAAGCGCTTGCGGGGGATATGGGCGCGGCTCACGAGGAAAAGCGCCAGGCCTCTGGATGGCCCATCAGGATTGGGGCGGCTCGCGGTATTCGACGTAAGCCCGCGTGCGAACTTCCTGGGCCCAGGTCTCGGTGGCCTGTTGAATCTTCTTCTCGCGCAGCACCGTGCGCGCAGCTTCGCGTTGCTCGGTCTGGGTGAGCTTGGCCTCGCGACGGCCTTCCACCAGGATCAGGTGGACGCCGAAGCGCGACACCACCGGATCACTGATCTGCCCGGGTGCAAGGCCGTTCATGGCGTCCTCGAACTCGGGCACGAACTGGCCAGGGCGCGCCCAACCGAGGTCGCCGCCGTCCTTGGCGCTTCCATCTTCCGAGTTGTCTCGCGCCAGGCTCGCGAAGTCCGCCGAGCCTTTCTTCACGCGATCCTTGAACTCCGCAAGCTGCGCAACCGATTGCGCAGTGGTGCGCTTGGGGTCGTTGCGCAGGAGGATGTGGCGCACATGCGTTTGCGTCACGAGGGCGTCGGTCGCGCCGGGCTGCGACTTGGAAAGCAGCTTGAGCACATGGAAGCCCGCGCCCGACCGGATCGGTCCCGCAATCCCGTTGACCGGGGTCGATTGTGTGGCTTCGACGAAGAGCGGCGGGTAGCGCTCGGCGCTGCGCACTCCAAGCGCGCCGCCGCCATTGCGATCCGCATCGGAGTTCTCTTGAACGAGTTTGGCGAAGTCCTCGCCGGCACGGGCACGCTGGGCCAGGCTCTGGGCGCGCTGCTGCAGCTTTGCCACGTCCGCATCGCTCGCGTTCTCGGGCACGGCGACGAGCAACTGCGCAATGTTGATGTTCGGTGCGATCGCCGCATTGCCGCCGGCACGCTGCTCGCGAATGAACTGGTCGACCTCTACGTCGCTGATCTTGACCTTGGCCTCGATCTCGCGATCGCGCAAGCGAGTCAGCATGAGTTGGTCGCGCAGTTCGCGCCGGAACTGCTCCTGCGAGAGGCCTTCAGCGGCGACGCGACGGCGCAATTCGACCAGGCTGATCTGGTTCTGCCGGGCCACCGCCTGTTCGGCCTGGTCGATTGCAAGGTCATCGACCTTGATGCCGTTTTCCTGCGCCATCTGCAATTGGGCATGCTCGTTGATGAGCCGTTCGAGCACGAGGCGGGTGAGTTCCGGCCGCGGCATGCGTTCGGCTTCGGGGTTCTCCCTCAAGATGCGTTGCACGCGTGCCTGTACCTCGGTGTTGGTAACGGGTTCCGAGTTGACCAGCGCAACGATGTATTCGGCCGAGCGCTGAACGCTCTGCGCTGGCCGTGGTTCAGCCGGGACAGGCGGCGCGACGCGTGGGCCGGAACGCATGATGTCTGTGATGCCCTGTGCGCCGGAGGCGGCAGTCAGGGTGGCAAGGCAAGCCAGCGTAAGGATCGAGCGAATGTGTTTCATGGCGAAGCCCTATCTCAGTCGTAATTTGTGTAGCGGCTCGGCGCGGCGCCAGGTTGGCGCAGAGGCGTGTAGCGCTGGATGTTTTGCGTCAATGTGCGAAGCGGGCTCGTTCCGACGCTCGCGAAGCCGACCAGTTCAAGCTGGAACATGATTCGCGTGCTGGCTGTGACTTGCCCGGTGGTGATGCGTTCCACCACCACGCGACCGATCCAGCAGCAACCGTCGTATTCGAAGCCCAGCACGCCGTCGGTCAGCTTGCTGTCCAGCAGACTGTAATTCAGACGGCCTACAGCGTACCAGCGACCGCCCCCTTGACCACGTCCGGCTCCCAGGTCCTTGCCCTTGTCGCCCCATAGATCGTTGATGGGCCACTGCCAGCCGATATCGATCGATTGGCTACCGTCGTTGTTCGAGACCCTGGTGCCGTCGGCGGCAGCCGCGTAGGTGGTCTGCTGGTAACGATAGGCTGCGCTGATCGTGCGATAGGGCCCTGGACTATAGCGAGCACTCAGTGCGGTGCGTGCGGAATTGTGATCATCGGGGTTGTACTGGACGGTGCCGTCGAAGGTCCACTTCGGGGTCCAGTTGATCTGTGCGCCCAGCAAAAGGTCGCTGAAACGATCTGTCACAGGAATGCCGCCCGGCAGCGTGACGAGTTCATCCGCAAAACGCAGGCGTTGCGCGATGCCGAAGCGGGCTGCCTCGGCGCCCGTATCGGGATCGATCAACCGCGAGGTCACGCCCAGCGTGAGCAAATTGCTGTCGGAAATGCGGTCGTTGCCGGAGAACGCGTTCTCCGTGTAAACCGTCGCGAAATTGAAGTCGTTGGCCGCCGAATCGTAGTTCGGCAATTCGTTCTGGTTGCGGAAGGGCGTGTAGACATAGAACGCACGCGGCTCGAGCGTCTGGCGGAATGCGCGTCCGAAGTAACTGGCGTCACGTTCGAAGATCATGCCGCTGTCGAGGCTGAAGGTCGGCACGGTCACGTTGGCCGAGGTGATGCCGTTGATCGGCGCGTCGAACTGATAGGCGCGGGCGTTCACCATCACCTTCGGAATGACGAAGGTGCCTGGCGTGAGAAACGGCCGACTCAGGCTCAGTTGCGTGAAGGCACGCTCCCCGTCCGGCTGCCCCTGCAGGATCGGATCCCCACGAAAGCGCGTGTAGTCATTGTTGAACGAAAAGTCGAAACCGTTCCAGTCGTATTTGTTGTAGTTGGCCGTGATCTGCGGCATCCGGTCGTAGGGCGGAATGATCGGCGACGGCGCATATTGCAGCGTCTGGTAGCTCAGCGCGCGCGCCATGCCGCTCCAGTCGCCCACGCCCCAGCGGAGCGCGCCGTCGTTCGCCAGCAATCGTTGCGTGAGGGACGGCGTGCGCGTGAAGTCGCGCCAGTAGTCGTTGTCGCTCACGCGATTGATGCTGAGCGAGCCGGTGAAATAGTCGAGGCCCAGGGGCTTGGGGTCGAAGGTCTGGCTGTGTTGCGTCCAGACGCCCCAGCGGTCGCGATCGCGAAGACGGTCGTCAGGCATGTAGTCGGCCCGGATCTCGCCCTGGTACGTGCTTTCAAGATAGCGGAACTCGTTGCCGAGGTTGATGCCGCGTTTGCTCATGACGGTCGGATAGAACGTCGCGTCGCGATTCGGTGCGATGTTCCAGTAGTACGGCGTCGTCACCTCGACCCCGTTCACGCTGTCGATGCCGATCACGGGCGGCAACATGCCCGACTTGCGATCGTTGCTCAACGGAAAGCTGACGGAAGGGAACGGCGGTGTGGTGACACCCATGAAGCTGATCTGGGCGCTGGTCGCCACCCCGATGTTTTCTTCCGTATCGGTGGTAATGGTCTTGGCCTTCAGGAGCCAGGCCGGCATCCAGCCCGGATAGTCTTCCGGGCGGCAGGTGGTGTAGGTCGCAATGCGGGCCACCGAGACATTGCTGTCGATGAAGTCGATGCGCTCTGCGTCGCCCCGTCCGCCGTTGGCGAGAAACGAGTAGCGCACCTTGTTGAAAAAACCTTCGAAAGTTTCGAGCTTGAGTTCGAGTTCGGGTCCTTCATAGACGTTGCCGGCCTGGTTCACGTGGACGTTGCCGGTCGCCCTGGCCCGATCTTCTGGCTGGTAGTACTCCAGCCGGTCCGCGCGAATGAAGGTGTCGCCGCGACGCAGCGTGGCGTTGCCTTCGACCACCGTCTCCAGGTCGGGCCTGCCCGATATGCGATCGCCGTCGACGAAGCTCGGCAACTGGCCGCGTTGTGCCGGGGTGATGACTTCGGTCAGCTGCGGCGTGCGCTTGAGCACGAGCGGTGCGTCCAGTTCCGCGTCCTGCGCCCGCGCGACTTGCGCATGCAGCAGTGCAAGCGACAGCACCGCCAGCGGCAAAGGCGGGCGGCACCGGCGCCAGGCGGCTCGGTTCAGGTCAGGCATCGGTACGGAATAAATATCGTCTGGAGGGGAAGGGCGGCGCCGAAGGCCGTCGAGTTGAGAAGGTCCGCGCGAGGCGGATTTGTAGAATCAATTATCCATGACAGCCTCTTTGCCCCCGGCCAGCGGCGCCGCGACGCCCCTTCCTTCCCCGGCGTGGACCGATCCGGCCCGCGCTCAGGCGTTCAACCTCTGGATGGAGCGCATCGCACCGTCGCGCCAACTGCTGCCGCAGACCGTGCGACTCGCCTCAGCCGACGCCAGCTTCCGGCGCTACTTCCGAGTGGACACGAGCGGCGGCGGACCCACCCGCATCGTCATGGACGCGCCGCCCACCGAGGAGAACAGCGCGCCATTCGTGCAGGTCGCCAAGCTCATGGCCGATGCCGGTGTCACGGCGCCGACCGTGCTCGAATGGGATCGGGCCAATGGATTCCTGCTGCTCGACGACCTGGGCGTTCACACCATGCTGGACGTGATCGATCCCGCAGATTCCGGCGCGGCGCGCCCCCTCTACGACCAGGCGATCGATGCGCTGATCCGGTGGCAACTGGCATCGAAGCCGGATGTTCTGCCGCCCTACGATCGGACGTTGCTCGAGCGCGAACTGGCGCTTTTCCCGCAGTGGTACATCGCGCAGCATCGTGGCCTGCCCGTGGAGGGTCAGCTCAAGGAGCGCCTCGATCGCAGCTTCGGACTCATCGTGGAGAGCAACCTTGCCTCGCCACGCGTGTACGTGCATCGCGATTTCATGCCCCGCAACCTGATGGTCAACGATGGCCCCGCGCTCGGCGTGCTGGATTTCCAGGACGCGGTTCATGGCCCGATCACCTATGACATCGCAAGTCTCATGCGCGATGCATTCCTGAGCTGGGATGAAGAATTCGTGGTCGATATCACGGTCCGCTACTGGGAGCAGGCCCGCAAGGCCGGTCTGCCGGTCGACGCCGATTTTGGCGCGTTCTACCGCGCCGTCGAATGGATGGGGCTGCAACGCCATCTGAAAGTGGCCGGCATCTTTGCGCGACTCACGCTGCGTGACGGCAAGCCGAAGTATTTGGCCGATACGCCGCGGTTCATCGCCTACATCCGGGCTACGGCCGGCCGCTACCGCGAACTCACGCCCTTGCTGCGCGTGATCGACGAGATCGAAGGCACGCAGCCGATGAGCGGCTTTGCCTACGGACGCATGTGACGGCGCGTTTTCACTGCGCCGTGGCGCTGACCGAGAACAGCGCGCTCACGCTGCCGCCCGGCGCTGCGCGCCACGTCCAGGTGCTTCGAATGCAACCCGGCGACGCGTTGATCCTGTTCGACGGCAGCGGCGGCGAGTTCGCAGCGACGGTGGAGCGCATGGGACGCAGCGACGTCGACGTCCAGGTCGGCGCGCGTACGGCCATCGAGCGCGAGGCCTTTCGTGTGGTGCATCTGGCGGTCGGAATGCCGGCCAACGAGCGCATGGATTGGTTGATCGAAAAAGCCACCGAACTCGGCGTCGCGAGCATCCAGCCGCTCATGACGGCGCACGGCGTGCTGCGGCTCGCAGGCGAACGCGCCGACAAGAAGCGCGCTCACTGGGAAGCGATTGCGATCGCGGCATGCGAGCAATGCGGGCGTAACCGTGTGCCGTTGATCCACCCCGTTCGGCCGCTGGCAGGTTGGCTCGGAGCGCCTGCGGACGATGCCGCGCGATTCATCCTGAGCCTTGCCGAAGGAACCCGACCCGTGCGTGACGCCATGTCGGGCGATCCCCGCGCCGCGTGGGTGCTGAGCGGTCCGGAAGGCGGGCTGAGCGCTTCGGAGGAAAAAGAAGCGATCGCTCGCGGGTTTGCGCCGCTCACGCTAGGTCTACGTGTCTTGCGTGCCGAAACTGCCGCGCTGGCTGCACTCGCGCTGTTGTCCGGTGGGTAGTACCGGAACCCGTCCCTTTTCAATTCGTTTTCATCACGGCAGCACCATGTCATCCTGTTCCATTTCCTTGCGCATGGCGCCCGTCATGCTTGCCGTGCTCTGTAACGCCAGCGGCGTGCACGCCCAGACATCCGCCGTGGCGCCGACACCCTCGCAGGTTCGGCCGGCGGTCGACCAGGCCTACACCCAGCTCATGGCCGCACCGGACATCAAGCAGTTGCTCGATGCGGTCAAGGCGGACCACGAGCGTTCGATCGACGACCTGAAGTTGCTCACAGAGATCGAGGCGCCGCCTTTCAAGGAACAGAAGCGCGCCGAGGCGTTTCTCGCGCGCCTCAAGGCGTTGGGCCTGACCGACGCCAGGATTGACGCCGAAGGCAATGTCATCGGCGTGCGCAAGGGCAGCGGCAACGGGCCGACGCTGCTGATCTCGGCGCATCTCGACACCGTCTTCCCGGCAGGCACCGACGTCAAGGTGAAGGAACACGACGGCAAGCTTCACGCGCCCGGCATTTCGGACGATACGCGCGGCCTTTCCGTGCTGCTGTCCTGGCTCAAGGTGCTGAACAACAACAGGATACAGACGGTCGGCGACTTGATGTTCGTCGGCAATGTCGGCGAGGAAGAACTCGGCAACCTGCGCGGCATGAAGGCCATCTTTCGCGACCATCCGGACATCGACGGCATGGTCGGGCTCGAGCCCGCGTCGGACGGCAACGCGGTGGTGCTCGGCACGGCCAGCCATCGTTACGAGGTGACCTTCAAGGGTCCGGGCGGCCACAGCTACGTGGCCTTCGGCCAGGTGCCCAGCGCCATTCACGGCATGGGCCGCGCCATCGCCAGGATCGCCGACATCAAGACGCCAAGCTTTCCCAAGACCACTTTCACGGTCGGAACCGTCAGCGGCGGTACGTCCGTCAATACCATCGCGCCCGATGCGCGAATGGCGGTGGACATCCGCTCCGACGAGATGGGCGCGCTGCTCGACACCGAAAAGAAGGTGCTGGCCGCGATCGACGAAGCGGTGGCCGAGGAAAACAAGCGCTGGAACGTCACGACGCTGAGCGCATCGAGCAAGCTGATCGGTGATCGCCCCGGCGGCCGCACGGGGTCGGACTCGGTGATCGTCGAGGCGGTTGTCCGCTCGAATGCCGCGTTTGGCCACAAGACGCTGCTGTCTGGCGCCAGCACGGATGCGAACGTGCCGATGTCCCTGGGCATTCCGGCCATCATCATCGGCAGCGGGGGCAAGACTGGCGGCTTTCATGCACTGTCCGAATGGATCGACGTGACAGACGGGTGGAAGGGCGCGCAGAATGCCCTCGTGACCGTGCTTGGACTGGTCGGCGTACAGGGCGTGAGCGAGCCCCTGCTGGCCAAGCGGCCACCGCGTTCCAAGTAGGTCCGCGTTCCACACACCTCATTGCTTCAGGAGCTCATCATGGGATTGCTCGATTCGGTACTCGGTCAAGTGCTCGGCGGTGCGCAGCCGCAGCCGCAGCCTCAGGAAGGCGGTCTCGGGAATCTCGGCGGCCCGGGCGGGCTGGGAGACCTCGGCGGCATTGCCGGCGCGCTAGGCGGCCTCCTGGCCAACAACGGCGAAACCGGCGGCTTGGGCGGGCTGGTGTCCAAGTTCGAGCAGGCCGGAATGGGTGACGTCGTCAACTCGTGGATCGGCAAGGGCGAGAACGCGCCCATTTCCGGCGGCCAGTTGCAGGACGTGCTGGGCAGCGACGTCATCTCCGGCATCGCGCAAAAGCTCGGCGTCAACAGTGCGACCTTGTTGCCGATGCTCGCCACGCTGCTGCCGACGTTGATCGACCACCTGACGCCGAAGGGCCAGGTGCCGACCGAGGGCCTGGGCAATCACGACGATCTGTTGTCATCACTGAGCGGCTTGCTTCAGAAGAGCTGACGGCCGGCGTGCCGATCCTTGCAAACAAATGGCGCCGTGCGGCGCCATTTTTCTGTCTCCCCCCGCAACGTCCATCCCCATGAATCGCAATCTCTGGCTGCTCACCATCTGCCAAGGCCTGTTCCTGACGAACAACGTCACATTCATCGCGATCAATGGTCTCGTCGGGCTGGCACTCGCGCCGCGTGGCTGGATGGCGACGCTGCCGGTCATGGGTTATGTGGTGGGCGGCGCGCTGGCAACCGGTCTCGTGGCGAAGACGCAGCAGCGCCTCGGGCGGCGACGTTCGTTCCAGATCGGCATTGCCGTGGCTCTGGTCTCGGCACTGCTGTGCGCGCAGGCCGCTGTGTGGAAGGACTTCTGGCTTCTCTGCTTTGCGACAGTGGTCGCCGGCTATTACAACGCCAACGCCAGTCTCTATCGTTTTGCCGCGGCGGAGCTCGCCGCTCCCGGGTGGCAAGAAAAGGCGGTCTCGCTCGTCATGGCTGGCGGTCTGATCGGCGCGGTGGCGGGTCCGAATCTCGCCGCGGTGACCCGCAACTGGTTCGCGGTGCCTTTCGCAGGTGCGTACCTGGCCCTCGCGCTGATTGCGCTGGTCTCGATGGCGATGATGCAGTTCATCGATTTTCCTGCGCCGCCGGTCAAGAGCGCGACCACAGGCGGCCGACCGCTCTCCCAGATTGCGCGCCAGCCGGTGTTCATCGTGGCTGCGGTCTCCGGCGCGCTCGGCTACGGTGTGATGAATTTGCTGATGGCCGCGACGCCCATCGCCATGCAGGTGTGCAGCCTTCCGTTCGAAGACGTCGCACTTGTCCTCGAATGGCACGTGATCGGCATGTTTGCGCCGGGCTTTTTCACAGGACACCTGATTCGGCGGATCGGCGCGCTGCCGGTGATGGGCGTGGGGCTGCTGCTCAATCTCGGCTGTATCGCAGTGGCGCTCTCCGGCGTGGACCTGCATCAGTTCGTGATCGCGCTGTTCATGCTCGGGGTGGGCTGGAACTTCCTCTTCACGGGCAGCACGACGCTGTCGCTCATTGCGTACACGGCCGAGGAAAAGGACCGGGCGCAAGGCGCGCTCAACTTCTGCATGTTCGCGACGCTCGCGATCAGCTCTTTCACGTCGGGCGTGCTGGTCACGACGCAGGGCTGGCGCTTGCTGAATTTCGGCTCGCTGGTGCCTGTGGTGTTGACGGGCGTTGCGCTGCTGTGGCTTGCTCGACGGCGCGCGGCGTCCGCGACTGCAGTCGCCTAAGCGCTCAGGAAGCGTTCGTTCAGCCAGCGCGCGAGCGTGTCCAACACGGGCTCCGCGTCGTTCTCGTTGAAGATCTCGTGAAAGTGCGCCGGAAAGCAGGTCGTGCTCACCACCGACGCTGGCGCTGCGGCTGCGAATGTGCGGCTGCCGGCGGGACGAACCAGGCGGTCGTCGCCGGCATAGATCAACAGCGTCGGCACCCGCCAGCCGGCCGCGGCCGATTGCACCGTGGCACCCTCATCGGCGAGGAACCTTGCCAACCGAGCGCCGATACGGTCGTGGCACAGTGGGTCCGCGCGATAAGCTTCCGCCACAGCGGGGTCGTGCGACAGGTACTTGAGGTCGAGTCCATTGCCCACGCGCAGATCGGGCGCAAGCCGCGAAAGCACTGCAACCAGGAGCTTCTGAAACCCGCTCAGTCCCGGGTCGAGTGCTGGAGACGAAAGCACCAGCGCATCCACTGCGCGCACCTCGCGCGCGACAAAACTCGCAGCCACCAAGCCGCCGAGGCTATGACCCAGCAAGACCACAGGCAGTCCCGGATGGCTGCGCCTTGCGTCATCGAGCACGAGCGCCAGGTCTTCGAGGAGCCGGGTCACCGTCGGCAAACCGCCGCGGGCGCCGGTCGAAGCCCCATGGCCATGCTGATCCACGGCGCGCACGTCGAAGCCCCAGGCATTGAGTCGCTGAGCGACATGCGCATAGCGGCGAGCGTGTTCGCCGAGCCCGTGAACGATGACGACGACGGCCCTGGCGGCGCCAAGCCCGGCGGGCCAGGCATGCACTACCAGCGTTTCGCCGTCCGGCGTGCGCAGCGTGTGTTGCGCCGGTTGCGCGCTCAAGCAGCGACGCCGCTGGCGGCAGGTAACGCCGCAATGACTTCAGCCACCGCCGCCGTCAGCTTCTTCGCATAGGGCACGTGCAGGAACTCGTTGGGCCCGTGCGCATTGCTCTTGGGGCCGAGCACGCCGCAGACCATCATCTGGGCCTTCGGGAAGCCAACGCTCAACATATTCATGAGCGGGATCGTTCCGCCTTGTCCGATGTACCCGCAGTTCGCGCCGAAATGCGCCTGCGACGCGGCATTGAGCGCGTGTTCGAACCAAGGCGCTGTGTCGGGCGCGTTCCATCCAGTCGCGCCGCCGTGACTTTCAAAGGTGACCTTCGCTTGGTAAGGCGCGTTGTCTTCGAGCAGGGACTTGAGCTCTTGCACAGCCTGGCTCGCATCGACCAGCGGCGGCAGACGCAACGACAGCTTGAACGCGGTGTAGGGGCGCAACACGTTGCCGGCATCCTTCAACGCGGGGAAGCCTTCGGCGCCCGTGACGGAAAGCGTGGGCTTCCAGGTTCGATTGAGCAGCGCTTCCACCGGGTCCGTCGTGGTCGGCAGCGCAAAAGCGCTGGCGCCGCCGCAGTCGTAGTGCGCCCACGGAAAGCGCTTGTAGACCTCTTCGCCCAGGATCGTCGCCGTCGCCTTGGCCTGCGACAACCTCTCGGCGGGTACGGCGCAATGGAAGCTCTCGGGCAGCAGGCGACCGGTCTTGCTGTCTTCAAGCCGGTCAAGGACCTGTCGCATGATGCGGAAACTCGAAGGCACCAACCCCGAAGCATCGCCCGAGTGCACGCCCTCGGTCAGGATCTCGACCTTCAGCGTGCCGCTCGCCATGCCCCGCAGCGAAGTGGTGAGCCACAACTGGTCGTAGTTGCCCGCGCCCGAATCCAGGCAGATGACGAGCGACACGTCGCCCAGTCGCGGGCGCAGTGCATCGACATAGGGAAGCAAGTCGTAGGAGCCGGACTCCTCGCACGTTTCGACCAGGCCCACGATGCGCGGATGCGCCGCACCCTGGGCTTTCAGCGCCTGGATGGCCGCGACGCTGGCATACACCGCATAGCCGTCGTCGGCGCCGCCGCGACCGTACAGCAGGCCGTCTTCGTACTTGGGCGTCCACGGGCCGAGGTCGTTGCGCCAGCCGGTGAACTCGGGCTGCTTGTCCAGGTGGCCGTACATCAGCACGGTCTCCTTCATGTCCGTGCCCGTGGCCGGCACTTCGAAGAAGAGCACCGGTGTGCGGCCTTCGAGTCGCACGACCTCGAGCTTCAGGCCTTCGACCTTCTGGGCTTCGACCCATGCGGCGGCATTGCGCATGACGGTTTCTAGATGGCCGTTCTGCACCCACTCCTTGTCGAAACCCGGTGATTTGGCCGGTATGGCGATGTAGTCGGTGAGTTGCTTGACGATGTCGTTGTCCCACTGGGAGGAGACGTCAGACAGCGCGCGCCCGGCGTCGAGCAGGCCGGCGGGCATTTCGCGGTGGAGGGGGGCGTTCATGGAGGTACTCCGCGGGGTGGGGAGAATGATGTTAGTGCGTCTTGGCCCATTGTGCGCAGGTGGCAAGCTCTGGGCGGATGGGATAAAAGGCGGGCTTCGCCATCGCTTCCGAGGAATGCCATGCTTGCGCACCCCCAAGTTCGCCTTTGCCAGACCACAGAGATTGCAAGGAAGGGCCTGAAATGACCGAAGCATCGCAGCGGATACGGGTCGGCGTGGGCGGATGGACCTTCGAGCCGTGGCGCAACAACTTCTATCCGGCCGGGCTGCCGCATGCCCAGGAACTCAACTACGCCAGCCGTCATGTGACGGCCATCGAGGTCAATGGCACCTACTACAGCACGTTCAAGCCGGCGACTTTCAAGAAGTGGCACGACGAGACGCCGGACGATTTCGTGTTCTCGATGAAGGCGTCGCGCTTTTCGACCAATCGCAAGCAACTCGCCACGGCGGGCGATTCGATCAAGCGCTTCGTCGACAGCGGCGTCGGCGAGCTCGGCAAGAAGCTCGGCCCCATCGTGTGGCAGTTCATGCCGACCAAGCAGTTCGATCCCGAAGACCTCGCGGCCTTTCTGGCGTTGTTGCCGAAGAAGGAAGGAAGCCGTGTGCTGCGTCACGTGCTGGACGTGCGCCACGACAGCTTTCGCTCGCCCGAGTACCTCGCGCTTGCGCGCGAGCACAAGGTTGCGACGGTCTTTACCGATTCGCCCAAGTTCCCGTCGTTTGCCGACCTGACCGGCGATTTCGTCTATGCGCGCCTGATGAACAGTGACGCGCAGCATGCGTCCGGATACACGCCGAAGTCGCTGGACGAATGGGCCGAGGCCGCGAAGACCTGGTCCAAGGGCGGCACACCTTCGTCACTGCCGCATGTCGAGGAAGGCAAGTCCGGCGCTTCGAATGCACGCGACGTGTTCGTCTTCTTTATCAACGGCGCAAAAGAAAAGGCACCGGCGGCTGCCGGTGCCTTGATCGAACGACTCGGCTGACGCGGGTCAGGCCGCGGCTTGCAGGGTCGCTGCGGGCTTGCTGCTGCCCGCCGGCGCTGCGCCGAAGGTGATCTCGCCGGAAAGCTGGCCACCTTCCTCGATGATGATCTTGCCGTAGCGGATCTTGCCGGTGACCTTGCCGGTGGAGTGAATCACCAGCTTCTCGCGAACCGTGAGGTTGCCGTCGAACAGGCCGCGGATTTCCGCGATGTCGATCTCGGCCGAGCCTTTGAAGGCGCCTTGTTCGGCGATCTGCATCACGCGCGAATCCATCGTGGCTTCAACGAGGCCCTCGACGACCAGCGTGTCGCAATCCGTGATCTCGACGCCCTTGAGCTTGATGTTGGGGCCGACGGTCAGTTTGCTGCCGCCTTCCTTGGCGGCGGCGACGCTGGCGACCGCATTGGCAGCCTGCGTGGTGAGCGTGGACGGGCTGACAGGCGTACCGGAAAGATTGGTACCGGAACCCATCAGCGGCGCGGGGCGGGAAGTGAGATTTTCGGCGTCGCGATCACGTTTGCCGAAGAAGGGGGACTGTGTAGCCAATGGGTAGCTCCTCGAAATTGGCTATCGTAAGAACCCCTTCACGGATGGCAGCACTTCATTGCGCAAGATGCGTAACTGAATAAGTCCAAAGCGCGAGTCTTGCGAACTTTTGTGCTCTGCGTTTGCGCCCGCGCAATTGACGAAATCAAGAAATCACTCGCACAGCCATGCCACGCGCCCTTGCGCGGCATCGTCGAGCCTCGTAATGAACGCATCCGCGACCGGATCGGGAAGGGTGAACGAGAAATGCACCAGGCTTTCGTGACGCACCTCGCCGAGCGAACCACCGATCGCGGAGATTTCTCGGCGCACAAGGCCTTCGAGCGCATAGGCGACGGCGCAATGCAGAGTGCGCTGTCGCACCAGCGGAACGAGCGTTGCGCCGAGGAGCGCTTGCGCGACGCTGTCGGTATAGGCGCGTACAAGGCCGCCCGCGCCAAGCTTGACGCCCCCGAAATAGCGCACGACGGTCGCGAGCACGCTTTCAAGTTCGTGGTGCCGAAGCACTTCGAGCATGGGCCGCCCCGCAGTGCCGCCAGGTTCGCCGTCGTCATTGGCCGCCGATTGACCGCCGGCCATCAGCGCCCAGCAGACATGGGCGGCTCCGGGGTGTTCGCTGCGCAGCGCAGCCACGACCGCTTGCGCCGCATCGCGATCGGCGGCGGACTGGACGCAGCCAATGAACCGGCTTTTCTTGATGATCAGCTCGCTGTGGGTCGGGGCAGCAAGAGTGAAGGGCATGGGGTCGGGTTGTCGACGCCTATTCGCCGCGTTCGAACTTGAACACCGCCGTGCTGGCGCGCGCATTGGGAAGCCAACGCACTTCGTGTCCGCCCTCCAGGCCAAAGGCATCGAGCACACGCAGGCGGTTCTTGCGCGCGAGCACGCCGAAGTCCTTGAAAGTCCCGACACGGATATTGGGGGTGTCGTACCACTGGTAGGGCAGTCGACGCGTCACCGGCATGCGGCCGCGCGCGACGCTGATGCGGTTGGGCCAATGCGCGAAGTTCGGAAAGGCAACGATTCCGATGCGGCCGACGCGGGCGGTTTCGCGCAGCATCACCTCGGCATTGCGCAGGTGCTGCAAGGTATCGATCTGAAGCACCACGTCGAAGGACGCATCGTCGAACATCGCGAGGCCTTCATCCAGGTTCAGCTGGATCACATCGACGCCGCGACGCACGCACTGCAGCACGTTGCCATCTGCGATCTCGACGCCGTAGCCGGTGCAGTCGCGCTCGCGCTGCAGCAGATCGAGCAACGCGCCGTCGCCGCAGCCCAGGTCCAGCACGCGTGAACCCTTGGGCACGAGCCGCGCGATGAGCTGTTGAGTGTCGAGATCGCTCATGCCTGTGCGACTCCCGTAGGTGTCCGTGGCGCGGCAGGCTCCTGCGCGATTCGCTCGAAATAGGAACGGACAACGCTCATGTAGCGCACATCATCGAGCAGGAAGGCATCATGGCCGTGCGGCGCATCGATCTCGGCATAGCTCACGTTGCGACGGTTGTCGAGCAGCGCCTTGACGATCTCGCGGCTGCGTGCCGGGGCAAATCGCCAGTCGGTCGTGAAACTGATCAGCAGGAACTTGGCCGCCGCCTTCGCCAGTGCTGCGCGAAGGTCACCGCCGTAGGCTCGCGCGGGGTCGAAGTAGTCGAGTGCGCGCGTGATCAGCAGGTAGGTGTTGGCGTCGAAGTACTCGCTGAACTTGTCGCCGTTGTAGCGCAGGTAACTCTCGATCTGGAACTCGACCTCTTGTGTCGAATAGAGAAAGTCCGTGTTCGCGGCACTGCCCTCGACCGCGCTGCGCAGGGCACGACCGAACTTCTCGTTCATGAGGTCGTCGCTCTGGTAGGTGATGTGGCCGATCATTCGCGCGATGCGAAGGCCGCGCTTGGGGATGACGCCATGCTCGTAGAAGTGGCCGCCGTTGAAATCGGGGTCGGTCACGATCGCGCGGCGAGCCACTTCGTTGAATGCGATGTTCTGCGCGGTGAGACTCGGGGCGCTGGCCACCACCACGGCATGCCTTACGCGTTCGGGATACTGGAGCGTCCACGAGAGTGCCTGCATGCCGCCGAGGCTGCCGCCCATCACGGCAGCAAGCGAGCGGACGCCCAGCGCGTCGAGCAACGCGGCTTGGGCGTTGACCCAATCTTCCACCGTGACCACGGGAAAGTCGGCGCCATAAGCACGGCCGGTCGCCGCCGGATTGAGAT
The DNA here is from genome assembly GCF_056395305.1 of Variovorax sp. 10L426. NCBI lineage: Bacteria > Pseudomonadati > Pseudomonadota > Betaproteobacteria > Burkholderiales > Comamonadaceae > Variovorax > Variovorax sp. 10L426. The sequence goes on along the minus strand of NZ_JBFTJF010000013.1, from coordinate 188,903 downwards.
GCATCGGGCCGGTCGAGCCGAAGCAGGAACCGAGGTTGTTGATGCCGATGACGAAGAAGCGGTCTGTGTCGACCGGTTTGCCGGGACCGATCATGTTGTCCCACCAGCCCTCGGACTTGTCCTGCCCTGCATAGACCCCGGCGACATGGTGCGACGCGTTGAGTGCGTGGCACACCAGCACCGCATTGCTGCGATCGGCATTGAGCTCGCCATAGGTTTCGTAGGCGAGGGTGTAGTCGGAGATCGAAGCGCCGCTGGTCAGGGCCAGCGGGCCGGCGAACTGCATCGATTGCGGAGTGACGACGAACGACATGAATGAAAAGACCCGGCCTCGCCAAAAACGAGCCGGGTCCGGCATCCGTCTTTAGCTGCATTTATTAAGCGCCCGCAAGCTGGAGCAAATCGGCGCGTCTTGGAAGTATATGCCGATCCGTCGTTTAGCCCCAGTCGATGAGCGCGATCACACCCAGGACGAGAAAGATGACGGCAGAGATGCCATGCACGAGCTTGATGGGCACGCGCTTGACGATGCGTTCACCCAGCCACACGACCGGCGCGTTCGCAAGCATCATTCCGAGCGTCGTGCCGAGTACGACCCACACGTAGGCATCCGCGTAGCGCGCAGCAAGCATCACCGTCGCGATTTGCGTCTTGTCGCCCATCTCCGCGAGGAAGAAGGCAATCACCGTGGTTCCGAAAACGCCGAAGCGTGAAGACTTGGGGACTTCGTCCTCATCGAGCTTGTCGGGAATGAGCATCCACAACGCCATCGCGATGAATGAACCACCGAGTATCCAGCGCAGGACGACCGGCCCCAGGAAATGCGTCACCCAGTTCCCTACGGCGCCGGCCAGTGCATGGTTCAGGATGGTGGCGGTGAGGATGCCGAGGACGATCGGCCAAGGCCTGCGGAATCTCGCGGCGAGCACGAGCGAAAGGAGTTGGGTCTTGTCGCCCATTTCGGCGAGAGCGACCACGCCGGTTGCAACGAAAAAAGCTTCCATGAATAGGGATTCCAACGGCCGAAAGACGCAATTGACCGCACGACAACTCGGCCGAATCCCGAAGTCGCACGGTCAAAGGTCTCGCCAGGCTGCACGCTGCTTACGCCATATCCCACAAGGTGTAGGACAAGTCTGTTGACGCAAACCCTTCTCGCAATGGAAGGCGGCTACTCCCCAATGACCGCGCGATTGTAGCGTGGCGTGGCAGCGTGTTGTAAGCGTGCGCCAACTTGCAGTTTATTTTTGACGGCGGTATCAGTCCGGGCAAATTCCTACTTGCGCAACCTGTATTTCCCACATAATGCGCGAGCCTCCCTCCGGATTTGAAGGAGGCGATTGGGTGATCGGTCAGTTTCGCGCAACTTGGCGAAGTTTTTCGCCGAGCGGTGCTCTCGGGACTCCATCGCTTTTTTTATGTGTTTATAGGAGTCCCTTGATGGGCAACAAACTGTACGTCGGTAATCTGCCTTACTCGGTGCGTGACGGCGATCTCGAGCAGGCTTTTGGCCAATTCGGTGCCGTCACCAGCGCCAAAGTCATGATGGAGCGTGATACCGGCCGCTCCAAGGGCTTCGGCTTCGTGGAAATGGGCAGCGACGCCGAGGCACAAGCTGCGATCAACGGCATGAACGGTCAGCCCCTGGGCGGTCGCAGCGTCGTGGTGAACGAAGCTCGCCCGATGGAAGCTCGTCCCCCCCGTAGCGGTGGCGGCGGCTACGGCGGCGGTGGTGGTGGTTACGGCGGCGGTGGCGGCGGATACGGTGGCGGCGGCGGCGGTGGCCGCAGCGGTGGCGGTGGTTACGGCGGCGGCGGTGGCGGCTACGGGGGTGGCGGCCGCAGCGGTGGCGGTGGTGGCGACGGCGGCTTCCGCAGTCCCTATGGCGCTGGCCCGCGTGGCGGCGGCGGTGGTCGCGGTGGCTACGGCGGTGGCAATGGCGGCAACAGCGGCTACTGATCGACTCTGACCGACGTCAAACAGCAAGAAGGCTCCCTAGGGAGCCTTTTTTGATGGCTAACGGCTATTCGCCAGCGCGCTTCTTGCGCCCGCGGCCTTGCAGCGCGCGATCGAACACTGCATTCGGAAGCAGGCGCAGGATCTTCGCGACCACGCCCATCTGCCAGGGAATCACACGGTAGCTGGTACCGGACTCGATGGCACGGAACGCCTTGTCTGCGAAATCGGCCGGTTGCATCAGGAAGGGCATGCCATAGCGATTGCCTTGGGTCAGAGGCGTATCGACATAGCCCGGCGAGACCGTCACCACCTTGACACCGCTGGCGCGCATTTCGCCGCGAAGGCTTTCGCAATACGCCACGACGCCGGCCTTGCTCGCGCAGTAGGCGCCGTGCCCCGGCAGACCACGTATCGCGGCAACGCTGCCGATCCCCACCAGACGGCCGCTGCGCCGTGCCTGCATGGCCCGGATGAAGGGGTGGAAGGTCGCCGCGAGGCCAATGTTGTTGATCGCCAATGTTCGGGCGAGCACATCGAGGTCGCCGTACTCCGCGGTGTCCATGCCCACGCTGATGCCGGCATTGGCGATCACCACGTCGGGGACGCCCTGGCGTTCCAGGCATGCGTTTCCGGCCGCGACGATGCTGTCGACCTCGGCCACGTCGGCGTTGTAGATCTGGCAGCGACGAGGATCGATCTGCCGCTCCACGGCCCATGCCTCGATCTCAGCAGTACGCCGGGCGACCAGTGCGAGGTCGTAGCCCGCTTCGTAGAAGCGCGCCGCCAGCGCCTGCCCAATGCCGCTGGACGCGCCAGTGATGAAAGCGAGAGCCGTCATGTTTTGGCGTCAGTGCTTCGGCGCCGGCGTCGGCACGGCCGAGGACGGCACCAGGAGTCCATGTACGCGGCCTCGCAGATTGGCGACGCCCGTCACGTTGTCGTAGTCCATCGAGTCGGCCGTGAACTTGTCCACTCCACGCGTCAGGATGACCGGCTTGTCGGATTTGACGCGCTCCGTGTCGGTAAAGGCGTGCAGGAAGTCGCCACGGAACTCCAGCCGCGGCAGCGGGGTGCCGCTGGTCGAGGTGGCTGCATCTCGAATCACGATCGCATTGCCGAACAGCTGTATCTCGGTGCCGTCCCCATTGGACAGACCGCGATTCGCCGACCCGTGCATGATCAACCCCTGGTCCGAGATGGAGCGAAACCGCACGTCGTCGATCTCGAGCGTGTCCGTGTCCGGGTAATGACGCCCCTCTTTGCCGAAGATCTCGGTGCGCAGGTCGCCGTTCGGCTGGAAGCTCTTGACCACGAAGCCACGCATGAAGAAATCGGGTTCGTGCACCAGCGTCTCCTTGGGTGCGGGCTCCAGCAGTTTCGGCGCGTTGCGAACCAGCCAGTAAGTGCCCATCGCCAAGGTGGCGGTCAGGATGAGCGGCAGGTAAATCGTGACGCGATCGAGTCCGTCGCGCAGCAAGCTCCAAGCCGACTTCATGCGGGCAGGCCCCGCGCACCATCCAGAAGCCGGCGGTAGTGCCCGCCAGCGGTCAAGAGCACGTCGCAGAACTCCCGCGCCGCGCCTTCGCCGCCGCGTGCACTTGTGACGTGATGGGCAATGGCACGCACCTCCGCATGGGCGTTGGCCGGCGCTGCCGCAAACGCGACGCGCGCCAGCACGGGCAGGTCGGGCCAGTCGTCGCCGATTGCGGCGGCATGTTTCCAATCGGTGCCCAGCAGTGCGAGCATCGCCTCGGCAGCCGGGAGCTTGTCCTCGGTGCCGTAGCGGACATGCTGGATGCCCAGCGCTTCGAGCCGCACGCGCAGCGGTTTCGAGTCGCGCCCGGTGATGACCGCCGGCGTGATGCCCGCCGCGCGCAGCAGCTTGAGACCGTAGCCGTCGAGGATGCTGAAGCGCTTGAGCGTTTCGCCGTGTTCGCTGAAGTAGACGCCGCCGTCGGTCAGCACACCATCAACATCGAAGAATGCGACGCGAATGTCCTGTGCGGAAAGCAGGGTCTCTGCCCTGAATTCGACTGCCATCAAATGACTTTCGCGCGCATCAGATCGTTGATGCTGAGCGCACCGATCAGGACGCCGGATGCGTCAACCACCAGCACACTGGTGATGCGATGCTGCTCCATGAGCTCCGCAGCTTCGGCGGCCAGCGCATCGGCGCGCAGCGTGCGTGGGCCGACATGCATGACGTCGCCGGCAGTAAGGGCGCGCAGGTCCGCGCCGGTCTCGACCTGGCGGCGCAGGTCACCGTCGGTAAAGATGCCGATCGCGCGGCCGGCGGGGTCGACCACTGCGGTCGCCCCGAGCCCCTTGGCGCTCATCTCGCGCATCAGGTCGCTCAGGCTGGCCCCGGGTGCCACGCGCGGTACGTCGTCGCCGGACCGCATGACATCGCCCACGTGCGTCAACAGCTTCCGGCCCAGGGCGCCGCCCGGGTGCGAACGGGCAAAGTCCTCGGTGCCGAAGCCGCGCGCGTCGAGCAGGGCGACGGCGAGCGCGTCGCCCAACGCCATTTGCGCGGTCGTACTGGCCGTGGGAGCGAGGTTGAGAGGGCAAGCCTCCTTTTCGACGCTGCTGTCGAGCACGATGTCCGCGTGGCGCGCGAGCGTGGAATCGACGCGGCCGGTCATCGCGATCAGCGGCACACCTTGCCGCTTGACGACCGGGAGGATGACGGTGAGCTCTTCGACCTCTCCACTGTTGGAGATGGCGAGAACCAGATCGACGGCCTTGATCATGCCGAGGTCGCCGTGGCTGGCCTCGGCAGGATGCACGAACATGGCCGGCGTGCCGGTCGAAGCAAGGGTGGCGGCGATCTTCCGGCCAACGTGGCCGCTCTTGCCCATGCCCATGACGACGACGCGCCCGCGCACCTCGAGGATTTTTTGAACCGCGTCGACAAAGCTCGGTCCGACGCGCTCCTTGAGGCCGAGCACGGCCGCCGCCTCGATGTCGAACGTGGTGCGCGCCCGCGCGAGCGTGGCTTCGGGGGCGGCCGTCAAGGGCGAGTCGGGGCGAAAGCTCATCGCGGGATTTTATCGGGCAGGGCCAGCGCCCGATATGCCGATCGCTGGAGCCCTTCGACATTCAGTAGCATCAGGCCATGTCCTCGTTCGACCTGACGCTGATGTACTTGCTGGCCGCGGTCATCGGCGTGGTCGCGTGCCGCTCTCTCAAGCTGCCGCCCATGCTCGGCTACCTGACGGCGGGGGTGCTGATCGGACCGCACGCCTTCGCGCTGGCCCAGAACTCCGACGGCATCCAGCACCTTGGCGAGTTCGGCGTCGTGTTCCTGATGTTCGTGATCGGTCTGGAATTCAGCCTGCCCAAGCTCCGCGCGATGCATAGGCACGTGTTCGGGCTCGGCCTTCTTCAAGTGATGTTGACCATCGCCATCGCGACCGCCGGCGCCCTGGTGATCGGCGCGGCCCTGCCGCCGGAATGGCGCCTGGGTTGGCAGACGGCCCTCGTGCTGTCCGGTGCACTCGCCATGAGCAGCACTGCGATCGTCGTCAAGCTGATGGCCGAACGCCTCGAACTCGACAGCGAGCATGGCAAGCGCGTCATGGGGGTGCTGCTGTTCCAGGATCTCGCAGTGGTGCCGCTGCTGGTGCTGATCCCGGCCCTCGGCGCACCTCCGGAAACACTGCTCAAGGCGATCGGCTTCGCATTGGTCAAGGCGACCTTCCTGATCGCCGTTTTGCTTTACGGTGGGCCGCGCGTCATGCGCTGGTGGCTGACGCTGGTCGCGCGTCGACGCAGCGAAGAGTTGTTCATGCTCAACCTGCTGCTGGTCACACTCGGGCTGGCGTGGCTCACGCAGCTGGCGGGCCTGAGCCTGGCCCTGGGGGCCTTCGTGGCCGGCATGCTGGTTTCGGAAACCGAGTTCAAGCACCAGGTCGAAACAGACATCCGGCCATTCCACGACGTGCTGCTCGGCCTGTTCTTCATCACGGTCGGCATGTCGCTCGATTGGCATGTCGTCGTGCAGCGTCTGGCGCTCGTGGCAGCGCTGCTGCTGATACCGCTGGCCTTCAAGCTGGCGCTGGTCACGGCGCTGGCGCGCATGCTGGGTGCGACGACCGGTGTCTCGCTGCGGACCGGGTTGTATCTGGCCCAGGCAGGCGAGTTCGGATTCGTGCTTCTGGCGTTGGCAAACGGCCGTGGCCTGTTGCCGGAATGGCTCATCAATCCGGTTCTGGCGTCGATGGTGCTGTCAATGCTCTCGACACCTTTCATCATCATGTACAGCAACCGCATCGTGCGAAAGCTGGTCGCGAGCGACTGGCTGCAGCAGTCGTTGCAGATGACGAGCATCGCCCGCAAGACGATCAATACGGCGCAGCACGTGATCATCTGCGGCTACGGGCGCTGCGGCCAGAACCTCGCGCGAATGCTGGAGCGGGAAGGCATCCCGTACCTGGCGCTTGACCTTGATCCGGACCGCGTGCGCCAGGCTGCAGCAGCCGGCGACTCGGTCGTCTTTGGCGATGCGGCCCGGCTGCAGGCGCTGATGGCGTCCGGCCTGGCGCGTGCGAGCGCCGTGGTCGTCACCTATCAGGACGTGCCAGGTGCGCTCAAGGTGCTGGCGAACACTCGCTCCCACGCACCGCAGGTGCCGGTGATCGTGCGGACGCGGGACGATCGCGACCTCGAAAAACTTCAGGCCGCCGGCGCAACCGAAGTGGTGCCTGAGGCGATCGAAGGGTCCCTCATGCTTGCCAGCCATGCCCTTGCCTTGGTGGGCGTGCCGATGCGCCGAGTGATCCGCGTGGTCCAGGACCAGCGAGATGCGCGCTACAACCTGCTGCGCGGGTACTTCCACGGGGCCGACGACGACAAGGCCGACGAAGTCGACCACGAGCGACTCAACACCTTCACGCTCTCGGCCGGTGCGCGGGCTATCGGGCAGCCGCTTGCGCGGCTTGCGCTCGAGGCATTGGGCGTGCGCGTCGCCAGCCTGCGCCGCCGCGATGGGAAGACGGCCGAAGCGACGGCCGAAGCCGTACTCGCGGACGGCGATACGCTGGTGTTGTCCGGCAAACCGGGCGCGCTGGCGATGGCGATCGACAAGCTGCAGAAGGGCTGATGCCGGCAGGCGCTGATCAGTTGAGCAGCGACGGATTCCGCTTCTCTTCGTCGATTTGCTGTTGGCGCCGCACGGGTTCGCACTGGGGATGCGCCTTGTAATCGGCCTTGGCGCACTGCGCCGCCATGCACCGCGCACGTGCGAAGAAATTCAGTCCGTCGCAAGCGGTCTGCGGATTCGCTGGGGCGACGGGCTCAGGTGCAGGCGGCGACGCGGGCGCAACGGGCTGCGTGACGACCGGCGGTGGCGGTGCAACGCGGACCGATGCGGCCTTGCGTGTCTTGGGTGGTGTGACGGCCGGCTTCGCTGGCGTGGCTTGCGGCTGCACGATCTCCAGCCCTGTCAACGGAGGTGGCAAGAGTTCTGCTGGAGCCGGCTCCGGCGCGGCAATGACTGGCGCAGGTGCCGGCAGAACCACTGCCGCTGGACTCGGGATGTTCGCCGGGCCATTGATGATTCGCGAGCTGTACGCGTACCAGCCACCGCCAACGATCATTGCCGTCAGCAAGGTCCACACCCCGATCCGGTTCGTTCCGGTCTTGGTCGCGCCGGCGACCTTGGTCGAAGGAGAGCTGTCCGAATTCGCCTCCCAGCCACCACCCCGTGGTGGCGCGGGTGGGAACGGTGTGCGCGATTCCGGCGACAGGGGCAAGTCGTCGACGTGATCCAGTTCGTGACGCATCGACATGCGCTGCGTGGCGGGCCAGTCCTCGTCAAGGTCCGACCGGCTTTCAGCCGGGTTGTCCGGTGGCGCGATCCTGATCCTGTGGCCGCAACCCTTGCAGAACTTGGCGCCGTCGCGATTGGCGGTGCGGCAGTCTGCGCATATCGCCGCCATGACTTCAGGTCACCGCGACCCGCTTCGGCTTGTTCACCATTCGCTTGGCAATCACCGCGCCCAACCCGAGCGTGAGCTCCAGCGCAAGATTGGGTTGCCGGTTCGACATCTCGGCAAATCGCAACGCCGTCAGGCGCCAGACCCGGGCCGCGCCGGTCGCAACCACGTTGGCCGAGCGCGGCAATCTCGAAAAGAACGCGCCTTCGCCCACCACCGATCCCGGATTCAGGATCGCCAGCTGCATCTGGCCCTTGTCGCCGATCAGGTGGACGCTGAGAGCGCCGCGTTCGATAAAAAAGAGGGTGCGATCGATGGCACCCTGGTCGATCAGCACCTGCCCCGCGGGCAGGTCGTGGGGCTGCAAATAGGAACCCACCGTTTCCCATTGCTGCGCGGTGAACGCTGGCGCAAAGGCGTCATAACTGGTGTTCTGAGCGATCGCGCGGCAAAGATCTTGAATGCTGGATGACATCGTTGTAGGCCCCTGCTATGCGTCCCGGAGTATCTGCGAAAGCTTAAATGCATGGTGACACTTGTCACATATGCTTTCATTTTCGGTTACTTCCCGATGCAGAAGCGGGAAAAGATCACGCCAAGGAGGTCGTCCGCACCAAATTCGCCCGTGATTTCGTTCAACGCGTTCTGGGCGAGACGCAGTTCCTCGGCCAGCAGGTCCAGGGATTGCGCCCTCGCGGCCAGGTGCTCGGCAGCGGCGTCGATGTGCTCCTCGACGCGTGACAGCGCCTGTACGTGGCGCGCCCTTGCGAGGTAGACCCCTTCCGGAACCGACTGCCATCCCGCCACTTCGAGCAGGCGGGTGCGCAGCATTTCGATGCCGAAGCCGGTCCGGGCCGAAATGCTGATGCCGGAAGACGCCAGGGCGGACGGCACAGCGTCCAGCTTGCTCCATACGTCGATCACCGGGACGCTCGCCGGCAACTTCGTCGCCAAGATGCGCGAGATCTCGGCATCCGCTTCCGCGTAATCCGGCGACGGCGTGCGTGTGAGGTCGTGCAGGAAGAGCAGCGCATCGGCGTCTTCGATCTGCCCCCATGCACGCGCGATGCCGATTTGCTCCACTTCGTCGATGCTGTCGCGCAGTCCGGCCGTATCCACCACATGGAGCGGAACCCCGTGGATCTGGATCGTCTGCGAGACGACATCGCGCGTCGTGCCTGCGACCGAACTCACAATGGCTAGTTCGGCGCCTGCCAGGGCGTTGAGCAGCGAACTCTTGCCGGCATTGGGTTGGCCGGCGATGACGACCTTGATGCCTTCGCGCAACAATGCGCCTTGCCGGGCGCGCTGCTGCACCGCGCCCAACTGGGATTTCAGCGACGCCAGTTGCCCCACTGCGTCGGCCTCCTGGAGGAAATCGATTTCTTCGTCAGGAAAGTCGAGCGTCGCTTCGACGAGCATCCGCAGACGGACCAGCGCGTCGAGCAGCGTGTGGATTTCTTTCGAGAATGCCCCGGACAGCGACCGGCCCGCACTGCGTGCGGCGGCTTCGGTGCTGGCGTCGATCAAGTCGGCGATGGCTTCCGCCTGGGCTAGATCGATCTTGCCGTTCAGGAAGGCACGCTGGCTGAACTCGCCCGGTTCGGCCACGCGCAGGCCGGCGAGTCGAGGTTGCGCGGTTTCGAGGTCGAATTCGGCAGCAGCCTCCAGGCAGCGTGCGAGCAAGAGTTGCAGGACAACCGTTCCGCCGTGTGCCTGCAGTTCGAGCACGTCCTCGCCGGTGAAGGAGTTGGGTGCCGGGAAATGGATCGCAAGGCCATGATCGATGGGCTCACCTTCGGCATCGCGAAAGGGCAGGTAGGTCGCCTCGCGTGGCTTGAGATTGCGCCCGCAGATTGCGGCTATCAGCGACACCATCTGCGGCCCGGACACCCTCACGATCCCGACGGCGCCACGACCGGAGGCGGTGGCGATGGCAATGATCGGATCGCTGGGGCGCGCAAGCATGACTGTGATTTTCAGCAAGAAGGGCCGCTTGCGCGGCCCTTGATGGGTGAGAGTGGGGTCGATCCCTACTTCTTGGCGGGCTTGTTGCCGAGCACGCCGAGGCGCTTGTTGATGAACCACTGCTGCGCGATCGAAAGCACGTTGTTCGTGATCCAGTACAGCACCAGACCGGCCGGGAAGAAGATGAACATCACGCTGAACGCCAGCGGCATGATCCACATCAGCTTGGCTTGCATCGGATCCGGCGGTGTCGGATTCAGCCAAGTCTGGAACAGCGAAGTCGCGGTCATCACGACCGGAAGGATGAACCAGGGATCGGGTGCCGACAAGTCATGGATCCACAGAATCCACGGTGCGTGGCGCATTTCGACCGAGGACAGCAGCACCCAGTACAGCGCGATGAACACCGGGATCTGGATCACGATCGGGAAGCAGCCGCCCATTGGGTTGACCTTCTCCTCGCGGTAGATGCGCATCATCTCCTGCTGCATCTCCTGCGGCTTGTCCTTCAGCCGCTCGCGCATTTCCATGATCTTCGGATTGATGGCCTTCATCTTGGCCATGCTCGCGTAGGCCTTGGCATTGAGCCAGAAGAAGGCCGCCTTCAGTAGCACGACCAGTGCGACGATCGACCAGCCCCAGTTGCCGAGGATGCCGTGCAACTGGTTGAGGAGCCAGTAAAGCGGCTTTGAGATGATCGCGAAAATGCCGTAGTCCTTGACGAGTTCGAGGCCCGGCGCGAGTGCCTCAAGCTTCTTCTCTTCTTCTGGGCCGGCGAACAGATTGCTGTCGATGGTTTGCGCAGCACCTGGCGCAAGCTTGGGCAGCTCCAAAACCATTGCGACCGAGAACAGGTTGTTGCCGAGATCCGCCACGCGGAACTCGCGCTTGATCGCATCGCTGCCCGGGACGTTGAGCAGCCAGGCGGACACGAAATAGTGCTGCACCATCGCCACCCAGCCGTTGGTGGCAGGACCGGGAAGCTCGACCTTGTTCTTGGTGATGTCCGTGAACGCGATCTTCTGGAACTTCTTCTGTTCGGTGAAGATGGCCGGGCCGGTGAAGGTGTTGGTGCCGAACATCGTGCCGGAAGCGACCGTGCCGTGGCGCACGAACTGCAGGTAGAGCTGCGCATCGCGCGGCTGATCGCTCACGTTGACGATCTGGTGCTTGACGTGGATCGAATAGTCGCCGCGTTGGAACACGTAAGTCTTGACGTACTTCAGGCCGCCTACCGGCTGTGACTCGAACGCCACTTCCAGGGTGTTTTGGCCATCGGCCAACTCGCGAGGACCACTGCGCGCAGTCATCAGAGTCAAGTGATTGGGGAATCGATCACCCGTGTCCACCGGGTTCAGCAGGCCGGTCTGGGCCACATAGCGCGTCGCCGGCGATCCGTTTTCCATCAATGTCACAGGCCTGGATTCGTTCTGCGCGACCGGCAAACCAACCAGACGACGCGCCCATTCCACCAGTCCGCCGTTGTTCGTCTGGTCGACGAACTTGAGCAACTGCAGTTCGGACAGAGTCCCGCCCTCGCCGTCAATCACCGCCTTGAAAAGGTCCGTCGAGACAGTCACCTTTTCGCCGATGGCGGCTGCGGCGCCTTGCGCCGGCACCGACGTGCTCGTGGTGGTGCCAGCTGCAGCCGGCATGCTGCCGGCCGATGATGCGGCCGGCGCGACCGGCGGATTGGCTGGTGCGGCTGTCTTGGCCGACGGAAGAAAGGTCGGCTTGTGGCCGTTGTAGACCTGCCATTGGTCCCACAGCAGCACCAGCGAGAAACCAAAAATCACCCACAAGATGGTGCGGCGGATATCGTTCATGAAGAAGACTTCTTGTCGTCGGTAGTGAGAAAGGCGAACAGCGATCTCGATTGCGAGGTCGGGCCTTGGGCCTTGGGGGGAATCGGATCGTGGCCGCCCTGACACCAGGGTTGGCATCGGACAATGCGGCGCAGCGTGAGATAGCTTCCGACTGCCGCGCCGTGCTGTTCAAGGGCAGCGATCGCATAGACCGAACAGGTGGGCTCGAAGCGGCAAGCCTGTCCGAGCCAAGGGCTCAGGAGCAGGCGGTAGGCCTTCACGAGGGCGATCAACAGACGCTGCATCATTCGTCCGCCGTGGCGGCTCGTGCCAGCAATTGCTGAAGTTCGGCGCGAACGGCGGCCTTGAGCTTGTCGGATGTCGCGCTCACGAACGCCTTGCGATCGAATCCCGCGCGCAGACGCACGACGTGCGCCGCGCGCGGCAGCGAACCTTCAGACGTGGCGGCGCTCATGGCGTAGATCTGGCGTTTGATTGCATTGCGGGTCACCGCTCGACGTGCCCAGCGTTTGGGGACCATCGCGCCGACCCACACATCATGCTTATTGAAGAGTGATGTTGTGGCGCCCGAAGGCACGTCAAGCGTGCAACGGTGCAATGCAAAGTGAGCAGTGCGTGCCACGGTGGCACCTGCGAGTACAGCCTGAAATTGCGCGCGGGTCTTGAGCCGCTGCATGGAAGCCAACCGGAAGACGCCGTCAGAAGATCGTGGCGCGAACGGTACGACTGGCAACGGTGCCGATGCGTGCCGTCAGACGGCGAGGCGCTTGCGGCCCTTGGCGCGGCGTGCGTTGATGACGGCGCGGCCACCGCGGGTCTTCATGCGGACCAGGAATCCGTGGGTACGGGCGCGGCGGGTTTTGGATGCTTGATAGGTGCGTTTCATGATGGATTTCCTGATGTGACCGGATGACCCGGCATTCCCGGTATTTGCGCCCCTTGGCACAAGCTCCAGTCAGATCCGAAGACCTGATATGGACCCGAGATACCCCGAAACACACAAAAGGGTTTTCAGGGAAACCCGCGATTATCGCAAATATTCGGATGCCCCACAATCCCTCTGGACCATCTGCATCCCTTCGAGCACCGCCGAAATGATGTGGATAAGTTTTTGACAAGTTAGAATCGGCCGCGCATCGCGGGTGCGACTATCCACAACACGAAAACGGAAGATGGCTGAGGGACAAACCACTTTTCAGGGCACCCATGTCGAGTGACGGCGTCGGTGACAGCCTTTGGCAAGCCTGCGTCGACCAGCTCGCGCAGGAGCTGTCCGAACAGCAATTCAACACCTGGATCAAGCCACTGACCGCAAGGGTGGCAGATGACTTCTCTCGCGTCACCGTCTTCGTCGCCAACCGGTTCAAGCTGGACTGGATCCGCGCGCAGTACGCCGGAAAAATCGCATCGATGGCCGAGAAACTCTACGGCCAGCCCGTGGTTATTGAGTTAGCGCTTGCTCCTCGGGAAATCGTCAATCGGCCTACGACGTTAACCGTCGTGTCCGACGCCGACGTACCGCGGGACTTGCCGAGCCCGGGCGAAGACCTGACGCCAGCGGCGTTCAAGAACCGGCTAAATTCAGGCCTTACTTTCGAGACGCTCGTGGAGGGTACGGCCAATCGCATGGCACGCGCCGCGGCGATGCATGTCGCGACCACGCCGGGTCATCTTTACAACCCGCTTTTCATCTATGGCGGCGTCGGCCTCGGCAAGACGCACTTGATGCATGCGGTGGGCAATCGGCTGTTGACGGATCGGCCCGACGCCAAAGTTCTCTACATCCATGCCGAGCAGTTCGTCTCGGATGTGGTCAAAGCGTATCAGCGCAAGACTTTCGACGAGTTCAAGGAGCGTTACCACTCCCTCGATCTGCTTTTGATCGACGATGTCCAGTTCTTCGCAAACAAGGATCGAACGCAGGAAGAGTTCTTCAACGCGTTCGAGGCATTGCTCGCCAAGAAGTCGCACATCGTCATGACGAGCGATACCTATCCGAAAGGACTTGCGGACATTCATGAACGACTCGTGTCTCGTTTCGATTCGGGCCTGACCGTTGCCATCGAACCGCCCGAGCTCGAAATGCGCGTGGCGATTCTGATCAACAAGGCGCGCGCCGAGAGCACCGAGATGCCGGAGGAGGTCGCATTCTTTGTCGCGAAGAACGTGCGTTCCAACGTCCGCGAACTCGAGGGCGCCTTGCGCAAGATCCTCGCGTACTCGCGCTTCAATCAGAAGGAAATCTCCATCGCGCTGGCGCGCGAGGCCCTGCGCGACCTGTTGTCGATCCAGAACCGCCAGATCTCGGTCGAGAACATCCAGAAGACGGTGGCTGACTACTACAAGATCAAGGTCGCCGACATGTATTCGAAGAAGCGGCCGGCCTCGATCGCCAGGCCGCGGCAGATCGCGATGTACCTCGCCAAGGAACTGACGCAGAAGAGTCTTCCGGAAATCGGCGAGCTTTTCGGAGGCCGAGATCACACCACCGTTCTGCACGCGGTCCGCAAGATCTCCGGCGAGCGGCAACAACTCACCGAACTCAACCAGCAACTGCACGTGCTGGAGCAAACTCTCAAGGGATGATGGATGGATTCCTTGAGCAGAATCTTGAAGCCTGTCAAAGGACAACCCTGGGGAAAGTTCCGGCACAAATGACAGCTTGTCCACAGGGCCGTCGCGCAACCCGAAGTTGTTCGCGCCGACGCGACACCACGAAAGCGCTGCTGCACACAGCGAACGGACCGCGTCAAGTCCTTGTCACGAAAGCGGAAAATCGCCCTGTCCACAGCGCGGTGCATCCCTTATCTACTACTACTAATTTGAATTAAAGAAATAAAGGAAGAGGTAAGAACATGATCGTTTTGAAGACTACGCAAGACAAAGTCCTCGCGGCGCTGCAATCGGTGGCGGGCATCGTGGAACGGCGGCACACGTTGCCCATCCTGGCCAATGTGCTTATTCGCAAGACGGGCGGCCAGTTGCAACTGACCACCAGCGACCTCGAAATCCAGATCCGTACCCAGGCCGAACTCGGCGGCGACGAGGGCAACTTCACGACGACCATCGGCGCCCGCAAGCTGATCGACATTCTCCGCACCATGCCGGCCGACCAGACGGTCAGCCTCGAATCGAGTGCAAACAAGCTGGTGCTCAAGGGTGGCAAGAGCCGGTTCACGCTGCAATCGCTTCCAGCCGAAGATTTTCCGCTGGTTCAGGAATCGGCCAACTTCGGTCCCGTGTTCAGCGTTCCGCAGAAGACGTTGAAGGATCTGCTGAGCCAGGTGTCCTTCGCGATGGCTGTCCATGACATCCGCTACTACCTGAACGGCATCCTGTTCGTGGCCGAAGGCAAGCAACTCAGCCTGGTCGCGACCGATGGCCACCGCCTGGCGTTTGCTTCCGCGACACTGGATGTCGAAGTCCCGCGCCAGGAAGTGATCCTGCCGCGCAAGACGGTGCTCGAGATGCAGCGCCTGCTGTCCGATGCCGAGGGCGCGATCGAGATGCAGTTCGCGAACAACCAGGCCAAGTTCAACTTCGGCGGCATGGAGTTCGTCACCAAGCTGGTCGAGGGCAAGTTCCCCGACTACAACCGCGTGATCCCCAAGAACCACAAGAACACGGTGACGTTGGGGCGTGCGCCGCTGCTGGCCAGCCTCCAGCGCACTGCAATCCTGACGAGCGAGAAGTTCAAGGGCGTGCGGCTCAACATCGAGCCGGGCACCCTGCGCATCGCGTCCAACAACGCCGAGCAGGAAGAAGCGCAGGATGAGCTCGACATCGACTACGGTGGCGACAGCATCGAGATCGGCTTCAACGTGACCTACCTGATCGATGCGCTGGCCAACATGGGCCAGGACATGGTGAAGCTGGACCTCGCCGATTCCAACAGCTCGGTGTTGATGACCATCCCTGAAAACGCGTCGTTCAAGTACGTCGTGATGCCGATGAGGATTTGACACACCCCCAGGTTGGCTCACTGCGTGTAGCCGCCCACCCCCTTGCAGGGGGCAACACCAGCAGCCCGGCAAAGCCGGTTCCGCGGTGTTTCCCGAAATGAGACGGTAGCTCCGGGGCTGCCGATGAGAAAGAGTCTGATGAGTGAAGAAAACAAGCCGGAAGTGCCGCACACCGAGCCGGTTTACACCCCTGAGATCGACAACGCGATTCCGATCGAAGTGACGCCACCGTCGGCCGACACGTCCTACGGTGAAGGTTCCATCACGATCCTCGAAGGACTCGAGGCGGTGCGTAAGCGTCCCGGCATGTACATCGGGGACACATCCGATGGCACCGGTCTGCATCATCTGGTGTTCGAAGTGGTCGACAACTCGATCGACGAGGCGCTCGCGGGTTATTGCGACGACATCGTCGTGACGATCCACACCGACAATTCGATTTCGGTGACCGACAACGGCCGCGGTATTCCGACCGGCGTGAAGATGGACGACAAGCACGAGCCCAAGCGCTCGGCGGCGGAAATCGCGCTGACCGAACTGCACGCAGGCGGCAAGTTCAATCAGAACAGCTACAAGGTATCGGGCGGCCTGCACGGGGTGGGCGTGAGTTGTGTCAACGCGCTCAGCAAGATGCTGCGCCTGACCGTCCGCCGCGAAGGCAAGGTCCACACGCTCGAATTCAGCCAGGGCTTCGTGCAAAATCGAATCGTCGAGACGGTGAACGGGGTCGAGGTCTCGCCGATGAAGGTGACGGGCGAGACCGAGAAGCGCGGCACCGAAGTGCACTTCCTGCCAGACACCGAAATCTTCAAGGAAAACTCGGATTTTCACTACGAGATCCTGAGCAAGCGACTGCGCGAACTGAGCTTCCTCAACAACGGCGTTCGCATCCGGCTCATCGACGAACGCACCGGCAAGCAAGACGACTTCTCGGGTGCCGGCGGCGTGAAGGGCTTCGTCGAGTTCATCAACAAGGGCAAGACGGTCCTCCACCCCAACGTGTTCTACGCGGCGGGCGAAAAGCCGGCCGATACCTATGGCGGCATCCCCGGCACGCACATCGGCGTCGAAGTCGCGATGCAGTGGAACAGCGGTTACAACGAGCAGGTGCTGTGCTTCACCAACAATATCCCGCAGCGTGACGGTGGCACTCACCTCACCGGCCTGCGCGCTGCGATGACGCGGGTGATCAACAAGTACATCGAAGAAAACGAGATGGCCAAGAAGGCCAAGGTCGAAGTGACCGGCGACGACATGCGCGAAGGCCTTTGCTGCGTGATGAGCGTGAAGGTGCCGGAGCCCAAGTTTTCCAGCCAGACAAAGGACAAGCTGGTGTCGAGCGAAGTGCGCGCGCCGGTCGAAGACATCGTCGGCCGTCTGCTGACCGACTACCTGCAAGAGCGGCCCAACGACGCGAAGATCATCTGCGGCAAGATCGTCGAGGCGGCGCGCGCGCGCGAAGCGGCACGCAAGGCGCGTGAAATGACGCGCCGCAAGGGTGTTCTCGATGGCATGGGCCTACCCGGCAAGCTGGCCGATTGCCAGGAGAAGGACCCGGCGCTGTGCGAGGTTTACTTGGTGGAGGGCGACTCCGCCGGTGGATCGGCCAAGCAAGGACGTGACCGTAAGTTTCAGGCCATCCTGCCGCTGCGCGGCAAGATCCTGAACGTTGAGAAGGCGCGCTACGAAAAGCTGCTCACCAGCAACGAAATCCTGACCATGATCACCGCGCTCGGCACCGGCATCGGCCGCGCGGGCGCGACGACTTCAGGCGGTGGTGCTGACGACTTCAACGTTGCCAAGCTGCGCTACCACCGCATCATCATCATGACCGATGCCGACGTGGACGGTGCGCACATCCGCACCTTGCTGCTGACCTTCTTCTATCGGCAGATGCCGGAACTGGTGGAGCGCGGGCACATCTACATCGCGCAGCCGCCGCTCTACAAGGTCAAGGTCGGCAAAGAGGAGCAGTATCTGAAGGATGGTCCGGCCCTCGATGCGTTCCTGCTGAAGGTCGCGTTGAAGGATGCTAGCGTCACGACCGGCGGTGCCAATCCGACCACGCTCAGCGGTGATACGCTGGCCGAACTGGCGCGGAAGCACCAGTTGGCCGAAGCGGTGATCGCGCGCCTGGGTGTGTTCCTCGACGCGGAGGCGCTGCGCGCGATCGCCGATGGCGTTTCACTCGATCTCGACACCACGGCCAGCGCAGAAGCCTCGGCTGTCGCACTGCAGAACAAGCTGCGCGAATTGAACACCACCGGCGCGCCGGCGGACGTTTCGAGCGAGTTCGATGCGCGCACCGACAAGCCGTTGCTGCGCGTCAGCCGCCGCCATCACGGCAACATCAAGAGCAGCGTGCTTACTCAGGACTTCGTCCATGGCGCCGACTATGCCGCGCTGGCCGAGGCGGCCAAGACCTTCCGTGATCTCCTGGGCGAGGGCGCACTCGTCAAGCGTGGCGAAGGCGAGAGGGCCAAGGAAGAAAAGGTCGGCGATTTCCGCGAAGCGATGCGTTGGCTCATCGGCCAGGCAGAGAACGCGACCTCACGCCAGCGCTACAAGGGCCTGGGCGAAATGAATCCCGAGCAGTTGTGGGAAACGACGATGGACCCCAGCGTGCGGCGCCTTCTGCGCGTGCAGATCGACGATGCGATCGAGGCCGACCGCGTGTTCACGATGCTGATGGGTGACGAGGTCGAGCCGCGTCGCGAATTCATCGAGCAGAACGCGTTGCGAGCCGCGAATATCGACGTTTGATGACTTTTTCGGCCCCCTGACAGCTGCTCTGTTCGGGAATGCGCGTAAACGCTATTCCTAGCCCGACTCTTGCTAAGCAAAATCTCCGGCGGATTTCACGCCATTTTGAGCAAGAGGACAGCAGAGCAAATGATCCCGACCCGTTTTTGCCGGCCCTTGGCGGCCGTCGTCATCTTTGGCGCATTCACGTCGGCGCAGGCGCTGACGAATCCGCCCATCAAGGTGGCGCAGGGCATCGAATACATGTGCGGCGGCAGAAGCGGCGAGGAGGCGGCATTCATGAAGACTGTGTCGCCCCGCTGGGCGGCCACGCTCGAGTTCGGCATCACCCGATCCGGTTCAGGCGTTCGGTTTCCGTCCGACGTGAACGTCGTGGTGCGTGAACGGTATTCCGGCAGGGAGGTCATGCAGGCTTCCACCGGTTCGCCCTTCATGCTCGCCCGCCTCAATCCGGGCGCCTACGACGTCGAGGCTACAATGGGCGGGGTGACGCTCTCCCAGCCGCTGGTGGTCTTCAACGGTGTCGGGTCGAAGGCGGTATTCATGTGGCCATCGAACGTTGATTTCGCGTCGGCGATGGGCTTGCCGCGGGCTGAACACCAGGCTTCCGCCAGCACAGGCGACTGACTCGGCTTCTGATGGCCGGGGGTCGGGCGAAACTGCGACCGCAGTTCAGGTTCTCCTAAGTCTTCTTGCAGATAGTGTTGGCGTGAAGTTCGCTTCACACTCATTACGGCAACAAGAAGGGCATCGCGATGAGAACCAAGCGTTTCTGGAATCCCGTGGCCAGCCTGGCCATCGGCGGCGTGTCGCTTTTCGGTGCACTGGCGGCACACGCGGTCTACAACCCCCCGATCCACATGATGAACGGCGTGGAGTACATGAGCGGCGGCGTGAGCAGTGACGAGGCCGAGTTGATGGAAACCGTTGCGCCCCGATGGCCGGCTACCTTCGAATTCGCCATCAAGGACGCGAAACGGGCGGATTTCGCCGCCGAGGTCGAGGTGACGGTGAGAAATGCGTCCGGCGAGACGGTATTGAGCCGCGTCGTGTCCGATGGCCCGTTCTTGGTCGCGCGTCTTGATCCGGGCCGATACGAAGTCGAAGCCACGCTCGGAGGTCAGACGCTGAAACAGCAGGTGGAAATCCTGCCGGGCAGCCCGACACGCACGGTGTTCGTGTGGCCGGCCGGTACGAGCATCGCCGCGCACTCCTGACGCTCGCGGTTTCATGCGCGCGTTCTCGGTCGCGCGCACGGTTGTCGGACCTGAGATTAAATATGGGCCGGCAGGGTGGCATGCACCTTGAATGTGGAGCTTCCTGCTCGCACATGTGGGGTCCGGGTTTTGCCCGTCCTGCCAGGCTCCGATGCCGCTTCGACCCCTGATCCTTCTCATTACGCTGCTGCACGTCTACATCGGCGTGCGGCTGCTGCCTTCGCTCGCCGGCCATGGGGCCGGCTGGTCATTGCTGCTGGCGGCGCTGGTCGTGTCCGCGGCAACCATGCCGCTTCCGTTCGTCGGCATGCGTTCCGAACGCCGGCAGTTCGCCGACGGCTGGAAATGGATCGGGCTACTGAGCATGGGGTGGTTTTCATCCATGTTCGTGCTCACGATGGTGCGCGATGCCGGCTTGCTGCTGACTTGGCTCACGACGCTGGCGCTTGGCTGGACGATCGATTGGTCGCGATGGCAGGACCTGAGCGCCGTCACGGTCCCGCTGTTGGCCACGGGGACTTCGCTGATTGGCTTTCTCAATGCGCGGCGCACGGCCAATGTGGTGCGCGTCGACGTGCCGATCCGAGACCTGCCGTCCGCGCTGGACGGATTCACGATTGCGCAGCTCAGCGACATCCATGTGGGGCCGACCATCAAGCGCGGCTATATCCAGCGCATCGTCGATGCCGTCAACGGCTTGAGTGCCGACATGGTCGCGATCACCGGCGACCTGGTCGACGGCACGGTGCCGGAATTGCGTGATCACATTGCGCCACTCCAGGGTTTGCGCGCCAAGCACGGCACTTTCGTGGTGACCGGAAACCATGAGTACTACGCCGGCGTTCATGCGTGGGTCGACGAACTGCGTCGGCTGGGGCTTCGCGTGTTGCTGAACGAACATGTCGTCCTGCAGACGCGCAACGTGAAGGGCGCGCAGACCGACGAGGAAGTGCTCGAGAGCGCGCTATTGGTGGCTGGGGTGACGGACTACACCGCGGTGCATTTCGATGCCGAGCATGCGAGCGATCCGCAGCGCGCATTGCTCGACGCGCCTCCGCTGGTTCACACGCGTGTGCTGCTTGCGCACCAGCCGCGCAGCGCGCCAGCCGCCGCCGAGGCGGGCTACCACCTTCAGCTTTCGGGCCATACGCACGGCGGACAGTTCTTTCCGTGGAATCTGTTCGTCCCGCTGCAGCAGCCCTTCACGGCGGGCCTGCACAAGTTGCACGAGATGTGGGTCTACACGAGCCGCGGCACCGGCTATTGGGGGCCGCCCAAGCGTTTCGGTGCGCCTTCGGAGATTACGTTGCTGCGCCTGATCGCGGCGCGCTGAGGTTCACGCAGCCTGTTCGCCGGCAAGCCGGCGCGCATTCGACGTCGCCTTGGCGTGGATCGGCTTGAGCCCGCGCTGCACGATGCGAGCGCCGGCGCTGGTGAACTGAGTGACTACTGCGGCCGATCGTGCGGCGGCGCTTCCGAGTGCTTCGGCGTGCCTCAAGGCCTGTGCGGCGGTGACGCTGGTGGACAACGAGAAGAGCGCCACGCCGCTTCCCAGCCAATGGCGGACCGCCCGATTGATGAGCGCGAATTGCGTTGTGTGAATCTGGTTCGCCATCGCGGCACCTGCCTCGCTCGCCGCGGCCAGTTTCTCGTGGCCCATGAGCTGAAATTCGGCGAGATCGTCATCGCTCGGCGTGAGCCCGGCGCGGGCGATGCGCTCGGTACGCATCTGGATGACCGAGCCGGACGACAGGAGCATCTCGTTGGTCTTGACGGCGACGTCGGCCCACAGCATGAGCGGATTGAAAAAGCGGGGGGAAGAGATGTCGTGCGTCATGGAACGTTGTGTGCTGGGTGTCAGAGCACTATAGACCTTCGCCGCCAAAATTGCTGCATTGCAACATCGATTAAGGATGGAGTCCTACTCGTGAGTTCGACGACCGTCGAGTGTCGCTGCGATTCGCCGTCTCGGGCGCGACGCTGGTTCGCGCAGTATCGAAAGCCTTGCGGTAGTGCATGAGCCACTGGCCGTCGCTGGCTTCGCGTGGGATCGACTGCCGAATGCCCGGTCTGAATTCCAGCGTTTCGCAATTCCATCGAACGCTGCATGCCGGCGTGAGGATCGCCCAGCAGACCTGCGCAAATCGACGAGCGAAGAACGGCGCGATCCCCTCGACGATGTGATGGTCGGGTTCGTACCACGCGATGTGCAACGACTCCCCGGCGATCCCTTCTTCGACGGGCTTGAAGCGGACGAGCGCCTTCATCCTCTGGATGTCGCGACGCACCGCCTGGGCCATGTGAACCGCGCGCACGCGGTCGCCGTCCAGCGGGGTGCGGCGCAAGCCGGGCTCGTGCACGAGTCGCCACAGCAGCCGGTAGAGGAGGCCGAAGCGATCCGGGTCGTTGTTGAGGATGACGATGTCGCACAACGACATGAATGAACGTGGCAGAAAGAGATTGATCCCGCCGTGCGGCCTGTCGGCAAGACGCCCATTCACGGCATTTCCTGCTCCTTGCGAAAGGACGGTGGCGATCCCCGGCGGCGCATGCCATTGCACCTCCTCCGGCGGAACAAGCGCCGCGAGCAGGGCCCGGGCTTCGCGCCGGAACCCGTTCAGGTCGGTCTGGCTCGCAAGGGTGACGGAATGAAGCGACATGCCCTCAAGTTAGGTCTCGCTTCATAGCCTTCCTGTAGGCGGTAAGCCGTAAAACAGCGAAGGATGCGCTGGCTTCGCTGACGGCGGGTTGTCAGGACAGAGGCGCTGGCGATGGCCGACGCAGGCGCCTGGCGTGCACTTCCGTCACGAGATAGACCACGCAGGCCACGATCAGCGGCAGGAGGTAATAGAGCGCGCGATACGCGAGCAGTGCACCGAGCAGCTGGTCTTGCGAGAGCCGGTGCGACAACAGCGCGAGGAAGACGGCTTCCAGCACGCCCAACCCGCCGGGGACATGCGTGATGACGCCCGCCACCGCGGCGACGAGGAACACGGCAAGCACTGTCGGGTAGGGCAATCGTTGCTCGAGCAGGAACCAGATCACCCCGCCCATCAGCGACCAGTTCGCGCAGGAAATGACCAGCTGAAGCAGCGCGATGCGCAGCGGCGGCGTGTCGAGCTCGTGACCGCGCACGCGCCAGGTGTGCTCGCGGGCGATGGCGCACAGCGTCAGGTAGGCCAGCCCGGCGAGTATCAGCACTGCGCCGAGGATGCGCAGGCCCTCGTCGCCGATCTTCCAGTCCGGGGGCAGGGACATCGGCCAGAAGCAGAAGGCCGCGCCGGCGACCACGACATAGCCGAACCAGTTGGTCAGCATGCTGAAGCCAAGCACGCGCGTGATCGTGTTGCTGTCCAACCCGAGCCGTGAATAAAGGCGATACCTGAAGGCGACGCCGCCCACCAGCGCGCCGAGGTTCAGGTTGAATGCGTAGCTGATGAAGGTGACGCTCATCACCGGCCCGGTGCGGAGCCGGTGGCCCGTCATTCGGCGGCCGAGCAGGTCGTAGGTGCTGTAGAGCGCGTGGCTGCAGGCGGCGAGGCCGGCAGCCGCGAGCAGCATAGGCAGCGGGATCTCCCGCACCGATGCCAGTACATTGCGCCAGTCGATGGTGCGGGCCTGTCGCACGACCAGGAAGACGACCAGTGCGAAGAACACCCATGCGGCGATGCGCTTCGCGCGGTGCCAACCGTCCGACGCAGCGGCGCGTGAGGGCGCGACGACGCCCGTTGCCGGAGTGTTGGCCATCACGCCGCGTCCGTCCGGGTCGCGCCGGGGCCGCCCGGGCGGGGTCCTTCGAGCGGCTTCAGCCTCGGTGCATGGCGTGGCAGCCACCCGGCCCACGCCGGATACCAGCGCAACAGGTGGAAGATGAAGAAGCTGCGCACCAGTCGCCAAGCGCTCCAGTCAGTGAGGTCTGCGGCCTGGATCTGGTTGCAGTTGTGCTGCATGAGCGCATCGAGTCGATCCCACAGGATCTGGTTAAAGGCCTTGTCCCGCACGATCACGTTCGCCTCGAGATTGAGCGACAGGCTGAGCGGGTCGAGGTTGCTCGACCCGACGGTGCTCCATTGATCGTCCGCCAGAGCGACCTTGCCATGCAACGGCCGCTCGCAGTATTCGTAGATGCGTACGCCGGCGTGCAGGAGATGGTGGTAGAGCATGCTGGCCGCCGTCTTGACGAACGGCATGTCGGGGTTGCCCTGCAGGATCAGGCGCACGTCGACACCGCGCCGGGCCGCGCGTCGCATTTCCTTGATCAAGGTGTAGCCGGGGAAGAAATACGCGTTGGCAATCAAGATACGTTGCCGCGCACTCCGGATGGCAGCCCGGTAGTGGCGTTCGATGTCGTCGGTGTGCCGCCGATTGTCGCGCGTCACGAACTGGACTTCGGCTTCGCCTTGCGCCTCGTCGGCAACATGGCTGGAGGTGCTCAGCCGGCGCCTGAACCATCCAGATCCCTTGCCGCCGACAGCGATGGCGTGAAGCACGAAGCGATGGATCTCCGCGACGATGGGCCCCGCGAGCGCGACCGCATAGTCCTGCTTGGCCTTCGGGCCGAAGTCGAGCAGATGATCGGCGGCGAAATTGATGCCGCCGACGAAAGCCGTCGATCCGTCGACGACCACGATCTTCCGGTGCATCCGGCGGAAGACATTGAGGCGTTGTCCGAACAGGCGCGTGCCGGGATCGAAGACACGCAGCTTCACGCCTGCGGACGTCAGGCCCTCGATGAATTCGGGCGACAGGTCCGGGGAACCGAAGCCGTCGATCATCAGGTCGACCTTCACGCCCCTTTGCGCCGCCGCTCGCATGACGGCATGGAGCGCCTTGCCGACCTTGTCCTCGAACAGGATGAAGGTCTCGACGATGACTTCGCGCCGTGCACTGCGGATGGCCTCGAACACGCGCGGGAAAAACGTCTCACCGTTTTCCAGCAACTCGACGCGGTTGCCCCCGATCCAGCGCTGACCACCGGCTGCGCTCATAGCTCGATCTCCGCGACGAGCGGCGCATGGTCCGACAGGTGCGACCAGGGCCTTCGCGGCAGCACGATGGGAGCGTGCACGGCCGCGTTGCGCACGTAGATGCGGTCGAGCGGCAGTACCGGAAACCGTGCCGGAAAGGTCCTGGCCGCACTGCCGTGCGCGAGGACGAACACCTCCCGCAATGAAGCGCCCGCTTCGAGAATGCGATGGGCTTTGCCGCGCCAGTCGTTGAAATCGCCCGCCACGATCAAGGGCGCGTCGGCCGGCACCTCGTCACGCACGATATGGCAGAGCAGTTCGAGTTGTTCCTGCCGATGGCTCTCGGCCAGGCCCAGGTGCGTGCAGATCACATGCACGTCGACCGGCCTAGCCGGCAGCCGCAACACGCAATGCAGCAACCCGCGCTTCTCGGGGCCGGTGATCGATACGTCGTGGTTTCGGTGATGGACGATCGGGAACTTCGACAGCACCGCGTTGCCATGGTGTCCTTTCGGGTACACGGCGTTGCGGCCATAGGCGAACTGGGGCCACATCGTGTCGGCCAGGAATTCGTAGTGCGGGGCCTCGGGCCAGTTGTCGATCTTGCGTGAATGACGCGAATGCGTGCCGAGCACTTCCTGCAAGAAGACGACGTCCGCACCCACCGTGCGCACCGCGTCCCTGAGTTCGGGGAGGATGAACTTGCGGTTCAGCGCCGTGAAGCCCTTGTGGGTGTTCACCGTCATGACTTTGAGCGAGGTCGGCAGGGGCATCACGGCCGCCGTATGGGACGAGGGCTTCACAGATGAAGTTTGTAAGCTGGCCAACGTCCGTCAAGTGTAGGAACGCGCGACGTTCTTCGCCAGACTGCGAGGAACATGGGCCTGTTCCTACAGCGATGGGCATAGCGCCATGCAATAAGCCCGCGACGCTTGCACGTCGCGGGCTTATTGATGGAGGCGAGGCGATCAGCTCTTGGCTGGCGCAGCCGGGTGGTGGCGGCCGCCGTGTTCACCATGCTCGCCGCGATCGCCGGGACCGAAGCGTCGCATCGCCTCGGCGTCGAAGGTCTTCTGCTGTTCCGGGGTCAGCCCGGCGTAGAAGCTGCGCGTGGCGTCGGCGCGCTTGGCAAACATGGCGGTGCGTTCCGCCTGACGCGATTGCATCAGGTCCAGGCGTTGCGGCGTGGTCAGCTTGGCGAACTCCTCGCGATCCATGCGGGGTTGGCCGGCGGGGCGCGCCGGCGGCTGCTGTGCGGCCGAGAACGTGCTCCACGCGCCTTCCTGCGC
Source organism: Variovorax sp. 10L426 (assembly GCF_056395305.1). Classification (NCBI taxonomy): domain Bacteria; kingdom Pseudomonadati; phylum Pseudomonadota; class Betaproteobacteria; order Burkholderiales; family Comamonadaceae; genus Variovorax; species Variovorax sp. 10L426. Next base: position 163,013 of record NZ_JBFTJF010000013.1, on the reverse strand, counting down.
CGGGGTGAGCTTGAGCTTTTCCTTCAGGGCTGCGAGATGCTGAGCACGGCGCTGCTGCATCTGCTCGAAGCGCTGCGCGCGGTCAGGCCGGGCGTGCGACGGATTGGCGCCGGACTGGGCTTGGGCGGGTGGCGAAGCAGGTGCCGCCGGGGCTTGCGCGAAGGCGCCCGTCGAAGCGAGGGTGGCAGCCAGCAGACCGGCACAGAGAAGGCTTTTGCGAGACGAGATCATGAGAGTGCTTCCTTTCGAAGAAGCCCGCCGCCGATGGGCAGCAGGTGAAGGCAAGTGTGGCGATCCCATGTTTCCCGACCGTGAGGGCCGAGTTAGCCTGCGTAAAGATAGGTGAACGAGGGCGAGCCACTCAGGCGAACTTGCCGTTCTGGAAGTCGTGCACGGCCTGCGTCACCTGCTCTCTCGTGTTCATGACGAAGGGGCCGTATTGGGCGATCGGCTCATGCAGCGGATTGCCGGCAATCAGCAGCACACGGGCCGGACTGTGATTGGACGCCGGCGCGCGCAGCGCCAAGCCGTCGCTGCCCGGTTCGTTCGCGAGGATCGCCATTCGCTTTGTGGGGACCTCGCCGCTTCCGATGTAGACGGATTCGCGGAACACGTAGACCAGCGCGTTGTATTTCTCCGGCAGCGGCTGTGCGAACTCGGAGCCGGGCGGCAGCGTGATGTCGAGGTAGAGCGGCTCGGTATGTTCGCGCTGCATCGCGCCCGCGACGCCGTGGCTTTCGCCGGCGATGACACGCACGTGAACACCGGCCGGCGTGGTGAATTCGGGTATCTCTTCACTTTGAATGTCGCGATACCAGGGCTCGCGCATCTTGTCCTTGGCCGGCAGGTTCAGCCAGAGCTGAAAGCCTTCCATGAGACCTTCTTCCTGCTCGGGCAGCTCGCTGTGCACCAGGCCGCGGCCGGCCGTCATCCATTGCACGCCGCCGTTCGACAGCAGCCCTTCATGGCCGTGGCTGTCGCGGTGGCGCATGCGCCCGGAGATCATGTAGGTCACCGTTTCGAAGCCTCGATGCGGATGGCTCGGAAAACCGCCGATGTAGTCGCCGGGGTTGTCACTGCCGAAGGCATCGAGCATCAGGTAGGGGTCGAGACGCTGCTGCAGGGGCTGGTGCAGCACCCGCGTGAGCTTGACGCCGTCGCCGTCGCTGGTGGAAACGCCCGCGACGATCTGGTCGACGCCACGGGGTTGGGCGAGCGCAACCGGTTCGACCGCGTGCGCGTTGTGGGCATGGTGTGGGGTGGTCATCGAAAGATGGTGGCACGGTCGGGACGACCGCGCTAGGGGTGGGGACGCCTCAACCGAGCGCTTCAAGTTCCCAGGACACGCTTTGCCAGGCGATACCGAAGCCCTTTGCCGTCACGCGCGAGGTGGCTGGCGCTTGCGTTGCAAACAGCGCCCATTCCGCGCCGGCATCTACGCTGTCGACGAGCGGCACCGGCACCGCGGCGGCGATTTCGGCTGCCATGCCGGCCAGGCTTGCGCCGCCGAGGATGACCGCCTGCGCGTCGAAGCGAACGATCGCCTCGCGGCACGCTTCGGCCAGCAGGGCGTGGGCACCGGCTGGGTCGGCGGCGAGTTGCGCGCCGGTCGGTGCGACTGTATGGATGCCCGCGAGCGATGTCGAAAACCCAAGCGACCAGGCCAGCCGTTCGAGCATCGGCCGCCACGGCTCGCCCCCGGTGACGACGGCGAATCGGCCATACCTCTTTGCGAACTGAAACGCGGCTTCCGCGAGGCCGCTGACCGGCAAGCCCGCGCCATCGCGCATCGCGAACAGGCCGGGGTCGCCGAAGCAACCGATCAGCACCGCGTCGGGCCGCTGGCCGTGCGCATGCGCGACGGCCCATGCGTCGAGCGTCGCGTGTTGCGCCACTGCGTAGCTGGCTTCGCTGGCGATGTAAGGCGCGCCGAAGCGGGCGGTGACCGTATGAATGTCCAGCGCGGGGCCGGCCTTTGCACGCAGATGGCGTTCCAGCAACTGGCTGACCGAAGCCGAAGTGTTGGGGTTGATGACGAGCAGGCGGGCCATCAGCGACGACGCGTGGCCCGCCTGCGCAGCAGTGCCGCGGTACCGAGCGCGATCCCCATCACGGCGAATGAGACGACGGTGGTCACCGTGCCGAGCGCGTAGATGGACGGTGTCGTCACGGTCGATGTGAGGCCTTGGAGTTCGAGCGGCAGGGTATTGACGTCGCCGATGGCCTGCGAGGTGCGCGCGATCTCGTCCCAGCTGAGCGTGAAGCCGAACATGCCGATGCCGACCACGGACGGCCCGATCAGCGGCAGCACGACGTGGCAGAAGGTCTGCCATGGTGTCGCGCCCAGATCGCGGGCGGCTTCTTCATACGCCGGATTGAAGCGGTTGAAGACGGCGAACATGATCAGCAGCCCGAAAGGAAGCGTCCATGTCAGGTGCGCGCCGAGCGCCGAAGTGAGAAGTCCCAGCGCGGTGCCGTAGTTTTCGAGCGTGCTGGTCGCATCCAGCGCGGTGAGCGCGCCCTTGATGCCGGTGTCGAGCAGGCGGAACTGCAGCCCGATGCCGAGCGACACGATGATCGACGGCATGATCAGGCTCGCCACCGTCACGAAGAAGAGCGCGTTGCCGCCCTTGAGCTTCTTGCGGAACGCCAGGCCCGCCAGCACGGACAGCACCACGGTGAACAGCATCACGACCGTGCCCAGCATCAGCGAGCGCCGGAATGCAGCGGCGATGTCCACCGTGCCGAGCCCTTCGGCCAGCTTGTGGAACCAGTGCAGCGAGACGCCGCGCAACGGAAAGGTGAGGCCGCCTTCCGGGCCCTGGAAGCTCAGTACGAAGATCGTGATCATCGGCCCGTAGAGAAAGAGCACGAAGAGCGCGAAGACGAAGGCCAGTGGCCAGAAACCCGCCGCGCGTTGTTCGCCGATGCGGTTGCTCATAGCTCTTTGCGGATGTCGACGAGGCGCGTGAGGCCCCAGATGATCATCAGCACCACGGCCAGCAGGATCATCGCGTTCGCCGCCGCCAGCGGGAACTGCAGGTAGGAGGTCTGCACCTGGATGATCTTGCCGACCGAGGCGATCTGCTGGCCGCCCATCACGCCGATGGTCACGAAGTCACCCATCACGATCGTGATGACGAAGATCGAGCCGATGAGGATGCCGGTGCGCGAGAGCGGCACGATCACGTTCCACAGCGTCTGCCAGCCCGACGCGCCGGAGTCGCTCGCGGCTTCGAGCAGCGAGCGGTCGATGCGCATCATCGAATTGAAGATCGGCACGATCATGAACATCGTGTACAGGTGCACGAAGGCGAGCACCACCGAGAAGTCGGAGAACAGCAGCCACTCGATGGGCGAGTCGATCAATCCCAGCCCCATCAGGCCCTGGTTCACCAGTCCGTTGCGGCCCAGCAGCGGCACCCACGAGATCATGCGGATCACGTTGGAAGTCCAGAACGGCACTGTGCACAGCACGAAGAGCAGTGTCTGCATCCCCGGCGAACGCACGTGGAAGGCCAGGAAGTAGGCAACGGCGAAGCCGATCACTAGCGTAATGGCCCAGACGAGGACGCAGAACTTGAGCGTGCTGAGATAGGTCGACAGCGTGACGCAGAGGTCGCCGTTGTCGGTGAGATGCGAGCACCCTTCGAAGATGCTCAGGTAGTTGCGCGGCGACAGCGCGGGGATGAGTTCGTACTCGTTGAAACTCCACAGGCTGACCATCGCGATCAGCGCCAGCGGAATCAGGAAGAACAACAGGAACACCAGCGCGAACGGCGCAGCCTGCCACCAGGCCTTGACAGCCCGTTCGGGCGTCGCGCTGTCGTGAACACTGGCAATCTGCGCACTCATGGCAAGCGCAGCAATGCCCGTTCGGGAAACACCGCAGAACCGGCTTTGCCGGGCCGCTGGTGTTGCCCCCCGGCAGGGGGGTGGGCGGCTACACGCAGTGAGCCAACCTGGGGGGCGAGCTTCACGCCGCTACGAACTCGTTCCACTTGCGGACCATGTACTCGTTTTCGTCCATCACTGCGTTCCAGCATGCGATGGCGCCCATGCGCTCCTCGTAGCTGCCGCCGTCGCGCAACGAGCCAGCCTTGGCGATGACGTCGCCTTGCGGGCTCTTGATGTCCTGCGTGGCGGGCTTGCCTTCCATCCAGTAAGCCCATTCGTAGGGCTCCATCTTGGCCTTGGCGGTTTCCAGCACGGCGCTGTAGTAGCCCTGGCGATTGAGGTACGCACCGGCCCAGCCGTCCAGGAACCAGTTGATGAATTCATAGGCGCCGTCGAGCTTCTTGCCCGAGAGCGTGGCCGGCAGGCCGAAGCCCGAAGCCCAGGCGCGATAGCCTTCCTTGAGCGGCTGGAAGGTGCAGTCGATGCCCTTGCTGCGCACGGCCGTGACCGCAGGCGACCACATCGACTGGATCACAACTTCGCCCGAGGACATGAGGTTGACCGACTCGTTGAAGTCCTTCCACAGCGCACGGAACTGACCCGCCTTCTTGGCTTCGATCAGCGTCTTGATCGTGAGGTCGATCTCGGCCTTGGTCATGTTGCCCTTGTCGGCGTACTTGTGGAGGCCCTTGGACTCCACCACCATCGCCGCGTCCATGATGCCGATCGACGGAATGTTGAGGATCGCGGCCTTGCCCTTGAACTCGGGATTGAGCAGTTCGGCCCACGAGCCGATCGGCCGCTTGATCAGGTCGGGCCGGATGCCCAGCGTGTCGGCGTTGTAGGTGGTCGGGATCAGCGACATGAACTGTGTCGGCGACGTCGCGAAAGCCTTGCTCTTCTCGCCTTCGAGGTAGATCACCTTGATCGGCGCCGTCCCCTGGCTGCCGACCTTCTTGCCGGCGACTTCGCCCTTGGTGAACAGCGTGGTGATCTTGTCGGCATTCTTCACGCGCTTGGTGTCGATGCCCTTCAGGTTGCCCGTGGGCACGATCTTCTTGAGCGAGAAGTACTCGGTGTCGATCAGGTCGAAGCTGTTCGGCGCGGTCACGGCGCGCTTGGTGACGTCGTCGGTGGTGACGGCCACGTACTGGATCTCGATGCCGGTGTCGGCCTTGAACTTCTCGGCGATCGCCTTGTCCTGGTTGACCGCGGTGCCGAGGTAGCGCAGCACGATCTTTTCCTGCGCATGGATGGCCGGAAAGATTCCGGTCGCGAGAATGCCCGCGGTGCCTTGCAGCAGCGTGCGGCGCTGCACGCCGGTGGAGGGTGTTTCGATTTTTTTGGACATGGTGGGTCTCCGAAGAGGCGGTGGTGAGGAAAGGGAAGGGGACGACGCGACACGCGCGCGGCTTGTCAGGCCGCCATCGCCGCCAGGGCGGCCAGCGGTTCGTGCCGGGGCATCGGTGTGCCGTCGTCACGCTTGCTGGGTCGCGTGGCACCGGGGCCCAGCCGGCGTGCATCGGCCTCGGACCAACTGAGGCGCACGCTCTCGCCGACCTCGTAGGTGCGGGCGACGAAGGCCTGTTCGGACAGCAGCACCGAGACGCTGCTCTGCTCCGGCCGCACACCTGTGAGCCGCAATCCGAGCAGCACATAGGTCCCTTGGTATTCCACATCGGTCACATGCGCCGGCAGGCCGACTTCCCCGATCGCGCCAGTCTCCGGCGCCATCCGCATGTGATCGTTGCGCACCGCGATCAACCCACCGTGCAGGGCGAAGACGTTGTGGCCTCCCATGAAGCGCGCGACGAATTCGCTGGACGGATGGTTGTAGACCTGATGCGGCGGACCCACCTGCTCGATCAATCCGTGATTCATCACCACCATCGTGTCGGCCAGGGCCATCGCCTCCTCTTGGGAGTGCGTGACGTGGATGAAGGTGAGGCCCAGTTCCTTTTGCCAGCGGCGCAGTTCGGCGCGCATCTGGATGCGCAGGAAAGGGTCCAGCGCCGACAGCGGCTCGTCGAGCAACAGCACGCGCGGCTCGGTGATCAGGGCCCGCGCCAGCGCCACGCGCTGCTGCTGGCCGCCGGAGAGTTCGGCCGGCTTGCGTTCGGCCAGGTGCCCCATCGCGACGCGTTCCAGCAGGTTCTTTGCCCGCTTGTGGCGCTCGCTCTTCGAGACGCCCTTCATCTTGAGGCTGAACGCGACGTTGTCGAGCGCCGAGAGGTGGGGAAAGAGCGCGAAGCTCTGGAACATCATTGCCGTGCCGCGCGCGGCGGCGGGCAGGTTGGTGATGTTGCGGTTGTCGAGCAGGATATCGCCGCCCGACACCGACTCATGACCCGCGACCATCCGCAGCGTCGTGCTCTTGCCGCACCCGGAGGGGCCGAGCAGGCAGCAGTAGCTGCCGCTGGCGATGCGCAGGTCGATCTGGTCGACGGCGGGTGGCGCACCGGCGGCGTAGCGCTTGGTCAGCGCGACGATCTCAACGGCTGAGGGCGGAGGGGCGGTGACAGCATCCATTGCCGATGCCATCGCAAGACATGTGCCAGCGAAGAAGCCTTCCAGCCGGTCGGCGATGCGCCGTGCTGGTGCGCGGCGCAGCGCGCGTCAAGGTGGTGCGAAGCGGGCTCCGGCTACGTTGCGCAAGAGCGCGTCACGCTGCGATTTGGTGATGCCTCGCACGCCGTCGGCCACCCACTTGGCGCGGTCGACGTTGATGTTGCCGTCCTGCTGCCATTTGCGCACCGCCGCCGCCGGGTTGTTCAGCATGGCGGCCAGCCAGACGGCCTGCGCGGGTTCGAGGTTGCGCGCGGAGCGCTTGAAATAGGTGCGTGCAGCGGTCTCTGCGCCACAGATCTGGGCGCCCCAGGGGGCGTTGTCGAGGTAGAGCTGGAGGATGCGCGCCTTGCCCAGCGTCTGTTCCATTTCGACCGCGTAGAGCAACTCGCGCAGCTTGCGGTCGGCGTTCTGCTGGCCGCCGGTCACCAGGAACTTGGCCAGTTGCTGGGTCAGCGTGCTGCCGCCACGCGCGACCTTGGAGGCGCTCTGATTGGCTTCCAGCGAGGCGGCGAGTTCCGTGAGGTCGTAGCCCGGATGAGTAAAGAAGCGCTGGTCTTCGGCGGCGATGACGGCGCGGGCGAGCCAGTTTTCGCTTGTGAGCCGGCTTGGAGCACCGCAACTGCTGCGTGCGTTGGCGATCGCCTCGGTGCCCAGGCCGTCGACGGTGAATTGGGAAATCTGCGGCTGCATGGCGAACGTTCCGGCGGGCAGCGTGACCTGGGCGCGGAGGCCCAGCGTGCCGCCGATGCGCGCCCGCCGCAGTTCGGCGAGGTCGGGTGCAAGGACTGCGTACCAGCTGGCAATGGGCGCTTCCGCCACGTTGATGTTCAGGTGCAGGGTTTTCTGAGTCAGGCGGCCGTCCCATCGGGCACGGAGCGTGTCGTCGCCCTTGCCATCCGGGGCCGCGGGCGTTGGACCGGAAGGCGAGGCTTCGAGGTTGCCGCCCAACGTGCCGCCGTCGCGCCGCACACTCGCCTTGAGGCGCTCGAAACGGATGGGCGCACTGCCGAGCGCGGGCACCGTGGCGGCGCAGGGTGCGCATTTCAGCTCGAGCGTGGCGGAGGGCTCGTTCCAACCGAATGTGAGCGGGCCGAACTTGGTGTCGAGGGTGCGTCCGGCGATCCAGGGTGCGAACCACGAGGAAGTTGCCAACCGGATGGCCGTCGGGACGCCGACATCGAATGACACCGGCCCGGCCTTGACGCGTGCGGACCATTCGTCGGGGCCGGGGGCCAGTGCCAGTCTCACGATCAGGAACGCGGCGACCGCGACCGTCAACACCAGGGCCAGGGTCGCGAAGAAAAGGTAAAGCAGTGCTTTTTTCAGCAAATCTCTCTCACTCGATCGGTCTCGCCAGGGTCACAGCTTGCCATGGCCCGTTCGACCGGCCGCTGGCTGCCGCCCAGTACCAGGCTGAAGTGTCGGTGAAAGCGCGGCCTTCGGCATCGACGATTCGCTCGCAGACATGCAATTTCTGCCCGTCGGCGCGCTCGGCGACGAAACAGCGCCACAGTCGGGCGTGGATATCGCGCTCCAGGCGTGCCTGCGCGAGGCCGTAGCCCAGCGCCCGGTAACAGTCGGCCGCCGGATGCAGCATGCGGGTGGGCTTGTCGACCCGGCGCATGACGAGGATCTGCTGGCCATCAGTCATTCGCGCGATGGCTCCCGGAAAGTGCGCCGCGAAACGCTGCTCCACGTCGCCCAGCGCCAGGGGGCGGAGCGGTTCGCCGTCCCAGTCGGCTGGCCATTCCTGGAACGGGGTGCTGGCGGCGGGCTCGGGCCGGGCGTGCAGCGCGTTGGCAGCGGACCAGACCACACACAGCAGCATGACGAGGGCGAAGGCTGACTTGTGGGCGATCCGGTTGACGAATCGATTGGCGAACCAGCGTTCAAAGAGCGTGATCGACACGGCGACCTCCTGTGGGTGTGGAATTGATGCGGGCCATCACCCCGGCGATGCCGCCGCAGACCAGCGCGAGAAGCATCAGTCCGAAAGCGTCGTGCAACCAGGGCGGCGGCGCATGGCCTGCACCTTCGAGCGCCACGAGCACGCTGTTGCGCACGATGTTGCCGGCCAGCACCAGCAAGCCCACGCCAGGTAGCCGGGCGAGAAAGCCACGGTCGTCGCGTCCGGCCCATAGCGCCACCACACAGGCCGTGAAGTAGCCGAGCCAGACCATCTGCACGCCGGAGCAGGGTGCATCAACGATCACCAGTTGTCCGTCGACCAGCAGGCTGCTGCCTTCGCGCACCACGCTGAAGCCAGGCGCCAGCAACCAGCGGCTGGCTTCAGCCATGAGCACCCGCAAGGGGTAGCCCGCGTAGAACTGAAGCGAAGAGAGCAGCGGCAACGCGAGCACTGCAAGCCCTGCGACAGGCAGCGCGGCCACGCGCTTCGGAAGGAAGGCAAGCAGTCCGCTGGCCAGGGCAAGCACCGCGACGAGACCGGCGGCCAGCGGTGGAAGCGAAGGCAGCGGGCCTGCGCCTGTGCGCAGAAGCGTCGCAGCCAGTGTGCCGAACGCGGCCACCGCCAGCCAGCCGAGGCAGGGCGCAGGGCGCAGCTCGCGCCGCAATGTCCAGGTCAGGATGGCCAGCGCTACGAGCGCGAGCAACCCAAGCGGATCGTCGGAGCCATCGCGCAGGCGCTGGACCATCCAGATCCAATGCGGTGCGAGCGCAGCGGCTTGCAAGGCCAGCCAGCCGGCGGCCGGTGCGCGATCGAGCTGGATGCCCCAGTCGATGACGCGCGGGTGGGTGTGTGCGAGGGCGGCGAGGGTCATGGCGTTGTCTCCTCAGGAGGTGAGTCGACGCGTGTCGTTGCGGCGTGCGCGGCGGCGCAGCATCGCCAGCATCGACAACACCACCGCGACCGCGCCGAGCATTTCGGGCTCCGGCGTGCTCGGCACTTCGGCGCCCAGGCCTTGACCAACTGCCAACTCGCTGACGCCCTTGGGCAGCGGCAACGGCTGGTCGATGCCGACGCTGTTTTGCGGTGCGGCGTTGCGCACCACCTGGTCGACCGCAATGAAGCTCGTGTACTGCGTGAGCAGGCTGTAGCGCAGGCCGAGATCGGTGATGCGCTGGCGGAAGTCGTCGCCGCCTTCCAGCGCTTCCTGGTCGCTGAGGCTTGCGATGCGATGGCGGGCCCAGAGGCTGCGCAGCGCGGCGGCGTCCTGGCGCGTCCGGGGATCGACCTTCAGGTCCTGGCGGTACGGGCCGCTGGCGCTGCGGCCTTCGATCACGACGCGGCCCTTCGCCTCGCCACGCCACTTGCCGAACACGATCACCGGACGTTCGCCGAGCACGTCGGGCAGCGCGGCGGGTTCCACGTCGTAGACGTCGAGCCCTTCAAACCGGGCCTTGACGCTGGTGAGCACCGGAGACTCGATCATGCGGCGGAAGCGCGCGGCTTGTTCTGGCGCCTGGACGGGGTCGGTGATGATGAAGGGCTCGCCCATGCCGGCGCGCGCGATGCCTTCCATGAGGTGCCGATTCACCGAGGTTCCGATGCCGAAGGCGAAGACGTTGGCCTTTGAAAGGTTCTTGCGCACCAGCTCGAAGGCTTCGCGCTCGACGGTGACATAGCCGTCGGTCACGACCACGATCGTGCGCGAAATCTCCTCGGCCTTGGGTTCGGCGTAGGCGCGCTTCAGTGCCGGAATCAACTCGGTGCTGCCGCCGCCGTTGTAGTTGCGGATGGTGGCGAGCGCCTGGTCGATGTTGGCGCGGGTGGCGGGCACCGAGTGCGGCGACAGCATGCGGTTGCTGCCTGAAAACAGCAGCACGTTGAATGTGTCGCTGGGTCGCAGGCCGCCGATCAGGCGCTCCAGCACGACCTTGGCGGTGTCGAGCGGAAAGCCGTGCATCGAGCCCGAGATGTCGACGACGAAGATGTAGTCGCGCGGCGTGATGGTGCTGGCAGCCACCGACTTCGGCGGCTCGACCATGGCGAGAAAGAAGTTCTCCGCGTTCTCGCCCTGGCCCTTGTAGAGCATGAGGCCCGATTCGATGCGTTCCCCGGCCAGCCGGTAGTCGAGCACGAAGTCGCGGTTGTCCGCGGGCCCTGCGCTGCGGACGAGCGTGATGTCGGCATGCGCGTCACCGTCGCGCCGGTTGACGTCGATCTCGTGCGTCAGCGAGCGGACTTCCTTGATGCCCAGCGGTGTGTCGAGCGCGACCTTGAGCTTGAACGTGGTGCCCGCCGCAATGTCAGCGCGAAGCGTCGGCTGCGCGACCCAGCGGGCTTGCGCGTTTTCCGATTGCGGGCTGTTGTAGCGCGGGCCCACCACCGTCGGAAACACGAACTGGTAGTTGCCGCCCTGCGGCACCAGCAGCTCGGTGTATCGCAGCTCGACCTTGACGTCGTCGCCCGGCAGGATGTTGGCGACGTTCATCTGGAGCACGTTAGGCAGTTGCTGTTCGAGCAGCGCGGCGGTCTTGCCTTCCTTCTTCGCGTTGTCGTACTCGATCCGCGCCTGCGCCTTCTCGCGGATCTGCGCGGTGATGAGACGATCGGCAAGGCGCACATTGAGTCCGCTGACCGCCGCCTTGGTCGAGCCAGGGAACACGTACCTCGCCTCGATCGGCCTCTGCCCTTCGTTGCGATACGTCTGCGTGACGGTGACATCGGCGATCACCCCGGAGATCTTCACGTCGACTTCCGTGCCCTTGAGCGGCAGGCGGTCGACTTCGGGATCGTCGCTTTTCACGAAGAAATACGGGCTTTCGGTCTTCAACCGCGGCCCCGGCGCTTCCTGGGCCTGCGCGGGGCGCGCGACGAGCATGACGAAGCAGGCGGCGGCGAGGCCGAATGTGCCGAGCCAGAGCCAGCGGCCGGGGCGGGGTAGGGTGGTTTCCATGACGTTGGTCCTTGTCCCTCGATGGGTGTCGTGCGACAGTGCACGGGAGCCAATGTCGTGGGCCGCCGAGAAGCCAGTTGGAAGCCTGTTTGAAGCTGGCGGCGTTGTGTGAAGTCTGTGTGAAGTCGGCGGCGGGCGGGACTTCATACGGGCTTCAGCTCAATCGGTCAGTATGAAGACTTCGTTTCTTATGCAGTTTCGACGGGGAACTTGAGAATTGTCTGGGCGCTCCTACTCCGGGTCGACCGCGCTATTCATTCGATAGCAATCTGCGCTTCCGCAACGGGCTTTCCGAGCTTTTCCCCCTCCGTCGACACTTCTTGCCATGTCCAAAACATCACCTTCCAGCGGGCCGGCGCAGCCGGGCCGGTCGAATCGGCTTCGGCGCATCGCCGTCTGGGGCGGCTCCATTGCCGCGGCCGGAGCGCTCGTCCTGTTGATTGCCGCGGGTATCGCGGTGGTCCTGATCTACCCGAAGCTGCCCAATATCTCGGAACTCTCCGACTACCGGCCCAAGCTGCCACTGCGGGTTTTCTCGGCCGAAGGCAACCTGATCGGCGAATTCGGCGAGGAGCGCCGCAAACTCACGCCTTTCGCAGACATTCCCAAGGTCATGAAGGACGCCGTCCTCGCCGTCGAGGACGCGCGCTTCTATGACCACGGTGGGGTGGACTACAAGGGCTTCCTGCGTGCAGCGGTCGCGAGCTTCAAGGGCGGGAGGCAGCAGGGCGCTTCGACGATCACGATGCAGGTGGCGCGCAATGTGTACCTGAGCTCGGAGCGCACGCTGAGCCGCAAGACCTACGAGATCCTGCTGGCGATGCAATTGGAACGCGAGCTGACCAAGGACCAGATCCTCGAGATCTACCTGAACCAGATCTACCTGGGCAATCGCGCCTACGGTTTCGCCGCTGCGGCCGAAGCCTACTTCGGCAAGCCGCTGAAGGACGTGACGGTCGCCGAGGCCGCGATGTTGGCCGGACTGCCCAAGGCGCCCGGCACGAACAACCCGCTGAACAATCCGCGCCGGGCGCGTGCGCGCCAGCTCTACGTGATCGATCGCATGCAGGAAACCGGCTTCATCACCGCCGAGCAGGCGACACAGGCCAAGGCGGAAGAACTGCATCTGCGTGATGCGGCCGACCCGAACCGCCTGCATGCCGAGCACGCGGCCGAGATGGTGCGGCAGATGATGCATGCGCAGTATGGCGACAGCATCTACACGAGCGGCCTCAACGTCTACACGTCGCTGGTCGCCACCGACCAGGCTGCGGCCTACCGGTCGCTGCGCCGGGGCATCATGGACTACGAGCGGCGTCAGGCCTACCGCGGCCCCGAGGCCTTCGCAGATCTTCCCGACGATGCCAAGGACCTCGACGATGCGGTGGATGACGCGCTGTCCGACCATCCGGACAACGGCGACGTGATCGCAGCCGTGGTGCTCGATGCGAGCGCCAAGGAGGTCAACGCCGTTCGCGCAAACGGGGAGATGCTGCAGATCACGGGCGAGGGCTTGAGGCCCGCGCAGTCGGGTCTGGCGGCCAAGGCGCCTGCCGCCATCAAGATTCGCCGTGGCGCGGTGATCCGCGTAGCGAAGACAGCGAAGGGCGCGTGGGAGATCACGCAGCTGCCCGAAGTGGAAGGCGCATTCGTCGCGCTGGATCCGCGCTCCGGCGCGATCAAGGCGATGGTGGGTGGCTTCGACTACGGCAAGAGCAAGTTCAACCACGTCACGCAGGCTTGGCGCCAGCCGGGTTCCAGCTTCAAGCCTTTCATTTATTCCGCCGCGCTTGAAAAGGGATTCACGCCGAGCACCGTCGTCAACGATGCGCCGCTGTATTTCGAAGCGGGCTCCGGCGGACAGGCCTGGGAGCCCAAGAATTTCGAGGGCACCTACGAAGGCCCTATCACGCTGCGTCGTGCGCTGCAGGAGTCGAAGAACCTCGTCACGATCCGCGTGCTCCAGTCCATCGGCGTGGACTACGCGCAGGATTGGATCACGCGCTTCGGCTTCGATCGCGACAGGCATCCGGCCAATCTTCCGATGGGGTTGGGCGCTGGCTCCGTGACACCGATGCAGATGGCCGCTGCGTATTCGGTGTTCGCCAACGGCGGCTATCGCGTGAACCCCTATCTCGTGACGCGTGTCACCGACCTGCGCGGCAAGGTCCTGCTCGAAACCGAACCGCCGGTGCTCGACGAAGACAAGCGCGCGATCCCGGCGCGCAATGCCTTCGTCATGGGCTCGCTGCTGCAGAGCGTGGTGAATGGCGGTACCGCGACCAAGGCGCGCCAGGCACTCAAGCGCAATGACCTCTTCGGGAAGACCGGCACGACCAATGACTCCTTCGACACCTGGTTCGCCGGCTTCCAACCCACGATGGTCGGCATCGCCTGGGTCGGCTACGACACGCCGCGCCAGTTGGGCGTTCGAGGAGAAACGGGCGGCAGCCTGAGTCTGCCGATCTGGGTCGGCTTCATGCAGACCGCGCTGCAGGGCGTGCCGGTGAGCGAGCCACGCGCCCCGGCGGGCGTGGTCAACGTCGAGGGCGAGTGGTACTTCGACGACTACGCGCCGGGCCGTGGCATCGCAAGCCTCGGCGTCGACACGCAGGTGCAGGCGCCGGCGCCCACGGCGGAGGAGCTGGCGGGGGTGCCGGTGAGTCCGCCCGCTCAGCCCGAGGAGCGCAATCGCATCCTCGATCTGTTCAGGTAGCGCGTGAAGGCGAGGGGGTTGCGGAGGTATCTACACTCCACATCCCTCTCTTTTTACGCAGTCATGGAAATTCTGATCCTGGCGGCCTTCCTCGTCGTCGGCGCCTCCATCCTCAAGTCCGCCGACCAGCGTCGTCGCATCGCGTTGCTGGGCAGCCATCTGGGCCACTACCAGATCGAGAAGCTGATGGAAAACCTCACCGAAGGCTATTTGCGTTGCCTCGGTGAAGACGATCCCGAGCGGCGTGCGCAGATCTGGGGCCTCCTGGACAGCACGGAGGAGAAGCTGTCCGAGCAGTTCGACAGCTTTGCGGCGGAATTCGCCAGCGTCGACGAACGCGAGACGCGCGTGAGCAAGCTGCCCATCGCCATCCCTTACGTGCAGCAGTTCTTTCCGGCTGCGACCTTCGACCTGCGCAAGGCATTCGCCATTCACGCACGCGGCATCGCCGACGTGATGCGCAACGATGCGCACCGCACGCCGAAGGACAAGGCCTTCACGATGTCGGCCGAGCTTTTCCTGATGCAGCACACCTGCCACTGGTACTGCAAGTCGAAGACGGTGGCGTCCGCACGCATGCTGGCGCGGCACAAGACCTCCTATCAGCAGTTGATCGACGCCGTAAGTCCCGGCACCCGCAACGCCTATCTGGCACTGATCGGTCAGTGATGTGAGAGCAGCGGGAGCGTGAGCGTCGCGAGTGCACCGCCACGTGGCGCGTTGGAGAGTTCGATGCGTCCGCGGTGCAGCGTCGCGATCTCCTTCACGAAGGCGAGGCCGAGGCCGGTGCTCTTCTTGCGGCTGTGCGGGCGTGCGAGCGAATAGAACTTCTCGAACACCTTGTCCTTCGCATAGTCCGGAATGCCCTGGCCGCGATCGCGCACCATGATCCTGGCCTGGCGGACGCCGGCTTCCAACGCGAGAAGAACCTCCGCGCCCGGCGGCGAGAAATCGATCGCGTTGTCGAGCAGGTTGCTGATCGCGCGGCGCAGCAGAAAGGGATCGCCCTCGACGCTGGCTTCGTTGTGAATGGCGACGTTGACGCGAATGTCGCGCGCTGATGCCGCAGCCTGCGCACCGGCGCCGACCTCCCGCAGCAGCGGCGCGAGCGCAACGGGCTCGCTGCGCTCCAGCGCACGCCGCGTCTCGAGGGCGGTGAGTTCCATCATGCGATCGACGATTTCCTGGATGCGCTGCGTCTCGCTCGCGATATTGGCGAGGAAGCGCTCGCGCTCGGCCTGAGGCATCGACGGTTCCTGGATCAGTTCCGCAGCGCCGCGGATGGCCGACAGCGGGCTCTTGATCTCGTGCGTGAAGGTCTGCACGTAGTCGGCCACATAGTTGCGGCCGGTAAGCGCGTCGCGCATCTCGCCGATACCGCTGCGCAGTGTGTCCACCGCCCGGCGGACCATGCGCGAGAGGCTCAGGCTGCGCTGGCTGCGCAGCCAGCCGACGTAGTCCGAGATCAAGCCGAATGGCCGGACCAGCCAGATCGACACGATGATCGCCAGCACCAGCAGCGCAAAGGCCGATCCCACGCCGACGCCCAAGGTGCGCGCGCGTGCATCCTGAACGAACTGGCCGAAGCTGCGCACCGGCTTGCCGACGGTGACCACGCCGACGATCTCGTTGTCCCAGCGGATGGGTGCGCCGACGTACATCACGGAAGTCATCGGGTCGCCCTCGATGTCGCGTGAGGTGCGCGCGCCGTAGGTACCGGCAAGCGAGTGGCTGACATCGCTCCACTTCGAATAGTCGGCCCCGGTGCTGCGGCCGAGCGAATCGAAGAGCACGCGGCCATTGCGGTCCGTCACGTAGACACGCAGTTCCACGCGGCTCTTGTGCAGGTTGTAGATCTGCGCCGAGAACTGGCGCGCATAGACCGAGCGGAACAGAGGCTCCAGCCGCGAGATGTTGATGGCGCCGGCGATGACGTCCTGTTCGATCAGGCTCGCCATGAGCTGCGAGGTCTCGACCAGCGATTCCTCGGCCGATTCGCGGTAGCGCGGGTCGATGTCGGCGACGACGCGGTAGAGCAGGAAGGCAATGCCCGCCGTGTAGATCAGCAGGATGCCGATGAAGATGCGGGTTCTTCTCGTCACCCTGTCACGTGCTCGGCGGCAGCTCTTCGTTCAGTGCATAGCCCGTGCCGCGCAGTGTGCGGATCGGTTCGATGTTCGGCGCGATGGCCTTGAGCTTGGCGCGCAGTGTCTTGATGTGCGCGTCGACCGTCCGGTCGTAGCTGTCGCTCGACTCGTCCCACACCAGCCGCAGCAATTCGTCGCGCGTGAAGACGCGGCCGGGGCGCTGCACCATGAGGCGCAGCAGGCCGTATTCGTAGCGCGAGAGTTCGAGGAGGCGGCCGTAGTAGCGAATCTGCATCCGCTCGGCATCGAGTGCGAAGGGCATCGCCGGTGCCGGCGGCGGAGCGAGCGTTGACACGACCGGCGCGCCCTGACCGTTGCTGCGTGCGCTGCGCCGCAGGATGGTTCGTACGCGCGCCACCAGCTCGCGCGGCGAGAAGGGCTTGGCGATGTAGTCGTCGGCGCCGAGTTCGAGGCCGACCACGCGATCGATCTCGTCGCTGCGGGCCGTGAGGAACAGCATTGGCACCAGCGATCCGCCGGGTAGCGCCTGCAGCCGCTTGAAAAGCTCGAAGCCATTCATGTCCGGCAGGCCGACGTCGAGAATGGCGAGCGCGGGCGGCTCTGCTGTGAACTGCGCGATCGCCTCCTGCGCCGTCGGGCACCAGACAGGGACGAAGCCGTCGGTCCGCAGGACGTATTGAAGCGTGTCGGCAATGGCGGATTCGTCTTCGGCGATGAGGATGCGCGGGTTGGGGGGCATGGAGGCCGATGGTAGCGATCGTCTGGTGACGGGCGGGCTTTGCAGGCGCGCGGGATTGCGATTCGGAAGTGATCCTTTCGACATGTGACGAACGGTAGCTAGGCAGCCCAATGGCTTCCTTGTAGTATCTTTGTATGCAAATGCAAAATTCCACGGACGCCGGGACAACGACCGAAGGCGCGGCGCGCGTCGCGGCTTCGTGGCTTCCCATCGAGCGCGTCGACGGCGACAAGCTGAGCTACGACGATTTCCTTGCGCGCTACATGCATGGCAACCGGCCGGTCGTGATCTCGAACGTCGGCAAGGGCTGGGCGGCCATGCGGACCTGGACGCCGGAGAACTTCAAGAAGCGCTTCGGCAGCCAGGCGGTGGCGATCGGCTATGGGCGGGATATGCCTTTCGATCAGTTCATCGACGAGGTGCTTGCGTCCAGCGCGGAAAAGCCCGGCCCGTACATGTACCGCTCGTTCCTGCACGAGGTGCTGCCTGAACTGCTGCCGGACGTGAGGCCGCAGATCAAGTTTTCCTTTCCGCGGCGCTATGCAAGTCCGCTGATGCCGGAGAAATGGCGCCGTCCGGACGGCTATCTCAAGCTGCTGGTCGGCGGGGTCGGGAGCAAGTTCCCGGTCATGCATTTCGATGGCGAGAACTCGCACGCGGGGATCGTGCAGATCTACGGCGACAAGGAGTTCGTGGTCTTTGCCCCGGAAGACAGCCAGTACCTCTATCCGCGCTCGGCGTTGCCGAACCAATCCATGGTGGACGATCCGGTGATGCAGGATCGCGTGCGCTTTCCGCTGCTCGCCAAGGCAACGCTTTACCGCACGGTGCTGAAGCCGGGCGACATGATCTTCGTGCCGGCGCACTGGTGGCATGCGGCCAGGGCGTTGTCGACCTCGATTTCGACTTGCACCAACATGCTGGACCCGTCGAACTGGAAGGGCTTCCAGGACGAGGTGGTGGCCGTCGAGGCGACCAAGAACTCCGAGGGCGCGGCCAAGGCGTTGGACAAGCGCCTCACGTGGATCGACAAGGTGCTGACGCGGCTGGAAGACTTTCAGCGTCGTTCGCCGGCACTCGCCCGGGCGCTGGTGCTGCCCGCAATGATCGCGCCGCTGTCCGCGGAAACCGCGCCGGACCCTTCGCGGCGGCAGCTTCGAATCCGCATCCCCACCGATTGAGAGTTCCTGCAGCGATCGGTCCGGCTAGTTGAAGAGATCGAAGCAGCAGCCGGCGTAATAAAGTTGCTCGCCCCCGTGGACGAAGGGAATCCGGATGTTGATGCCAGTGTTGCGCCATCCGTCGCGGCGTTCATAGCCCGCAGAGAGCAACTCGGTGAGCAGTTCGTCGTGATGCTGGATGCGGCAGGGCGAAATGCCGGCGTCCGAACTGTTGAGCGTGTAGAGCGTGCGCTCCGGGTGCACCGGGATCATATTGAGAATGATGCGCTTCGGCTTCGAGGGCTGGGCCGCGATGATGTCGGAGATCCGGATCGGAAGGTACGGCAGGCTGCCTGAGGCGTACACGACCTCGTGTGCATCCAATAGGGGCTGATCGTCCGCGACGAACGCCAGCTGATCGCCGACCTGGCGCTGGGCGGCGAGTTCCCGGCCCCGTGCGACCATTTCCTTCGATTCGCTGATGGTCCAGCGCAGGTCCGGCGGGTAGCTCAGCATCCGGCGGAACGCGTAGTACCTCGCGCCCACGTTGCCGCCCACTTCGAGCACGCTGCGCATGCCCTCGGACAAGGCCCGGCCGAGCCAGAACACGCTGGGATAGTCGGAGAACTGGACCTGGGGGATATGGAGGGGCGCCGTGGCGTCCGAGAAGTCGATCGCGGCGCGTGTCGGGGCACAGGCCGCGGCAGCCTCGAAGTCCCCGAAGGAACCCATGAACAGGTTGTCCTGGCGGTTCTCCATGAACCTGCGCCGATAGGAGGATTCCCGCACTGACGACGGGATCAGGTTCCCAAGCATGCGACCCTCTGCGTTCAAGTGTGAATGCAACGGCCATTTTGCACTTTGAAACACAAAGTATTCAACTATTCGGCGAATTTGTTCCTTTTTTCTCAACGGGCGCCGAACCCGTTGCCGTCGGTGGTACAGCGCTACTGCGCTTTGTAACCGGCGTTTTCGATCGCCACGATGATGTCCTGCCTCGGATGCTGGCTGACCACGTCGACATGACCTGTCTCGAGATCGACCGTGACCTGCGCCTTGGGGTCGATGGTCTGTACGGCGTTTTGCACCATGTTGGCGCAATGGTCGCAGCTCATGCCCGTGACCTGAAACTTCTGGCTCATCGTGGATGCTCCTTCAGTGTGAACGAGTTGCAAGTTTGAACCTTCTCACGATGTCAATGTCCAGCGAGGGGACGTGACAGGCCGAGCCTACCGTGTTCGCGCCGCACCGCGTCTCTCATGCTGTAAAAACACATACCTTTTTTTCTCTCACATCCCATGCGAATCCTCCTGGTTGAAGACGATGCGGTCCTGCGCGGTGTGATGCTGCGCAGCCTCGGTGACGCGGGCCATCGCGTCGATGTGGCGGCGAGCGTCGAGGAGGCCGACCACCTCTGGCGTGTGCAGACTTTTGACGCCGTGCTACTGGACCTGAACCTGCCTGCGACGGTCAGTCCGACCAGCGGCCTCGCCAGCGGCTTGACGGCATTGCGCCATGCGCGGGCGCGCGGCGACCGCACGCCGGTGCTGGTGCTGACGGCACGCAACCGCACGGAGGAGCGAATCGCCGGACTCGATGCGGGCGCCGACGACTACCTTGGCAAGCCCTTCGATCTGGCCGAGGTCGAGGCGCGGCTTCGCGCGCTGGTCCGGCGTGCGCAGGGCACCGAAGACATCGCGATCCTCGGGCAGTTGCGCTTGGACCGGAGGGCGCGGCGCTTCGGGGTTGGCGCCGTGCCGCTCGACCTTCCGGCCCGCGAATTCGAAGTGCTCTGGGAGTTGATGAGTCCACCCGGCCGCACGATCAGCAAGCGCGAGCTCTCGGACAAGCTGTCGACCTTCGACGAATCGCTGGGCGACAACGCGCTGGAGGCTTTCATCTCGCGTCTGCGCAAGAAGCTGGTGGGTAGCGGCGCGGTCATTCGCACCTTGCGCGGCATCGGCTATCTGCTGGAAGCGGACGCGTGACCTCGACGCCGCCGCGCGACTCGGCGGCGCCGTCGTTGACCGCGCGCGTCCTGCGGCGCGTGCTGATTCCGCTGGGCCTGACCTGGTTGGTGGGCACGGCGGTCGCACTCTACGTGGCGAGCTATTTCACCGAGCAGGCCTTCGATCGGGCGATGCTCGACGACGCCTACTCGGTGTCGGCCAATGTGCAGGCCGGCGAGCGCGGCATGGAGTTGTTGCTGTCGCCGCGCGAAGTGACAAGCGTGCTTTTCGACCAGTCCGAGTCGGTGTTCTTCGCCGTGCTGCGGCCGGACGGGTCGCTGCTGGCCGGCCATGAAGGGCTGGAGGCGCCGGCGCCGGAGGCGGGTGCGCGCTACCGTTTTTCGCACGTCCTCTACCAGGGCCAGGCTCTGCGTGCCGTGGTGCTGAACCACGAGGCACCCGACGCCTATCGCGTGGTCATCGCGCAGACCACGCGCGCGCGAACGGTGCTGGTCGAGCGACTGCTGGTCTATTCACTGGCGCCGCAGTTCGTGCTTCTCGCGGCGCTGGCCACCTGGCTTTGGCGCGGGATCGGACGCGAGCTTCGTCCGCTCGGCGAATTGCGGCAGACGCTGGAGAAACGGGACGCTCATGACCTCGCGCCGGTGCCGGTCGCCCGAAGCTCGCGCGAACTCGAGCAGTTGGGAGACACGCTCAATGCGCTGCTCGACCGCTTGGCCCAGAGCGCGTCGGCGCAGCGCGAGTTTGCGGGCAATGTCGCGCATGAACTCCGCACGCCGCTGGCAGGGATTCGTGCGCTCGCTGACTATGGCCTCGCGCAGCAGACGCCGGCGGTGTGGCGCGAGCAGCTGGAGAACATCGCCGCGAGTCAGGCCCGTGCCAGTCATCTCGTGGATCAATTGCTGGCGCTCGCGCTGGCCGATGAGAGCCGCACGGGCCTGCAGCGGCAACCGCTGCGCCTCGATGAGCTGATTCAGCACGCTGTGCTGCGGCACCTCGCACGCGCGGATGCGAAGGGTGTGGACCTGGGTGCGCAAGGGCTCGACGAGCCGGTGACCGTGGTCGCGAATGTGGCGCTGGTTGAAGGCACGCTCGACAACCTGATCGACAACGCGTTGCGTTACGGCGGACGCACGATCACCATCGAGCTCGCCGGACACACAATGAGCGTGGTCGACGACGGCCCGGGCATTCCGCCAGAAACGCAGAGCGACCTGATGCAGCGCTGGGCGCAGGGGCCGGCGGGCCAAAAGCTGGGACAAGGAGCGGGCCTCGGCCTTGCGATCGTCGCCCGCTACGCCAGGCTGCTCGGTGCCGAACTCACTTTCGCCAAGGCGTCCGAAGAAGGCGGCCTGCGCGTCAGCGTCGCCTTCACCTCATCCTGAACGCAGGCCTGCCGCACCCGCACAGCCAAGGCCAGAAACCCCGCGGAACCGGCTTTGCCGAGCCGCAGGGGTTGCCCCCGGAAGGGGGTTGGCGGCCACACGAAGTGGGCAAGCCTGGGGGCGAGCTCAAAGTGCCGGGTAGTCGATATAACCGGCTTCGCCGCCGCCGTAGAACGTGTTCTTGTCCCATGGATTCAGTGGCGCGCCTTCGCGCAGGCGGCGAACCAGGTCAGGGTTGGAGATAAAGGGCTTGCCAAAGGCGACCAGGTCGTCGCCTTCCTTCAGTGCTTCCTCGGCGAGCGACTTGTCGTAGCCGTTGTTCACCATCCACGCGCCCTTGCCGCCGGCCTGGCGATAGGCCGCCTTGAGGGATTCGTAGTCGAACGGGCGATCGGCAAGTTCGCGCGGGCCGCCGGTGGCGCCTTCGATGACGTGGATGTAGGCGAGATTCAGCGGCGCGAGCTGGCGGATGACGTAGTCGAACAGCGATTGCGGGTCGTCGTCATGCACGTCGTTGGCCGGGGTGACAGGCGACAGGCGGATGCCGGTCTTGCCACCGCCGACGGCGTCGACCACCGCGCGCGTCACTTCGAGCAACAGGCGTGCTCGGTTCTGGATGCTGCCGCCGTAATCGTCGGTGCGCTTGTTGCTGCCGGTCTTGAGGAACTGGTCGAGCAAATAGCCGTTGGCGCCGTGGATCTCCACGCCATCGAAGCCCGCGGTCTCGACCGCGCTGCGAGCGGCGACAGCATAGGCGTGCACGATCCCGGGCAGCTCGCTGGCGTCGAGCGCGCGGGGCTCGGAGGTGTCGGTGAAGGTCGGGACGCCGTCCCTGATGAGCACGGTCTTGGTCTTGGCCGCGATGGCGGAAGGCGCGACCGGCTTGCCGCCGTCGGGCTGAAGCTCAGTGTGCGAGACGCGCCCGACGTGCCACAGCTGCACGACGATCTTGCCGCCCTCGGCGTGCACGGCATCGGTGACGCGCTTCCAGCCGTCGAGCTGCTCGGTGCCATAGAGTCCGGGCACGTCCGCGTAGCCCTGGCCCTGGTGGCTGATGGCGGTGGCTTCGGTGATCAGCAGACCGGCGCTGGCGCGCTGCGCGTAGTAGGTCGCTGTGATGTCGCGCGGCACTGCGTCGGGTGCGCGGTTGCGCGTGAGCGGCGCCATGACGATGCGATTGCTGAGTTGGAGGTCTCCAGCTTGCACGGGATCGAAGAGGGAGGACATCTTGGAGTTGATGAATGTTGTGGAGAACGAGACGGAGGGTAAACCCGTGACATCAGCTTCGCTGTCGCAGGGTTGTCGCTTTGCTGGTAAGTGCTGCCGCAGAATGGCCGCGCATCCATGACTGTTCACGACGCCACGCCCACGCCCGCGCAAGTGCTGCGATTGGCGTTGGCGCTCTCGCTGGGTGCCGCGGTCTCGCTCGGCATCACGCGCTTTTCGTACGGCCTGCTTCTTCCGCCCATGCGAGAAGACCTCGGCTGGAGCTACACCCTCGCGGGGAGCATGAACACGGCGAACGCCGCAGGCTATCTTTTGGGCGCGTTGATGACGCCGGCCCTGATGCGGCACTTCGGCCCGATGCGCCTGCTGGTCGGCGGCGCGCTGTGGGCCAGTGTCTTCATGGTGGCCAGCGGCTTCTTCACGTCGGCGTCGGCCTTGCTGTTGCAACGGTTGCTGGCGGGGCTCGCGAGTGCCTGGGTGTTCGTGGCGGGTGGATTGCTGGCGGCACGCCTGGGCACCCTGCAGCCGTCGCGCGCTGGTTTTCTGCTGGGGCTGTACTACGGCGGTACGGGCCTTGGCATCACGCTCTCGGCGCTGCTGGTGCCCGCGGTGCTGCAGGCCGCGGCCGGTGTTTCACATGGCTGGGCCTGGGCGTGGTGGGCGCTTGCGCTCGCGAGTTTTGCGGCGACCGCCGTATTGGCCGCCGCGATGCGTGCGATGCCGGTGCAGGTGCACGTGCAACCGGTGGCCGCGTCACAGCACGCCGTGCGGTCCGACAAAACGCCTGTGCGTCGCTTCAGCTGGGCGCTCGCCGGCTACACGCTGTTCGGTGCCGGCTACATCGGCTACATGACCTTCGTGATCGCGCTGCTGCGCGAGCAGGGCGCCAGGGCGGGCGACATCACGATGTTCTACGCCTTCCTGGGGCTGGCTTGCATGGCTTCGTCGCGGCTATGGGCTGGCCTGTTGGACCGCTATCGCGGCGGGGGACCGCAAGCGTTTCTCAACGCACTGCTGGGGGTGGCCACGATGCTGCCGGTGCTGAGCCATGCATGGCCCGTGGCCATGGCGTCGGGCCTTCTGTTCGGCGCGGTGTTTCTGTCGGTCGTGGCGTCGACGACGGCCTTGGTGCGGCACAACCTGCCGGCTGCGCAATGGGCGACGGGTATCAGCGCCTTCACGATCGCTTTCGCGTTGGGGCAGATCGTGGGACCGACCGTTGCCGGATGGATCTCGGACGGGGCCGGCGGCCTGGCCCGAGGTCTCGTGGCCTCGGGGGTCACGCTATGGGCGGGTGCATTGCTCGCGTCAAGGCAGAAGCCGTTGACGCACTGAGTGCCGCACTCGCAGCGTTCCCCCTTACTTGAGCAGGCCTTCCACCTTCATCGCTTCCTGCACGGCCGGTCGTGCGCCAACGCGCGCATGCCAGGCCTTGACGTTGGCACAGGAAGAGATGTCGACGCCCGTCGGCTGCGTCCAGTTGGTCACAGTGAACAGGTAGCCGTCGGCGACGGTGAAGTGTTCGCCCATGAGGTAGTCCTTGCCTGCGAGTTGGCCGTCGAGCCACTCGTAGCGCGACTTGAGCTTGGTCTTGAAAACCGTCTTGGCTTCTTCTTGCATGTTGGGGTTGAACAGCGGCGAGAAGCTCTTGTGGATCTCGGTACCGATGAAGGTCAGCCACTCCTGCAGGCGATAGCGCGAGAGGGTTCCGTTGGCCGGTGCAAGGTTCTTCGCAGGCGCGAGGTCGGCAACGTACTGCACGATGGCCGGGCCTTCGCGCAGGCGCGTGCCATCGTCGAGTTCGAGCAGCGGCACATAGCCCAACGGATTGATGCCGTAGTAGTCGGTTCCATCTTGCAGCTTGTGGCTCTTCGTGCTGGCGAGCACGGGTTCGAAGGCGAGGCCGGCTTCACGCAGCGCGATATGGGGAGACAGCGAGCAGGCGCCCGGCGAGTAGTACAGCTTCATGCGAAAAACTCCAATGGAATGACGAAAAACATTTTTCGGAAGGGGAGGCTGATGCTAGCGGGTTCGAGGTCTCCGCGTTTTTGTCCTACGGCGTCTCGCGTGGGGCGACTATGAGCGCCGGCTGTGCGACTCTCTAAGCTCGCAGCGCTGCGGTGGTGTCATCGCGAGGAGTCAGCTCATGTTGAAGTACGCGATTATTTTTGCCGTGATCTCGCTGATTGCCGGTGCGCTGGGCTTCGGGGGCGTGGCCGCGGGAGCGGCCGGTATCGCCAAGATCCTGTTCGGGCTGTTCCTGATTCTTGCAGTGGTGTTCCTCGTGCTGGCAGCGCTGGGCGTAGGGGCTGCGAAGAAGGCGTTGGATCGAGCCCCATAGCGCGCACGTTTGCTATTCAATTGATAGCTGAAAAGTCAATGGTGACAAGGGATTGGAGCGAGTCTGGTTAGGGATCTGTTTGTCCTTCAACGGGCATGCAAAGGCGCGGGCGATTAAAATCAGCGCCCCTTTGCGCAGCGCACGCGCCAGTGCGCCCTCACTCTCATGCTCTATCCCGAAGAATTCGATGTGATCGTCGTTGGTGGCGGCCATGCCGGCACCGAGGCCGCGCTTGCATCCGCCCGAATGGGCGCCCGCACGCTCCTGCTTTCCCACAACATCGAGACATTGGGGCAGATGAGCTGCAACCCCTCGATCGGCGGCATCGGCAAGGGCCACCTCGTCAAGGAAGTCGATGCGCTTGGCGGAGCCATGGCGATCGCGACGGACGAAGGGGGAATCCAGTTCCGGGTGCTCAATTCGAGCAAGGGGCCGGCGGTGCGCGCGACCCGTGCGCAGGCCGATCGGGTTCTCTACAAGGCGGCGATCCGGCGCCGGCTGGAAAATCAGCCCAACCTTTCGCTGTTCCAACAAGCGGTCGACGACTTGATGATCGAAGGCGACCGCGTAGTCGGCGCTGTCACGCAGGTCGGAATTGCCTTCCGTGCTCGCGCAGTGGTGCTGACGGCGGGGACTTTCCTCGATGGGCGCATTCACGTGGGGCTCGACAACTACCAGGCCGGGCGAGCGGGCGACCCGCCGGCGGTCAGCCTCTCGGCACGGCTCAAGGAACTGAAGCTGCCTCAAGGTCGCCTCAAGACTGGCACCCCACCGCGGCTGGATGGGCGGACCATCGACTTTTCGAAGTGCGTGGAGCAGCCCGGCGACGGCATGCCGGGCGGTGCCGGCCCAATGCCGGTTTTCAGCTTCTTGGGCCGCGCGGACATGCACCCGCAGCAGATGCCCTGCTGGATCACGAACACCAACGCCCGCACGCACGAAATCATCCGCTCCGGCTTTGACCGCAGCCCGATGTTCACCGGCAAGATCGACGGCGTCGGCCCGCGCTATTGCCCGAGTGTCGAGGACAAGATCAACCGATTCGCCGACAAGGAAAGCCATCAGATTTTCCTGGAGCCGGAAGGGCTGACCACCAACGAGTACTACCCGAACGGAATCTCGACCAGCCTGCCGTTCGACATCCAGTACCAATTGGTCCGTTCGATGGCGGGCCTGGAGAACGCCCACATCCTCCGACCCGGCTACGCGATCGAATACGACTACTTCGACCCGCGCGAGCTGCGGAGCAATTTCGAGACGCGTGCCATCCACGGTTTGTTCTTTGCGGGCCAGATCAACGGTACGACGGGTTATGAAGAGGCGGCCGCTCAGGGTCTCTTCGCGGGCATCAATGCTGCACTGCAATGCCGCGGCGAAGGTCCATGGCTGCCTCGTCGCGACGAAGCCTATTTGGGGGTCTTGGTCGATGACCTGATCACCAAGGGCGTGACCGAGCCCTACCGGATGTTCACAAGCCGCGCCGAATTCCGGCTGCAGCTGCGAGAAGACAACGCCGACATGCGGTTGACCGAGACGGGGCGGAAGCTGGGTCTGGTGGATGACGCGCGCTGGGATGCGTTCTCCCGCAAGCGAGATCTTGTTTCACGTGAAACAGAGCGGCTTCGTTCGATCTGGGTGAATCCGCGGAACTTGCCGGCAAGCGAGTCCGAGCGCGTGCTGGGCAAGGCCATCGACCATGAACACAATCTTGGCGAGCTTCTGCGTCGGCCGAACGTGAGCTACGAGTCGCTGATGTCGTTGGACGGCGGCAAATATCGTGCGGATGCTCCGTTGGGCGAAACGGAGATCGAGCAGATCGAGATCGCCGCCAAATATTCCGGCTACATCAATCGCCAGCATGACGAAGTAGAGCGGGCCGCGCATTTCGAGAACCTGAAACTGCCGGACGATCTCGATTACAGCCAGGTCAAGGCCTTGAGTTTCGAAGTCCGGCAAAAGCTCACCAAGCACCGGCCCGAAACACTGGGCATGGCTTCGCGGATTTCCGGCGTGACGCCAGCGGCGATCTCTCTGCTGATGATCCATCTCCGCAAAGGCGGGCATCGCTCATTCGTACGCGACCCGGCGGCAGAGCCGCAAGCCGCCGAATGAGCCAGGAGCAAATGCTGCGGCAGGGTGCCTCAGAGCTCGGCATCACATTGACCGACCGCCAGAGCGAGCAGCTGCTCGCCTACGGTGCGCTCATCCTCAAGTGGAACAAGGTCTACAACCTGACCGCCTTGCGCGACCCGGCGACGGTACTTACGCATCATTTGCTCGACAGCCTTGCGGCCGTAGGTCCGCTCAGTCGAGAACGTGACGGGCCGGCGAAACTCCTGGACGTTGGTGCCGGGGCCGGGCTGCCGGGTGTCGTGATTGCGATTCTGCGAGGGGATATTGACATCACGTGTGTCGATGCCGTCGCCAAGAAGGCGGCGTTCATTCAGCAGGGTGCGTCGGAGCTCGAGCTTCGCAATCTCCGGGGATTGCACGCACGCGTCGAGTCCATGACGGGCCAATACGAAGTCATCAGCTCCCGGGCCTTCGCGTCCCTTGCGGATTTCGTCTCAGGGTCGTTACACCTCTTGGCCCCGGGCGGCACTTGGCTGGCCATGAAGGGCAGGGTGCCCAACGAGGAAATCGCCCGCCTTCCGCCCGAAGTCGAGGTGTTTCACGTGGAACAACTGTCTGTTCCGGGCCTTGATGCCGAGCGATGCATCGTCTGGATGCGAAAACCTGTCGCCTGACCGATGTCGCGCGCGTCGACCTCGCTTAGACTCGACGCTTCCCTTTTTGAGCAACTTGCATGTTCGGCATCGCTGATTACGGCGCGTTCGTCGCGGCCATCGTTCTCTTTCTGGCGATTCCCGGGCCGGGAAATCTGGCGTTGATCACGTCGACGAGCAAAGGCGGAATTCGCGGGGGCTTGGCGGCCACTTTGGGCGTCATTGCAGGCGACCAAGTGCTGATGTGGGCTGCCGTTGCCGGCGTTGCCACACTTCTGACGGCTTACCCGACGGCATTCCGGGGCGTGCAATGGCTCGGCGCTGCCTATCTTGCATGGCTCGGCTTCAAGATGCTGCGGGCCAAGCCTGGTGCCGCGCCGATCCTCAACATCCGCCCCCGGCAGTATCTTCGCCAAGCGATGATGATCACGCTGCTGAATCCGAAGGCGATCGTCTTCTATATGGCGTTCTTCCCGCTCTTCGTCGATCCGGCCCGCCATCAGGGGCTCACCACCTTCGCGGTCATGGCCCTGACCATCGCCACCTTGACCTTTCTGTATGGTCTGACGGCAACGCTGTTGACGCATTTCCTGGCCGAGCGGGTGCGCGCCAACCCGCGCATCTCGGGTGTTCTGGGCAAGTTGGCAGGCGTTTTTCTGATCGGGTTCGGCTTCAGGCTTGCGATTTCCAGGTAAGCATGAAAAACCTCCAGCATCCCTTCCATGTTTTTCGCCAGACTGCCGGGCAGGGCGGCTGAGACATGGCAAAGATCTTCTGCATCGCGAACCAAAAAGGCGGCGTCGGCAAGACGACGACCACGGTGAATCTGGCGGCAGGCCTGGCCAATGTCGGCCAGCGCGTCCTGATGATCGACCTGGATCCGCAGGGCAATGCCACCATGGGCTCAGGCATTGACAAGCGTCAGCTCGAAACCACGGTGTATGACGTGTTGCTGGAGTCGGCGTCCGTGGCCGAAGCCCGCGTGAAGTCAGAGAAGTGCGGCTATGACGTTCTGGGTGCGAACCGGGAACTGGCCGGCGCTGAAGTCGAAATGGTGGCGCTCGATCGGCGCGAAAAGCGCCTGCGCACGGCGCTGGCGGCGGTGGGTGCGGAGTACGACTTCATTCTGATCGATTGCCCGCCCAGCCTTAGCTTGCTGACGCTCAATGGCCTGTGCGCCGCACACGGTGTCATCGTCCCGATGCAGTGCGAGTATTTCGCCCTCGAAGGGCTGACGGACCTGGTCAACACCATCAAGCAGGTCCACGCGAATCTCAACAAGAACTTGCAGATCATCGGCCTGCTGCGCGTGATGTTCGATCCGCGCATTACCCTGCAGCAGCAGGTCAGCGAGCAACTCAAGGCGCATTTTGGCGACAAGGTGTTCGATACGGTGATTCCCCGCAACGTGCGGCTGGCCGAAGCGCCGAGCTACGGCTTGCCCGGGGTCGTGTTCGACCCGCCCGCCAAGGGCAGCCAGGCGTTCATCGCTTTCGCGCAGGAACTCGTCGTCAAGATGCCGCCTGCGAGCGCGATGGCGGCGGAAACGGCGCCCGCTGCACCCGTGCCCATGGACGCGCCGCAAGTCACGGTACATGCCCCTGATAGCCCCTGAGCCCAAGATCCTGTTGCTGCCCGGCTGGCAGAATAGCGACCCCGCCCACTGGCAAAGCCGCTGGGAGGCGGTCTATGGCGACCATCGGGTCGACCAGCACGACTGGATGCGGCCTCTGCGCGGCGATTGGTCGGCGCGACTCGAGGAGGAGGTGCTGGCCGCACCCGGCCCGGTGGCGCTCGTGGCGCACAGCCTGGGATGCGTCCTCGTGGCGGCATGGGCCGCTCACTCGAGCCATACGGGCAAGGTACGTGCCGCATTGCTCGTCGCGCCGGGCGATGCGGAGCGCGACGACCTGCGGCAGATGATCCCAGGCTGGGCGCCCATCGTCCGCCGGCCGCTGCCGTTTCCCGCCTTGATGGTCGCGGCGAACAACGATCCCTACTGTGCAGCCGAACGCTCCCGCGAAATGGCCGAGGACTGGGGCGCCGGTTATGTTGACCTTGGTGCTCGTGGCCATATCAACAGCGAATCCGGCCTCGACGACTGGCCCGAAGGCCGCAAGCTGCTGAACGACCTCTTGAAGGAAAAATGATCTCCATGGCGACCAAAAAACCCAAGGGCCTCGGCCGCGGACTCGAAGCACTTCTCGGGCCGACTTTCAACGGCTCGGACAATGCCGTGATTGACGACGCCGCGCCACCCAACCCGACGACTTTGAATCTCGACCAGATGGTGCCCGGCGTCTACCAGCCACGCACGCAGATGGACGAGGGCGCGCTCTACGAGCTGGCCGAAAGCATCAAGGCGCAGGGGATCATGCAGCCGATTCTGGTTCGCCGACTCGATCCGGACATCGCACGCGCCAAGAACGCCGAGTTCGAAATCATCGCGGGTGAACGACGTTTCCGGGCCGCCAGCCTGGCCGGGCTCGAAAGTGTGCCGGTTTTGGTGCGCGACGTGCCCGATGAAGCCGCCGCGGCCATGTCGCTCATCGAGAACATCCAGCGTGAAGATCTGAATCCGCTGGAGGAAGCCCAAGGTTTGCAACGCCTGGTCGTTGAGTTTGGGCTCACTCACGAATCGGCGGCGCAGGCCGTCGGGCGTTCCCGAAGCGCCGCGAGCAATCTGCTGCGCCTGCTGAACCTTGCTGAGCCGGCTCAGGCGATGCTCATGGCCGGCGACATCGACATGGGCCACGCGCGCGCGCTGCTGTCGCTCGACAAGGGCACCCAAATCACGGCCGCCAACCAGATCGCCGCCAAGAAGATGTCGGTGCGCGAGACCGAGGCGCTCGTGAAGAAGCTGGCGGCCGAGTTCAGTCTCTCGCCTTCATCGCGGCGCGGCGCGGCCGAAAAGTCGCGCGACTTGCTTCGGGTGGAGGAGGAACTTGCCGATCTGTTGGCGGCCGAGGTCGAAGTCCGCATCAAGAAGCGGAGCAAGCGCAATGGCCGGGTGGAAGAGAGCGGCGAACTCGCCATCCACTTCGGCTCTCTCGACGCGCTCAACGGCCTGATAGACCGCATCCGCCAGACGGCGTGAATTGACGGGGAAGGTCTCAGAGGCTAAAGATCTTCCCGGGATTCATGATGTTCTTCGGGTCGAGTGCCCGCTTGATCGTGCGCATCATGTCGACCGCGCCAGCGCCGGCCTCGGTCACGAGGAAGCCCATCTTGTGCAGCCCGACGCCATGTTCGCCCGTGCAGGTGCCTTCGAGTGCGAGCGCGCGTGATACCAGGGCGTGATTCAGTTTCTCGGCAGTTACGCGCTCTTCGGGTGCGTTGGGGTCGAGAAGGTAGCCGAAATGGAAATTCCCATCTCCGACGTGGCCGACCAGGAAGTAGGGGATGCCACTCGCATCAGCTTCCGCGACCGATTCGAGCAGGCAATCTGCAAGCCGGGAAATCGGCACGCAGGTGTCGGTCGAAATCACGCGGCAACCCGGGCGCGACTGCACGGCGGCGAAATAGCTGTTGTGCCGCGCTGTCCAGAGGCGGGTGCGCTCTTCCGGCGTGCTGGCCCACTCGAAAGCCTTGCCGCCGTGGCCGCTGGCGAGTTCTTGCACGGTTTCAGCCTGCTCTTTCACGCCGCTGGGCGATCCATGGAATTCCATCAGCAGCATGGGTTCTTCGCGCAGGCTGAGCTTGGCGTACGCATTGACCATCCGCACAGTGTTCACGTCGATCAGTTCCACGCGCGCGATCGGCACCCCCAGTTGGATGATCTCGATGGTCGTGCGCACGGCCGCCTCGATGCTCGGGAATGAGCAAATCGCGGCCGACACGGCCTCGGGCAGGGGATAGATGCGCAGGGTGATCTCAGTGATCACGCCCAGCGTGCCCTCGCTGCCGACCAGGAGGCGTGTGAGGTCATAACCCGCCGACGATTTCTTGGCCCGCGTGCCCGTGCGGATCACTTCGCCGCTCGCGGTGACGACTTCGAGGCCAAGCACGTTCTCGCGCATCGTGCCGTAGCGCACCGCGTTCGTGCCGCTGGCGCGCGTCGCCGCCATCCCGCCGATGGAGGCGTCCGCGCCCGGGTCGATCGGGAAGAACAGGCCCGTGCTCTTGATCTCTTCGTTCAGCTGCTTGCGCGTCACGCCGGGTTGCACGGTCACCGTCAGGTCGTCGGCATTGGTCGACAGCACGCGGTTCATGCGGCTGACGTCGATGCTGATGCCGCCCTGCACGGCCAGCAGGTGCCCTTCGAGCGACGAGCCGACGCCAAAGGGGATCACCGGAACGCTGTATTCGCTGGCCAGCTTGACTGTGTCGGCCACATCCTGCGTGCTCTCGGCGAAGATCACGGCCGAAGGCGGTGGTGCATCGAAAGAGGACTCGTCGCGGCCGTGCTGCGTGCGCACGGCGAGCGCGGTGGAGCATTGCTCGCCGAAACGCGCCTTCAGGGCTTCGATCAGCGCGTCGGGTACCTCGCGCAGCGCGATCTCCGGCGTGAGATGGGAAAGGGCGGTGGGCGCGTTCATCGGCTGTCTCCTGAAGGGTCTACCATTCTACGAATCGCACCCCCGAAAGATACAGAGCACTCCATGGGCAACCGACTCACACAGATCGCGACGCGCACCGGCGACGACGGCACCACCGGCCTCGGCGACAACACGCGCGTCCCCAAGGACCACCTGCGCGTGCATGCGATGGGTGACGTCGACGAACTCAACTCGCAGATCGGCGTGCTGCTCTGCGAGCCCATGCCCGAGGCCGTGCGCGAACTGCTCGTCGACGTGCAGCATCAGCTCTTCAACCTCGGCGGCGAGTTGTCGATGCCGGGCTTCACCCTGCTCAAGGCAGAGGCGCTGCTGCAACTCGACAACGCCCTGGCCGATCACAATGCGACGCTGCCGAGATTGGCCGAATTCATCCTGCCAGCCGGTACTCGCGCGGCATCGCTGGCGCATGTGTGCCGCACGGTCGCGCGCCGCGCCGAGCGCGCGGTCGTCTCCCTTGGCGCGCAGGCCGAGATCAACGATACGCCGCGCCGTTACCTCAATCGCCTGAGCGATCTGCTGTTCGTGCTGGCGCGCGTGCTCAATCGGATGGATGGCGGCGACGACGTGTACTGGAAGAGCGAGCGCATGGCGAGAGCCGCCGCCGACAACAAGACAGCCTGAATTTGAATCGAAAGGAATCGAAGCCGATGTTCTCATCCCGCGCAACAACGACTCTCGCGCTTGTCGTCGCAGCAGCACTGACGCAAACCGCCTTCGCGCAAAACGCGGACAGCCCGCCGCAGCCAAAGCGCAGCCACGCGGCGGCGAAGGCGGCTCCGCACGACAGCAAGGTCCTGAATGGCATCGAACGCGGGACGGATGCAGCCGGCCATGGCGTCGAGCGCGGCGCCAGCGCCACCCGGCGCGGCGTGGACAACACGGCCGAGCGGGCGAGCGCGCCGGTGCGGCGATGGGGCGAGGCGCTAGGACGCAAGATCACGCCGCACGGCGCCGGTTACGCCGCGGCGCCGTCCACTGGGCCTCAAGGCACCGCACCGTGAGGCGGACCGGGCAGGTCCCGGTCCCAGCTTTACTTTTGCTTCATCGGAGACATACATGCGCGTTCGACACTGGACTCCTCGTCAATGCAGAAGGAGGTCCAGATGAACAAGTCGAAAAGCATGACTGCCGTTGCCGCCGCGCTGGCGATGTGCATGGCAGGAAGCGCCTTCGCGCAGGACCGGCGCTTCGACGGGGGACCCGATCGGCATGACCGGTACGAGCAGCAGGGGTCGCGCGTCGAGCATGGCCCTGGCGCAGACCGCGACCACCGGGATGTACGGCCGCAACCGCAGTTCATAGGACGGGGCTACGTCCAGCCCTACGCGGACTGGCATCGCGGAGCCCGGCTGTCTGGCGAGTATCGAGAAATGCCGTCGTGAACGGCTGGCGCGCCAACTGGCCGCAGTAGCTCAGGTGGTCGACGGCGCCATCTGTGCGCAGACGTTGCGACCCGTGATGGTGAGGCGAAGTCCGCCGCCGTGCCATTCGAGCCAGTTCAGTCTGACGTAGGCGTCGATGTCGTTGTCGTCAATCCGGCCAGCCTGGTGGCGCTGGAGGTGATCGACGGTGGCAGGCAGGGCCTGCCGCAGTCGTTCACGGTTGGCGGCTTCGCTGGCTGCCCTGGAAGATGCGCGCGTCTGAGAAATCGATGCCATGGCTGATACGTGATCGTTCGGATCGCAAAGGTAAACCGTATCAATGTACGCTTCTTGCAGCCGACGTCACGGACCTATTTCTCGTTTTCGCGCAGGACAAACACTGAGCGAAGGCCTTCCCAAGGCCTACTTGCGCGTGCGCAAGAGCTTGCTGACTTCGTCCACGTTGTCGCTGATGCGCTTGCGCACCACGTCGAAAGCCTCGGCCTGCGACTTGGCTGCCATCTCGGACAGTTCGCGGATGTCATTGAGCGCCTGCTTGAACGCCGCCTTGCCCATGGCGTCGAGCTTGGCGAGGTTCTCGCGTGGATCGCCAGCCGACATGCCCTTGACCGTGCCCTGCCATTCCTGGATCGAAGTCTTGAGCATCTCGGTCTGGCGTTTCACGACGGCCTGCAGTCCCTGGTAGGACTTCTCGTTGGCTTGCATGAGGGCTTGCAGGTCCTTGCGTCCACCTTCGACGATCGCGCCGGCCGCGCCGGCCAGTGGAAGGTTCTGAAGGCGATCGGAAATGCCTTTCAGCGGCTTGATGAAGGCGTCCTGGACGTCCTCGGCGGCCGTGCCGCGCGGTGAGCCCGCCTTTTTCGCGGCGGTAGTGCTCGTTTTGCTAGTTGCCATGGTGCGGTGTCTCCAGGTTGGTGTTGGAGTTGCCACGATACGCCCTCAGGGCGGTCCGATGGAAGCCCTGGATGACGAATTCACGGCCGTGGCGAGCCTGCTGCCTGCGCTCAGCGTGCCGCGAGCGCGGCGTCGGGCAGTTCGATCTTGACCTCGAGCACCTCAAGATCGTCCTGCTTCTCCAGGTGGACCTTGATGTCCTCGGCCTTGATCGAGACGTACTTGGAGATCACTGCGATCAGCTCGCGCTGCAGCTCAGGCAGGTAGTCGGGGCGCTTGCCGCTCAGGCTGCTCCGCTCGTGCGCGAGGATGATTTGCAGCCGTTCCTTGGCGACGCTCGCCGTCTTCTTCTTTTCGCCCAGCAGAAAGGAAAAGAGTGACATGGCTACCTCGTTCCGAAGATTCGTTTGAAGAAGCCGGGCTTCTCGGCGTCGACGAAGCGCATCGGCTTTTCTTCGCCGAGGAAGCGCGCCACCACATCGCTGTAGGCCTGGGCCACGTCGGTTTCCTTGTCGTGGATCGCCGGCACACCCTGGTTGGAGGCCTGCAGCACGCTCTCGGACTCGGGGATCACGCCAATAAGCTTGATGCGCAGGATGTCCTGGATGTCTTCCAGCGACAGCATCTGTCCGCCGGCCACGCGAT
This sequence comes from Variovorax sp. 10L426, assembly GCF_056395305.1. Lineage (NCBI taxonomy): Bacteria > Pseudomonadati > Pseudomonadota > Betaproteobacteria > Burkholderiales > Comamonadaceae > Variovorax > Variovorax sp. 10L426. The sequence continues at coordinate 127,837 of NZ_JBFTJF010000013.1, read as the reverse complement.
TGGGGTTGTAGCGCGTGATCAGCAGGTGTTCCTTGATGGGGTCGCCGCCTTCCTTGGCACGCTTGGTCTTCGAGCTCAGCATGCCGAGGATGCGGTCGGAGTCGCGCACCGAGGAGACTTCGGGATTGGTCACGACCAGCGCCTCGTCGGCGAAGTGCATCGCCATCAGTGCCCCGACCTCGATGCCCGCGGGCGAGTCGCACACGATGTAGTCGAAACCCTGGTCGGCGAGTTCCTTGAGGATTTTCTCGACGCCTTCCTGCGTGAGCGCGTCCTTGTCGCGCGTCTGCGAGGCGGCCAGCACGTGCAGGTTGTCGCAGTGCTTGTCCTTGATGAGCGCCTGGCTCAGGTTGGCCTCGCCCTGGATGACGTTGATGAGGTCGAACACCACCCGGCGCTCGCAGCCCATGATCAGGTCCAGGTTGCGCAGGCCGACGTCGAAGTCGATCACGGCCGTCTTCTTGCCCGCGAGGGCGAGCCCCGATGCAAAGCTCGCGCTCGTGGTCGTCTTGCCGACGCCGCCTTTGCCTGAGGTCACCACCACAATTTTGGCCATTGCCATTCCTTCTTCGTTCGTTTCGGTTGTTCTGTTGCGCGGAGCCGGATCAGAGGATCGGGTTCATGACTATTTTTTTGCCGTCCAGCGAGATCTGTGCCGTCTTGCCGGCGATGTCGTCCGGCAGCGCGACTTCGGCGGTGCGGTAGATGCCGGCAATGGCCACCAGCTGCGCCTCCATGCAGGTCGTGAAGATGCGTGCCCCGGTGTCGCCGCGTGCTCCAGCGATCGCCTTGCCGCGCAATGGTGCGTAAACGTGCACGTTGCCGTCCGCGATGACTTCGGCGCCGAAGCTCACGACGGCGGTCACGATCACGTCGCCACCGCGCGCATACACCTGCTGGCCCGAACGCAGCGGCTTGTCGATGACGAGCGTGCCGTTGGCAGGCACCGGCACCTCGCGCACGATCTGGGGAGCTTCGCTCGGCGCCTCGGCTGGCGGTGCGGGCGCCCGAGGCGTCGGCGCGACCGGCATGGCCGTGATCGACAGGCCTGCGGCCCGCGCGGCGATGTTCTGGGCATTGCTGCCGCCGCGCACCGCGACAGGTTGCGTCTGGTGGCGCGCCAGCAGGCTGCGCAGCGCGGCGAAGTCGATGTCGGCTTCCGCCTGCTCTTCCTGCAACAGCGAAAGGTCGATGACCACCGGCTCCTGTTCGAAGAAGTCGGGTGAGTCCGCCAATTGGGCGTCGAGCGCTTCCGCCAGGACCTCCAGATCAGCGGTCTTGAGGATGACCGCGATCAGCGGCAGCGTGGCGCTCTTGAATTCGAATACCGCCTTGGTGCGCGCGGCGGAAGCATCGGCCATGGAAAACGTAGGTTCGAAAAGCGTTGGAGTCTAACGGGAGTGGCTTCCGCGCCGTGAAACTCTTCGATCTCGATGACGCGACACAACATCTCTTTCATGAGGTTGCATGTTTCGCGGCACTTCAACGGCGTGATCGACCCAGCAGTGCATAGAGCAGGATCGCACCGAAAGTCGCGGTGCCGATGCCGCCGAGCGCGAACTGCCCGAACTTGAGCGTGAAGTCGCCCGTGCCGAGGATCAGCGTGATCGCGGCGACGATGAGATTCTTGTTCTGCGAGAAGTCGACCCGGTTGTCGACCCAGATCTTGGCGCCCGCCACTGTGATGAGGCCGAACACCACGATGCTCACGCCGCCCATCACCGCCAGCGGGATCGCCTGGACCAGCGCGCCGAACTTCGGGCTGAAGCCCAGCACCAGCGCGATCAGCGCGGCAACGACGAACATCGCCGTCGAGTAGATCTTGGTGGCCGCCATCACGCCGATATTTTCGGCATAGGTCGTGACGCCCGTGCCGCCGACGGCGCCGCTCACCATGGTCGCGATGCCGTCGCCGATGAAGGCGCGACCCAGGTAGGGATTGAGGTCGCGTCCCGTCATCGCGCCGACGGCCTTGAGGTGGCCGAGGTTCTCGGCCACCAGGATGACCGCGACCGGCGCGATCAGCAGGATGGCATTGACCTCGAACACCGGCGACGAAAACGTCGGAATGCCGAACCAGGGCGCTGCCGCCAACGGTCCGAGATCGATCGGCTTGCCCAGCCCCAGGCCATTCGTCAGCACGGCGTAGATTACGCTCGCGGCGATCAGGCCCATGAGGATCAGCAGCCGTTGGATCATCCCGCGCGTGTAGACCGCGATCAGGCCCACGCAGAGAAAGGTCAGCGCCTGGATCCAGGTGTCGAAGCCCGTGGGCGCCATGTTCTTGATCGGCACGCTCGCCAGGTTGAGCCCGATCACGGCGACCACCGCCCCGGTGACCACCGGCGGCATCAGGCGCTCGATCCAGTGCACCGCGACGTCCTGCTCGACTTCTTCCACTTCGAGGCCTTCGAGTCCGCGCACCGGCGCGCGCCGGGTGCGCCGCTCATTGGTGAGCGCCACCAGCACGCCGATCAGCACGTAGACCAGGCCGCAGACGATGATGCCGCCCAGCGCCACGCCCAGGTTGTTGTTGGGCCCCGAGCCCGCATAGCCGCTGGCTGCGATGACTACGCCGATGAAGGCGAAGCTGGACCCCAGGTAGCTCGGCACCCGTCCGCCGGTGATGAAGAAGAACAGGAGCGTGCCGATGCCGCTCATCAGGATCGCGATGTTGGGGTTGAAGCCCATCAGGATCGGCGCCAGGACCGTGGCGCCGAACATCGCGATCACGTGCTGCACGCCCATCGCGGCGGTCTGTGGCCACGGCAGGCGCTCGTCGGGCGCGACGATGGCGCCCGCGGAGGCCGTGACCTTGCGCCACCGGGGAAGGTAGGAATCGCTATCGCTCATGTGTGTCTCCTCGTTGTTGTTGTCGAAAGGAATACAGGGGATGCGTCAGCCGCCGCGCGGCGCCAGGACGGCCATGGTGATGCGGGAGACGCAGGTGAGCTCACCTGCGTCGTTGGTCAGGTCGATCTGCCACACCTGCGTGGTGCGGCCCCGGTGCACGGGGCGTGCAGTGCCGGTGACCCAGCCCGTGGAGGCGGACTTGAGATGGTTCGCGTTGATGTCCAGGCCCACCGCGCGGTGGCCTTCTGGCGCCGAATAGTGCGCGCCGCACGATCCCAGCGTTTCCGCGAGCACCACCGAGACGCCGCCGTGCAGGATGCCGTAGGGCTGCACGGTTCGCTTGTCCACCGGCACGCGCGCCCGGATGAAATCGTCCCCAATTTCGAGGAATTCGATCCCGAGGTTGGAGACCGTCGTATCGACGTGGCTTTGGGTCAGTTCGTTGATCGAGATTTCTTTTTTCCAGATGCGCATTGAAAGAGTCTCCAGTTGAGGTGGCAAAACTATAGCGATTGCCGCCGAAAACGCGCGCCCACGGCTGACAGCACAAGCCACACAAACCAAGCAAGCTCGCATCATGACCCAGGCTCGACGTTGGATGGCTGTTTCTGCCGCCGTGGTGGTACTGCTGCTCGTCGGGGTCGGCCTCTGGGTCCGCGGACACTTGCCGGGCGACGAGGCCTTTGCCGCGGCGCTTTCCTCGCGTTTCGAGAAGGCGTCCGGCATCGGCCTGCGGATCGGCGCAGCGCATTGGGCACTGCGACCCGCGCCGGTCATCGTGCTGGAGGATGTGGCGACTGTTCAGCCACGGCCGATCACCGTGCGCCACCTGGTCGTTCGGCCTCGGCTGGCATCGCTCTGGCATCGCCAGGTGTCCATCGCCGAGATCGAGGTCGAAGGGGCGACGCTGCCCAGCGCGTCCGTGCGTGCATTCCGTGGGCGATGGGATGCCGCCGATGACGCGGTTGTGCTGGCGGGCGCGTGGACGCTCGCGGACATCCCGGTCGAGCGGGTACGCATGCGTGACGTGACCTGGGTCGACCGCCGCGACATTGCGCTGGCCTATGACGTGGACCTTCGCTTCGATCCACGCTGGCGGCCACGCGAGGGCGAGATCCGGCGGTCGGGCGTCACGCCGGTCGCGAGCTTGCGCGTCGAGCGCGAAGCCAACGAGGACCGCTGGCGCACGCTGATCGACGTCGCCGACGGCACGTGGAACGGCAGCACCCAGCTCCAGACCGACGACAAGGGACGGTTGCGTCTCACGGCGCAGTTGACGCCGAAGAACGTGGACGTCAGCGTGCTGGTCCGCAGCTTTGGCCGGCACAGCGTGGTCGAGGGCCGGCTGCAGGGGCAGACCGAGGTCGATGCCGAAGGCGACAACGTTGGAGAACTCGTTCGCCGACTGCATACGCACACGCGCTTCACCGTGGCGCCCGCTACGTTGACCGGCTTTGATCTGGCCAAGGCTGTGACCGGCAATTTCGGTCGCGGCGGCCAGACGCCGCTCGACGCTCTCAGCGGCACGCTCGACACGCAGATAGCCGACGAAGGCGTGATCCTGCGCTACAGCGGCCTGAAGGCACGCTCCGGCGTCCTCAGGGCAAGCGGCAGCGCCACCGTGGTCAATCGACGCCTGGATGGCGAGGCGGCGGTCGACCTCGTCGACGGCGTAGTGGGCGTGCCTCTCAAGCTCGGCGGCACGCTCGACGCGCCCGTGCTCTCGCTGACCGGCGCGGCGCTCACAGGCGCGGCCGTCGGCACGGCCGTGCTGCCGGGCGTCGGCACCGCGATCGGCGCGCGCATCGGGCAGCAACTGGACAAGCTGCTCGGGGATGAGGAAGCAAGGAAACAGCGCCCCGCGGCGCCCCCGCCCAAGCAACGCTGAGCGCTACCGCCGTTACAGCAGGCATCGACCGTTCAATTTTCTTTACGCTCGCTAGACAATGCCGGGGCGGCTTGAATGCCAAGCTGCGCGCTTTCGTTTCGATCAAAGCAGTCCCTACGAGGTGTTCAGTCATGCACGTCAGCTATTCGGTCTTCACGGAAGCGAGGTTCTGGATGATGGTGGCGATCTCGGTGGTGCTGCCCTTCTGCATTTATGCCGTGCTGATCGCCAAGCAGGCCATCTCGCGCATGACCGTCCTGGTGCTCGGCTTCTCGCTGGTCGCGATCGCGGGGCTGGACGTCTTCTTCCTCCAGCGACTGGCCACGACCGCAGCCGCGACGCCGTCGCTGGCGGACGATGTGCTCTTTGTCTCGGAAGTCCGCGTCGCGCTGTACCTGCTCCCGGCGCTGTTCGCGGGCCTCGGCATCAATGTGATCTCACACGTCCTGACGACCCATCTGGTCGCTGCCGAAAGGCGCTTCAGCGAGCAGCAGGCAAAGCCGGCCCAGCCCGAGGTCTAGATCAGCGAGGCCGGTTCAGAAAGACTCCCAGTCGCCATTCGATGCGAGTGCGACCGCCGCCTGATGCTGTGGCGGCCTCGATGCCGCGGCGGTCTTGACCTTGGCAGGTGCGACAGGTGCGGGCGAGGCGCGCTGAATCGGGGTTGTGCCCTGCCCATCCGCGAGGCGGAACACGCTGACCACCTGGGAAAGGCTGCCAGCCTGCTCCTGCAGCGATTGGGCCGCGGCGGACGCTTCTTCCACCAGCGCCGCGTTCTGCTGCGTCACCTGGTCCATCTGCGTGATCGCCTGGTTGATCTGCTCGATGCCCGAGGTCTGTTCCTGGCTGGCCGCCGTGATCTCGCCCATGATGTCCGTCACGCGCTTCACGCTGTCGACGATCTCTTCCATCGTCCGGCCAGCCTCGGCGACTTGCTTGCTGCCTTCCGCGACCTTCTCCACCGAGTCGCCGATCAGCGTCTTGATTTCCTTGGCCGCTGCCGCGGAGCGTTGCGCGAGGCTGCGCACTTCGGAAGCCACGACCGCGAAGCCGCGGCCCTGTTCACCTGCGCGCGCAGCCTCGACCGCCGCATTCAGCGCCAGGATGTTGGTCTGGAACGCGATGCCGTCGATCACGCCGATGATGTCCACGATCTTGCGCGACGAGGCATTGATGGAGCCCATGGTGTCGACCACCTGGCTGACCACGCTACCGCCCTTGACTGCCACTTCGGAGGCCGAGACGGCCAGTTGGTTGGCTTGGCGCGCGTTGTCCGCGTTCTGCTTGACGGTCGAGGTGAGTTCCTCCATCGAGGCAGCCGTCTGCTCCAGCGAGCTGGCCTGCTCTTCGGTGCGTGAGGACAGGTCCTGGTTGCCCGTCGCGATCTGCGTACTGGCGGTGGAGACGTTCACCACCACGCCTTGAACCTGGTGCAGCGATGTGTGCAGCGCGGAGCGCATCGCGTCGATCGCCCGCAGCAGCCGGCCGGTTTCGTCCTTGGCGTAGCTTGATTGCGGTGCCCCGGTCAGGTCCATCGCGGCAATGGCCTGCGCCATCGACTCGGCCTGTCGCAGCGGACGCGTGATGCTGCGCGCGAGAAGCCATGCCAGCAAGCCGCCCAGTCCGAGCGACATTGCGGTACAGACAGTCAGCAGCGTACTCGTCTGCGCGCGCAAGTCCTGGCCGCGCCGTGCCGCCGCATCGAGGTTCGCGCGCTGCATGTCCACCATGCGCTGCACGCCCGCGAGGTAGTTGACGGAAGTTGGTTCGAAGCGCGAGGTGAACACGCGGTTCGCGCCTTCGAGATCGCCTGCCAGCTTCAGCTTGCTGACCTCTTCGCGCGCGGCAAGGTAGTCCTTGCGCAACTCCCCGACCTTCTGGAACAGCTCACGCTCTTCGGGCTTGGACATCTGGCCTTCGATGAATTTCTGCAGCTCGTTGGTCCCCTTGATGGAAGCCGCAGTTGCAGGCGCGAAGTAGGCGATCAGGCTCGAATCGCTGCTCTTGGCGATGGCGGCGGCTCGCTGCACACCCGACGTCGTGTGCCGCAGCCAGTCGGAGCCGGCGCGCTCGGTCTTGACACTGTTGTTGACCATGCCGTCGATTTCGACGCCCAGTTCGCGCAGCTTCAGCACGGCGAACACACTGCTGGCGAGGAAGAGGGCAAGGATGGCACCCAGCACAAAGGCCAGGCGCCTGCCAATCGAGATATTGCTCAAGAACATGATCGTGATTCCAGAAAGATGCGGAGGGAGTGCGCCAACGCATATCGGCTGGAAACCGACAAAACTTGAGGGAGACGCGAAGAGCGCGGTGCGCTCTCCGGCCCGAGACCGGGGTTTGGGGCCTTAGAACTTGTAGGTCAGGGCCAGGTACGGAACGATCGGATCGAGCTTCAGGCTCGATTCGCTCGTCGCCACGGGCACGCCCAGCGCCGTCGTGGTCAGGTTGGCCTTCGTGCGCAACGGGATGTACGACACCGAGAAGGCCACGCCCCAATGCGGATCGAATTGATAGGCCATGCCCACGTTGAACACCGGCGCGAACTTGCTGTCGATCTTGGCCGTGGTCGACGATACGGCGACCGGGATGCCAATTCGGCTGGCGAGCGCGCCCTGGAGGCCAGGCGTGAGGTTCACGTCGCTATACCAGACATAAGTGGCGCCGAGACCGACGTAGGGACGGAACTTGGCTTCGCCCTCGTTGAAGTAGTACTTGGCGAGCAGGGTGGGGCTCCATTGCCGTGCCTCGCCGAGTTCACCGATCGGGCCCAGCGTGCCGACGCCGTCGAGCTTGAACTTCGGCGGGATACCCATCACGCCCTCGACGGCCCAGTGGCTGTCGACGAAATAGGTGGCGTTGAGGCCCAGCGTGTCGGAATTGCCGACGCTGGCACCGGACCCGGGAACCACGGCGTGCACCGGCGAGGTGAAGGTCAGGGGATCGCTCGAATCCTGCGGGGAGAGGTGAAACCAGCCGGCGCCGACTTGCCAGTCACCAGCCTTTTGCGCAAGGGCACTGCCCGATCCGAGCGCGGCAACGGCCGCCAGCGCAAACAGTTTTGTCTTCATCATGAGAGAGGGAAAGAAAGGTTCAGTGGTTGGGGGAGGGAATAAGGATACGGTGCCGTTTAATTAGTTCGGCTTGCCGTGTCGCGTACGCTACAGCAGAAATGGGTGTGTCGTGAGCGCACACACACGTTCAACTGATGGGGGCTCAAGTTTTGCGCCTGTACGATGCGTCGGCACCGCAACAGGAGTGAACATGATCGGAAGATTCCTTGCCATGGCCCTCACGATGCTGCTGGCCGCTTGCGCAAGTACCGCCACCATCCAGACCGATTACGACCCTCAGGCCCAATTCGGCAACTACCGGAGCTACAGCTGGATCACCAGCGCCGACGGCGGGGCGTTGCTGCCGCAGAGCATCGTCGCCGGCATCGACGCCCGCTTGCAGGCGCGAGGCTGGAAGCTCGCACCCGAAGGCGACGTGCACGTGTCCGCCCACGTGACCCGGGTCCAGGGGCAGAACTTCAACAACTTCTACAGCGGCATCGGCCACGATCTCAACTGGCTCGGTGTCGGCAGCGGATGGCCGGGCTACCACACGATGTCCGTCGACACCTATGAGAAGGGCACGCTGCTGGTCGACATGTTCGATGCGCGTACCAAACGGGCGATCTGGCGTGGCAGTGCCAGCGGCGTGCTGCCGGATGATCCTTCACGTGTGGATGCCAGCGTGCAGGCCGCGCTCGACAAGCTGTTTGCCGGCTTCCCGCCGGGCGGTGCGTCCGCGCGCTGAGAGCGCGCGCTCACAAGAGGCCGCGAGACCCGAGCTCCTTCGCCAGCGCATCGGCGCCGGTGAATTCGTAGGCTTGCAGCCCGGCCCCGATTGCGCCGGTGACGTTCGGCTCGGCGTCATCGATGAAAAAGGTTCCGGCGGGTGTCACGCCCAGCGCCCCCAGGCAACCCAGGTAGGCGGCGGGCGCCGGCTTCGTGGCGCCAAACGATGCCGTGGCATGGATGGTGTCACCGAACAGTGCAGCCACCTCGGGGCAGAGCCGGTCCATGTGCGTGGCGAGCAGCTTGCAGTTGTTGGTGAGGATCGCAATCCTGGTGCGTTCGGCGACGGCCCTCGCCAGCCGCATCACCTCGTCGTCGAGCGTCATGGAAGCGTGCCTCGCGGCCAGCCACTCATCCAGCGTCAGCGGGTAGCCGAGGAGTCGGCCCAGTTCGCGGAGGTATTCGTCGTCGCCGATCAACCCCGCGTCCGCCCGCGATTCCAGGCCCGTGCCCCAGATGGCATGCCGAACCACCTCCGTGCTTCGGCCGGTCGTAGCCGCCAGGTGGTCGACGCGCACCGGGCGGTCGTAGCGGCAAAGCACGCCATCCAGGTCGAACAGCACCAGGGCGATCGATGCGGTCATTCCGGTCCGATCCATCGCCAGGCATCGGGCCGCTATCCCGCCGTGACCTGGCAGGCCGCGCGGATGATGCGGTTCGTCGGATTCGGGTCGACGTCGAGGAACAGCATGGGGGGTGGACTGCTCGCGTAGTCGCTCGTCTTGTCCGGCGGACCTTGCCAGAGCGGCGCCTGGTAGAACTTGGCGTAGATGTAGCTGGCCTTCCGGGCGCGGCAATCGAAGACCACGCTGGATTCATAGGAGCGGTAGGGCACCTGATCCCAGTTGAAGCGTTGCGTCTTGCGGCTGACGCGCACGTTCATCGTGCGGAGCCTGCCGTCGGTCTTCGTCGCGACGGGGTCGACCTGCACCGTGTCGACCGACGCGTCGGCCGGATTGCCGGTCACGGTGAACCACTGGGTCTCTGCCTGGGCGTTGCAACCCGCGAGGCTCAGCAATACAAGCCACCTTCTCACTTCGAATCCTTCTGCTGGCGATCAAATTTGATTCTAGCCAGCAGCCTTGCGGCGCCCTGACGGGCCGCGCCTTCAGGCCGCGCGAACGACCTCCTGATCGGGCCCCTCGCCGTGCAGCCGCTCGACCTCCGCCGCGCGCCGGGTCAGCACCGCCCGCTGATTGATGTAGCCCTTGTCGGTGATCTCGCCGGCGTCGATGTCGGGCGGCGCACCGAGCACCAGCGCGCGCACCGGGCATTGGGACGATCCAGCGCCGGAGTCGCGCAGCTCGCGCATCACGCGCAGCAGCGCGGTGTGCAGTTCCTCCCTCGGCCGGGACGCAGCCTGCGGGCTCAGAAACACCAGCATGCCGATGTCGGCGCGGTCGTGGCCGGTGATCACGATGTCCTGCGCCAGCGGGGCGAGGCGTGAGACGAGATCGACACGCAGCGTGCCGACCGACACCCAGGTGCCGCTCGAGAGCTTGAAATCCTCCGCCACGCGGCCGTGGAACATCACGCCGCGTTCGGGCCGGTCCGCATGCGCGAGATAGCCTGCATCGCCGATGCGGTAGTAGCCCTCCTGGTCGAAGGCTTCGGCGCTTTCGCGCGGAGCGTTGCGGTACGCGGGAAACACCGACACGCCCTTGACCCGCATCTCCAGCTTGTCGCCGTTGGGCACGAACTTGAGCTCCAACCCCGGCAGCGGCGCGCCGATGCATCCTGCGCCGTCGAGCTGCCAGTGCGCCGAAGTGATGGCGGGCGAAGTCTCGGTCGCGCCCCACGATGTGGTGAGCCATAGCGGGCGCGAAGGCCGGGCGCGATGCGCCACGGCCTCCAGCCGCTGCCATGTCGATGGCGCCAGCGCCGCGGCAGCATAGAAGGCCAGCCGCAGCCGCGACAGCACCTCGGCCGCCAGCGCCTCGTCGGCCTCCAGGAAGGGGAGCAGCATGTCGAAGCCACGCGGCACGTTGAACAGCAGCGTGGGCCGAACCTCGCGCAGATTGCGCACGGTCTTCTCGATCAGTCCCGGCGCGGGCCGCCCTTCGTCGATATAGAGCGTGCCGCCGTGGCACAGCACCATGTTGAAGTTGTGGTTCGCACCGAAGGTGTGGCTCCAGGGCAGCCAGTCGACGAGCACCGGCTTTTCCCTGTCCAGGAAGCGCCAGGTCTGCGTCATCATCTGCTGGTTTGCGCACAGCATGCGGTGCGTGTTGATCACCACCTTGGGCCGGCCGGTCGAGCCGGAGGTGAGCAGGTACTTGGCGTGGTCGTCGGGCACGATCGCTTCGAAGGCCTGCATGACGTCCGGCGTCTCCTCCGTCTGCATCAATCGATCGAAGGCTTGCGCGCCGGAGTGCGCGTCGGCATGGCGGCTGAACACGGTGATCGCATTGCCGCCATAGCCCGCGAGCGCCTCGTCGTACACCTTGGCGTCGGAGGCGTAGATCAGCGCCGGGTCGAGCGCGCGCAGCATGCCGTGCAGCCGCGTCGGATCCTTCGCCATGCGTGAGTAGGCGCTGGACAGCGAGCACGCGGTGCGGCCGATGTGCATCGTGGCGAGCATCAGGACCGCGTGATCGATCGCGTTGTCCGACAGGATCACGACCGGCCGGTCCTTCGGTACCCCCAGGTGCAGCAGGCCCTGCGCCACAGCGCCGACGGCACGGCGCAGGCCGCGGTAGTCGAGCGTTCGCCAGCCTTCGCCGCTTTCATCGCGCTCTGCCAGCGCGAGCGCATCGGGTGTCTCGCGCGCCCAGCGCTCCAGCCATTCGCCGATGCAGCGTGCATAGGGCCTGAGCGCGACGGGTGAGCGCAGCACGAAGGAGCCATCGTCGAAATCGATGCGCACCGTGCGTGGCGGCGCGATCTGGGTTTCGTCGTCGAAGAAGCCGGGGGTGGTCATGGTCATGTCTCCGGAGCTTGCCTGCGGCGCGGATTGCACCGGCCGTCGCTTCTTGTCATTCGAGTGTGCTTGAAGCGGCCTTGGCGCGAATCAGGTCCAACAGCAAGGTGTCGCGTGCCGCTTCGAGGTCGCTGGTGCGCCGCGCCCCGAGTTCCGATGCCACGCCTTCGGCCACCTGCTGCTTGAGTGCGGGTGTCATCGAAGGCGCACCCAGGTCGTGCCACCAATCTTCGATCGGACCACCGAGGTGGTCGAGCACGTGCGCAATGCCGCCCGCGCCGCCTGAAAGATGCAGGTTCATGAACGGGCCCATCACGGCCCAACGCAACCCAGGGCCGTGCGCGATGGCCGTGTCGATGTCCGCCACCGATGCGACACCTTGGTCCACCAGATGGAAGGCCTCGCGCCAGAGCGCAGCCTGCAGGCGGTTCGCGATGTGGCCCTTCACCTCGCGCTTCACGTGGATCGGCCGCTTGCCGATCACGGCGTAGAAGGCCATCGCGCGCGCCACCGTCTCAGCCGACGTGTGCTCGCCGCCAACCACTTCCACCAGCGGAATCAGATGGGGCGGATTGAAGGGATGACCCAGCACCACGCGCTCCGGATGCGTGCACGCGGATTGGACGCTGCTGATCGCGAGGCCCGACGAGCTGGACGCAAGGATGGTGCGCGGGGGCGCGGCGGCGTCCATGCGGCGGAACAGGTCAATCTTGACGTCCATGCGTTCCGGGCCGTTTTCCTGCACAAAGTCCGCATGGACCACTGCGTCTTCAAGCCGCTCGTGGAACCGCAGGCGATCTGTCGACGCGCCTTCCGCAAGCCCGAAGCGTTGCAGGGTGGGCCAGTGCTGCGCGACCGCATCGCGCAGCCGGGACTCCGCGCCGGGCGAGGGATCCGTCGCATCGACGTCGAGGCCGCGCGCGAGAAAGTACGCCGCCCAGCTTGCACCGATCACGCCGGTGGCGACGACCGCCACCCGCTTCGCTTGTTCAGTTGTCGTGCTCATTGGCATCCTCCGCCATGTCGCCTAGTTCAGTGCGGCGCGAACTCGGGCCGCGGCGTGCCGACGCGCGGCAGGCCCATCATCTGGCGCGCTTCGGCTGGCGTGGCGGGCTCCATGTCCATCTCGCGGATGATCCGCACGATGCGCTCGGTGAGTTGCAGGTTGGTCGCGACCTCGCCGTGGCGGTAGTAGAGGTTGTCTTCCAGCCCCACGCGCGCATGGCCGCCGAGCAGCAGCGCGCTGATGTTCGCCTCCAGCTGCGACGGCCCGATGCCGCTGACGCAGAAGATCGCGCCCTTGGGCAAGGTGTCGACCATCATCTGCAGATGGCGCGGCGAGAAGGGCATCGCGTTCTGGAAATTTCGGTGCACGTTCATCACGAGGTTGATGAAGTAAGGCTCCTCGTCCAGCCCCTCGTTGATCAGCGTCGTCGTGTCCTGGAGGATGTGCGTGGGGCTGAACACCTCCCACTCGGGCTTGATGCCGCGCGCCTTCATGCCGGCTGCCAGCTCGCGGCCCTTGGTGAGCGGCGTATCCATCAGGATCTCGCGCCCTTCGAACGACAAGTTGAGCGTGGTCGCGTCCAGCGTGCACATCTCGGCGCCGGCATCCATGCCCTTGATGCGCTCTTCCCACGCAATCTCCCAGCGATTGCCTGGCAGCGGCTTCACCATGTCGCCATGCACGCCGCCGCCGGTGGAGTTGTTGATCACGATGTCGCAGCCGGTTGCGCGGATGCGCGTGTTGATGTCGCGATAGACGTCGGCATTGCAGGTGGCACCGTCGTCGGGCCGGCGTGCGTGGATCGCAGCCACGCTGGCGCCGGCGTTCCAGCAGCGCACCACGTCTGCGGCGATCTCCGCGGGCTGGGTGGGCAGGTGGGGGTTCTGGGACTTGTGCGCCATGCCGCCGGTCGGGGCGATGGTCACGATCACTTTGCGTTTCGACATGCGCTATCTCCTGTGGACAGCGCTGTATTATTTTTGGCTGCCTTCGCCCTGGCAGTCATCGCGACGACATTTCGGATCAGGGTTTACGAGGCGCTGGAGCGTTCATGCATCACAAGAAGCCGGCCGAGCGACAAGCGGCGTCCGTTTCGCTGTCACTGTCGATTTCCACGCTACTGGCGTTGTCAGGCTGGTTTCCTCAATTGGAGCCAGACGCACAGGCCCGCGTGCTCGACGACATGCGTGAGGAACACGTCGCCGCCGGCGCGGCTTTGTGCCGGCGGGGCGAAACCCCGCTGCACTGGTACGGCACGCTGGAAGGCCTGCTCAAATGGTCGCTGACCTCGGAGGACGGCCGCTCGGTGACCTTCGGCGGTCTGTCGGTGGGCAGTTGGTTCGGCGAGGGCACGTTGCTGCGCGCCGTGCCGCGCACCGCCGACATCATCGCGCTGCGCGACAGCCGCGTGGCGGTGCTGCCGATCGACACCTTCGAGTGGCTGCACCGCACGCAGATGAGCTTCAATCATTTCCTGCTGGTGCAGATCAACGAGCGCTTGCACTGGTTCATGGGCAACTATGCGGCGCAGAGGCTTCTCGATGCGGACAGCCAGGTGGCGCGCGCGCTGGCGGGGCTGTTCCATCCGTGGCTTCATCCGCTCGGGCAGACGCACCTGGAGACTTCGCAGGAGGAGATCGCCAATCTTTCGGGGCTGTCGCGGCAGCGGTGCAACGCAGCGCTCAACCGGCTGCGCGAGGCCGGCTTGCTGCGCATCGAATACGGCGGCATCACCGTGATCGATCTTGAAGGACTGCGGCGCTTTATCGATCAGATCTAGGATCAAAGCCGGGCCAGATCCGGGCCTCCGCGCGTTCCGAGCCATGTGCGTTCATAGGCTTTCCGCGCCGCACGTTCAGCCGCGGCGTCGCCCTTCCGGCGCTCCACGTCCACCAGTCCGGCGAGCGCCCATCCGTTGTTTTGCACGCGCACCAGTGAGTCCCTGAACACCTGTTGCGCCTCGTCGAGCTTGCCTTGACGCAGCATCACTGATCCAAGCGATTGCCGCACGGGGTAGTACCAGTAGGGCGGCTCGGTGTAGGGGAGGGTGTCCTCGATCGCAATGGCGTCCCGATAGAACCTGGCCGCACCATCGAGATCGCCCTTCGCGTCGGCGAGCCGCCCGGACGCCACGAGGCCGGCGATGCGGATGATCTCCCTGGCGGGCAACTGCCATGCCTCGAAGGACTTGTAGTCGGCCGTGCGTTCGATCTGCTGGATGGCGTCAATCTCCTTCTGCGCGTTGGCCTCGTCCTTGCGAGATGCGTAGGCGACGGCTCGCGCGTAGTGGTACATAGTCGACACCAGCGCCGCATCGCCCGACGGCGGCGCGAGCTTGAGGATGGTGTCGGCGTCGCTGAAACGCGCATGCGCCGCAAAGGGCGCGGACTTGATCGGCTGCAGGATCGGGAAGCTCTTCACGAGTTCCATCGGCACCGAGGCATCGAGCTTTCCGGCCGACTCCACAGCGGTCTTGCCGTCGCCGCCCATCAGCGCCGAAACCAAGACGAAATGGATGTTGTGCGGGTAGTAGGCCGTCTTGTAGATGGGGTCCGACGCCGAGGTCTTGAAGTAGTTTTCGTCGACTTGTGCCGCCTTGCGGTTCAGCGTCATCGATTCGCGGTACCTGCCGACGCGGTAGTAGATGTGCGCGGGCATATGGACGACGTGGCCGGCGCCCGGCATCAACGCCGCGAGGCGATTGGCGTAGGGCAGAGCCTTGTCAGGCTGCGTGGACGCCTCCATCGCATGAATGTAGAGATGGATCGCGCCGGGATGCACAGGATTGCGCCGGAGCACCGTTTCGAGCGTCGCGACGATGTCTTCGCCGCGTCCTTTTGACTTGGCGCCCCCAGCTTCCCAGTAGTCCCAGGGCTGCGTGTCCATGGCGGCTTCGGCGTAGAGCGTCTGGATCGTGTCGTCGGCCGGGAAAGCCGCCGCGACCGTCTTCATCGCGTCGGCATAGGCGGCGTCGAGCGGTGCGCGGTCCGGCGGAGGATTCGCGACATAGCGCTTTTCGAGCGCGCCGATCAACGCCTGCTCCCTGGCGCTCGCGCCGCCCTTGAGCGCCACCGCCTTGCCCAGTGCTGCCACGGCTGGCGCATTGGCCTCCGGCATCATCGGTACGTTGATGTTGGTGCCGAGCACGTAGGCCTCGCCCCAGAAGCACATCGCGCATGTGGCGTCGAGCTTCTGCGCGGCCTGGAAAGCGCGTTGCGCCTCGGCATGGTTGAAGCCGAACGACAACCGCAGTCCCTGGTTGAAATACGCCTGCGCCTTGGGGCTGCGGGTCGTGATGGGGAACGCGAGCGAACCGAGATCCTTGTAGAGCGGCACGTCGCTGCTGGCCACTGGTGCGGATGCGGCGGTCTGGCTTGCGACGCGAACCAGCGCTTTGAGAAGGGCTGGCGGACCCGAGACCACGGGCCCGCAGACACTGCGTGGCGACGAAAGCAGCGGATCGAAGCCATCGGCGGCGCGGCCGGCACTGCCGTTTGCCGGCAGCAGTGTGGCCGAAGCGACCATGCAGGCGGAGGCCGCGCGAATGCCCCGACGCGACAGTGGGGATCGATGCAATGACATGGCGTTCCTCCTCGAGGACCGGGACACCGCCGACATGGCGCAGCAGTGTCTGCGGCAGGGGCATGCTTCGGATCAGAGGGCCGAAATTTTGGCACTCGGTGCAGGGAATCGCAATCGAGGCCCTATCTCGAAGGCGTTATGGCGCATGTCGCTCGTCAATCTTCCGAATGGGAGTCGCGACCGCGGCGACGTCCGGATATCTTTCACTCACCGTCATTGCGATGCAGTCATCCGAGTGCGCTCTGTCCGTTGCCTCTTGCATTCGAATGCCGGCCATGGAAAAGGGGGGTTGATATGCATCATCCATTCACGCTAATCCAAGCGGCGGTCGCGGCCTGCGTCGTGCTCGCCGCTTCAGGGTGCCACGAACACAGCAAGCAGTCGCTGGCGGCGGCGAAGACCGCGGTCCAGGCTGACGAAGCGAGGGTTGCGGGCGCGGTGAGATCGAAGGAAGCGGAAGCCAAGGACGCCGCCGAGCGGCTCGATGCCTACATCGGCGACAAGTTCTCGGATGCGGAAAAGGCGCTGGTTTCCAAGCCGAAGCCGCAGCAGCCGGAGCCGGACGCGCCGACCTTCTGAGCGCGACTGCTTCGGCTCAAACGCCCAGCAGTTCTTCAAGCACAGCCGGCGAAGCCAACAGCTCCGCCGAAGCGCCGTGCCGCACGATGCGGCCTTTCTCCATCACCACGGCCTGGTCCGTGTGCGACAGCACCTTGCGCCAGTCGCGATCGACGATCAGCGTCGCGATGCCGGTGGCGCGAATGTCGCTGATCACGCGCC
Source organism: Variovorax sp. 10L426 (assembly GCF_056395305.1). Taxonomy (NCBI): domain Bacteria; kingdom Pseudomonadati; phylum Pseudomonadota; class Betaproteobacteria; order Burkholderiales; family Comamonadaceae; genus Variovorax; species Variovorax sp. 10L426. The sequence goes on along the minus strand of NZ_JBFTJF010000013.1, from coordinate 110,966 downwards.
AGATCTCGGTCACGATCAGCGGCGCCAAGCCCTCGGTCGCTTCGTCGAGGATCATCAGGCGTGGATTCGTCATCAGCGCGCGGCCGATGGACAGCATCTGCTGCTCGCCGCCGGACAGCTGCTGGCCGCCGTGCGAGAGCCGTTCGGTCAGGCGCGGGAATGTCGCCATCACGCGGTCGAAGGTCCAGTCGCGCCGACCGTCGATGCCGGGGCGCGCGGTCATCACGAGGTTTTCGCGCACCGACAGGTTGGGGAAGATGCCCCGGCCTTCGGGCACGTAGCCGATGCCGCGGCGCGCCATCTTTTCCGGCGCCCATGCCGTGACTTCCTGGCCGTCGAGCCGCACGTGGCCGGAGGCCGGACGCACGTAGCCCATCAGCGAGCGGATGAGCGTGGTCTTGCCCATGCCGTTGCGGCCCAGAAGGCCGACCGAGGTGGCGGCAGGGATCTCGACGTCGACGCCGCGAAGGATGTGGCTGTCGCCGTAGTAGGTGTTGAGGCCTTGGACTTGAAGCATTTCAGTGGTCCTCGCCTAAGTAAGCGACCCGAACCTCGGGGTTCGTGCGGATCGATGCCGGATCGCCTGTCGCAATCACCGTGCCGTTGACCATCACCGTGATGCGGTCGGCGATGCGGAATACCGCATCCATGTCGTGCTCGACGAGAAGAATTGCGTGCGAAGTCTTGAGATTGCTCAGCAGCCCGAGCATGCGCTCCGTCTCCTCGGCGCCCATGCCGGCGAGTGGTTCGTCGAGCAGCAATACGCGCGGCTTGGTCGCGAGGCACATCGCGACTTCAAGCTGGCGCTTGGCGCCGTGGCTCAGCGTGCCTGCGATGCGGTCAGCCACGGCGTCGAGGCCGGCGGCAGCCAGCGATTCACGGGCGGCGGCGTTGCTCTCGGCGCACTGCCGCGAAGACTGCCAGATCGCCCACGGTCGCGGCGTCGCGGCCTGCGCGGCGAGGCGGCAGTTCTCCAGCACAGTGAACTCCGGGAAGATCGTCGTGCGCTGGTAGCTGCGGCCCACGCCCGCCAGCGCGCGGCGGAACTGCGCGCGCTGCGTGATGTCCTCACCATCCAGCGAAATGCGGCCATCGGATGCGCTGATCTCGCCCGAGAGCATGTTGATCAGCGTGGACTTGCCCGCGCCGTTGGTGCCGATCACCGCGTGGACTTCGCCTCGGCGCAGGTCCAGTGTGACGGCATTGACGGCTACCAGCCCGCCGAAGCGGCGCGTGAGTGTTTCGACGGCGAGCAGGGTGCTCATACAAGCCCCCGCGCTCGGCACTTCGTGTCCTCGCTGCCCCCCGAGGGGGTGCGAGCTTGCTCGGGGCGGCCCGTCGCTGCGCTCATTGCACACCTCCCGGCGACGGCGACAGTCGCGACGCGATGCCGATGATGCCCTTGGGCAGCAAGGCGACGAAGGCGATGATGGCGAGGCCCAGCGTCAATTGCCAGTGGTCCGCGAGCGGACCGACCAGCGCCTGCGTCGATAGCAGCTCCTTCAGCAGCGTGAAGGCGACGGCGCCGATCACCGCGCCTCGCAAATGGCCGAGGCCGCCCAGGATGATCATCAGCAGCACCTCGCCCGAGTTGTGCCAGGCCAGCAATTCAGGATTGACGACGCCGTCGCGCGCCGCCACCAGGAATCCCGCCAGCCCCGCCAGCGCGCCCGCGATCACGAAGGCCGCGAGCTTGTAGCCGTACACCGGAAAGCCCGCCGCGCGCATGCGCTGCTCGTTGACGCGGATGCCGGCCAGCGCCGCGCCGAAGCGCGAGCGCCGGATCAGCGCGAGGAAGCCGTAAGTGCCGACGAGCGCCGCCAGCACGAAGTAGAACTGCACGCGGCTGTTCTCCATGTCGAGCGCGCCGAGCGCAGGGCGGACGTACATGTAGATGCCATCGCTGCCGCCGCCGAGCGCCGTGTCGTGAAACACGAAGAAAGCCATCTGCGCGAAGGCCAGCGTCACCATGATGAAGTACACGCCGCGCGTGCGCAGGCTCAGCGCGCCGACGGCGAGCGCATAGGCGGCGGCCGAGCCCATCGCCAGCGGCAGCAGGAAGGCGATCGAGCCACCCTCCTTGCCCGAGCCGAGCACCGTCGCGTAAGCGCCGATGCCGTAAAAGGCCGCGTGGCCGAGGCTGACGAGACCGGTCATCCCAACGAGCAGTTCGAGGCTCAGCGCGAAGATCGAAAGGATCATCACCTTCACGATCAGGTCCGAGAGATAGGGGCTCAGCATCGGTCCGAGCACGGCCAGCGCGATGGCGCAGAGGAGCGGAACGAAATAAGAGAGGCGCTGCATGCTAGATCTTTCGTCCCATCAAACCCTCGGGGCGCCAGATGAGCACGATCGCCATCAGCACATACACGCCCATGCCGCTCAGCTCTGCGAAGAACACCTTGCCGAAGGTGTCGACGAAGCCCACCAGCAGCGACGCGACCAGTGCGCCGGTGATCGAGCCGATGCCGCCGATCACCACCACGACGAAGCAGATGATCAGGACGCTCGCGCCCATGCCCGGATAGACCGACGACATCGGCGCGGCGATCATGCCGGCCAGCGCAGCGAGTGCCACGCCGGCCGCGAAGACGATGCGATAGAGCCGGCGGATGTCGATGCCCAGCCCGCGCACCATGTCGCGGTTGCTGGCACCGGCGCGGATCATCATGCCCAGCCGCGTGCGGTTGACCACGAAGTACAGCCCGATCGCCAGTACCACGCACGCCGCCGAGGCGAAGAGCCGATACCAGGGATAGCTCATGAGATCGCCCAGCGCGAAGCTGCCGTCGAGCCATGGCGGCGCCTTCACGCCATGCACATCGTTGCCCACCAGCAGTGAGCGCAGTTCCTCGAAGACGAGGATCAGCCCGTAGGTCATCAGCACCTGCTGCAAGTGATCGCGCTGATAGAGGTAACTGAAGAAGGCCCACTCCAGCACATAGCCGAACACCGCGGCGAGCACCACGCCCGCCAGGAGCATCACGATGAATTGGTCACCGAAGAGCGGCGACAGTGCGAACGCCATGTAGGCGCCCAGCATGTAGAAGCTGCCGTGGGCGAGGTTGATGACGCCCATGATCCCGAAGATCAGCGTCAGCCCGGAAGCCACCAGAAACAGCAGCAAACCGTACTGCACGGAGTTCAGGCACTGAACAAGAAAGGTACCGAAGTCCATGCAGCGCGTCTTTCCTCAGGGCGTGTTCAGAGCTTGCAACCGCGAGCCGGGTCGGCCAGGTTTTTTACCGCGATGCTCACCAGCTTGTTCTCTTTGCCTTCGACCTTGCGCAGGTAGATGTCCTGCACCGGGTTGTGCGCCTTGTTCATCGTGAAGGTGCCGCGGGGGCTGTCGATCTTGGTCTTCTCGATGGCAGATGCGAACTCGGCCTTCTTGGAGATGTCGCCCTTCACGGCAGTGAGGCCGACGGCGAGCATCTGCGCCGCGTCATAGCCCTGCACCGCATACACGTCGGGCTGCAGCTTGAAGGACTTGGCATAGGCGGTGCGGAAGCTGGTATCGCGCGGCGTGTTCAGGCCGTCGGCATAGTGCAGGGTGGTCTGCATGCCTTGGGCGGCATCGCCTTGCGCTTCGAGCGTGCCGTCGGTCAGGAAGCCGGGGCCGACAAGCGGGATGGTCTTGTTGAGCCCAGCCGCCGCGTAGTCCTTGACGAACTTGACCGCGCCGCCGCCCGCGAAGAACGCGTACACCACGTCCGGCTTGGCTGCGGCGATCTCGGTCAGCAGGGCCTGGAACTCGACGTTCGGGAAGGGCACGGTCAGCTGCTTCTCGACCTTGCCGCCGGCCTTTTCGAAACCTTCCTTGAAGCCCGCCACGGACTCGTCGCCGGCGGCGTACTTCCAGGTGATAGTCATCGCCTTCTTCTTGCCCTGCTTGCCGGCAACTTCGCCCATCGCGTAGGCCGGCTGCCAGTTCGAGAACGAGCTGCGGAAGATGTTCTGAGCGCACATCGGGCCCGTCACGGCGTCGGCGCCGGCATTTGGAATGATCAGCACGGTGCCGCTTTCCTTGGCGGCCTTGGCCATCGCCATCGCGACGCCGGAGTGCACGGTGCCGATGATCACGTCGACGTTGTCGCGCTTGATGAGCTTGTTGACGTTGTCCGTGGCCTTGGCCGGATCGGATTCATCGTCGACCTTCACGAACTCGATCTCGCGGCCGCCGAGCTTGCCGCCTTGCTCTTCGATGCGAAGCTTGAAGCCGTTTTCGATGGCCACGCCGAGCGCCGCGTACGTGCCGCTGTACGGAAGCATCATGCCCACCTTCAGCTTGCCCTGTTGAGCATGTCCGAGCGTGGCGATACAGGCCAGCGCGAGGGCTGTCAGGGTGGTGCGTGCGATGCGGGTGCTCATGGATGACTCCTTGTTGAAATATTCAGATGGTTGTGGACCGGGCCGGTCCGATTTCCAGGGGGCATCCGCCGATGCTCGAGACGTCAATACTTTATAGGTAAACTATTTATCTCTCAATTAAGCGTTTTCCCTGGGTTTCCCCGCGTGTTCGTTCACGAAAGAAACGGTCGCAACTATCGCCGTTTCGGGTTGATCGCGATGCGGGGAATGCCCGCAGTCGGGGATCTCCACGAGCCTTGTTTGCGGCGCGTGCTCGGCAATGCCGTGAATCTGGCGGAGGGTTCCGTACTCATCGTTGATTCCCTGGATAGCAAGAACCGGGCAACGGATGCCGTCGAGTTCTGCCTCGATGTTCCATTGGCGGAAGGGCGGATGCAGCCAGATGCGGTTCCAGCCCCAGAAGGCGGAGTCCACGTCGTCGTGGTAGCGGCCCAGCTTCTTCGGCAGGTCGGTTTCCAGGTAGGCCTGTCGGGCCAGTTCGATGTTGGCGACCGTCACGTCTTCGACCAGGATGTGCGGTGCCAGCACGACCAGGCCGGCCACTCGATCAGGAAAGCGCGCAGCGTACAGGAGCGAGATCGAGCCGCCGTCGCTATGCCCGAAAAGCCAAGGGCTTTCCTGGAGGCCGATGGCGTCGAAGAAGGCCGGCAGCACCTCGTGCGCCTGCCGGTGCATGAAGTCGACGTCCCATACTTCTTCGGGATCGCGCGGCGTCGATCGGCCGTAGCCGGGGCGCGAGAACACCAGCCCGCGAAAACCACCGGCCTCGCACAGGCGTTCGGGGAAGTCCTTCCACATCGAGATGGAGCCGAGGCCTTCGTGCAGGAAGACGAGCAGTGGCGCATCGGCGCGTTCCGGTGCGATGCGCACATATTCGATGCGCACGTCTTTTCCCCGCCAGCGGATGGCGGCGAATTCGGAGCCGGCGGTCACGCCTGCTGCTCCCGCTCGCGGAGGCGGAACCGCTGGATTTTTCCGGTCGCGGTCTTCGGCAGTTCGTCGACGAACTCGACGAAGCGCGGGTATTTGTACGGCGCGAGACGTTCCTTGACGAAGGCCTTCAGTTCGTCCTCCGATACCGATTGGCCGTCCTTGCACACGACATAAGCCTTGGTCTTGGTCAGCCCGTCGGCATCCTGCTTGCCGATCACCGCGGCTTCGAGCACGGCGGGATGGAGCATCAGCGTCGCCTCGACCTCGAAAGGCGAGACGTAGATGCCGCTGACCTTCAGCATGTCGTCACTGCGCCCTGCGTAGGTGTAGTAGCCGTCGGCGTCGCGCGAATACTTGTCGCCGCTCTTGGTCCAGCCGTCGCGGAAGGTGTCGGCGCTCTTCTCGGGGTTGCCCCAGTACATGACCGCAGTGCTCGGGCCCTTGATATAGAGGTCACCGACCTCGCCGACGGGCACGGGCTTGCCGTCCTCGCCGCGCAGTTCGATCGCGTAGCCTTCAACCGGCTTGCCGGTCGTGCCGTAGCGGATATCGCCGGGGCGGTTCGAGATGAAGATGTGCAGCATCTCGGTCGAACCGATGCCGTCGACGATCTCGCAGCCGAAGTGCTGCTTGAAGCGCTGCGCGATCTCGCCCGGGAGTGCTTCGCCGGCAGAGGAGCACATGCGCAGCGCGACAGCTTCGCGTGCCGGCAAGCGAGGCGAGGCCAGCATGCCGGCGAACCCGGTGGGAGCGCCGAAGAAGACGGTGGGTTTGTGGGCACCGGTCCAACGCTTGAAGGTCGCGTCGGGCGTCGGCCGTTCGGCCATCAGCAGCACGGTGGCGCCGACCGACAGCGGGAAAGTCAGCGCGTTGCCGAGCCCGTAGGCGAAATACATCTTCGCGGCCGAGAAGCAGACGTCGTCCTCCGTGAGGCCCAGTACCGGCTTGCCGTAAAGCTCCGCCGTCCACCACGGATTGGCGTGCGTGTGCACCGTGCCCTTGGGTTTGCCGGTCGAGCCGGAGGAGTAGAGCCAGAAGGCATGGTCGCGCGGTGACGTGGCGGCAGGCGCGGCCAGCGGTTCGCGCGCTGCGATGGCGGAATCGAGGTTGTGCGCGCCGGCTGGTAACGGCCCGTCGGGTTGCGATACGAACAGCGTGCGGACTTCGCTCGGCCCCTTCGCCATGGCTTCCTGCAGCACCGGCAACAAGGCACCGGACACGAGCGCCGCCGTCGCGCCGCTGTGGGCGAGCATGTAGGCGTAGTCGTCGGCGGTGAGCAGGGTGTTGACCGCGACCGGCACGACGCCGGCGTAGAGACATCCGAGGAAGCTCACCGGCCAGTCGCTGCTGTCGAGCATCAGCAGCAGAACCCGGTCTTCGCGGTGAACGCCCTCGGCAGGCAGCGCGGCGGCGAGGCGACGGGCGCGGTCTTCGAGTTGGCCGTAACCGAGCGCGCCGCGATCGTCGACGTAGGCGGTCTTCTTGGCCCGCCCGCGGTTGAGTGCGAACAGGTGCTCGGCGAAGTTGAATGTATCGGGCAGGCTCATCGTTTGTCTCCTCGGATTCCTCTCGTTCGGGATGCCGGCCGGGGCTACTGAAGCCCGAGCTGCGCCAGCACGCCGGGGCTGGCCTGCACCGCGCTGCGCCGGTGATAGAAGTCCAGCGCGCGCAGGCCGCCAAGCTCGGCGCCGCCGCCCGCGCGGCCGGGACCGCCGTGCAGCGACATCGGCATCACGTTGCCGTGGCCGGTCTGCGCCTGCGCGACTTCAGGCGTGATGACATGGACACGGCCGTGGCTTGCAGCCAGCTGGACGGCCGCCTGGCCGAGCGCGGCGTCGTCCGCGCCATAGAGCGAGGTCACGAGCGAGCCCTGGCCGCGGTGCGCGAGCGCAACGGCGTGATCGAGATCGCGATAGGGCAGCAGCGTGGCGACCGGGCCGAAGACCTCCACGTCATGCACGCGGTCGGCCGCATCGGCGTCGCGCGCGCCCAGCAGCACCGGGCCGATGCAGGCCGCAACGGCAGGGTCGGCGTCGACCAGCGCCTTCTGGCTGCCGTCGTGCAGCACGCTGGCCTGCGTCTTGAGTGCCTCCAGACCCTCACGCACGGCGTCGAGCTGCGCGCGGCTGACCAGCGAACCCATGCGCACGGTCTCGTTGCGCGGGTTGCCGACCGTGATCCCGGCGAGCTTGGCGCCGATCGCCTCGGCGGCGGCGTCGTAGAGGGATGCCGGTACCAGGATGCGCCGGATCGCCGTGCATTTCTGGCCCGACTTCACCGTCATTTCGCGGACCACTTCGCGCACGAGCAGGTTGAAGGCCTCGGAGCCCGGCGCCGCATCCGGCAGCAGCAGGGCGGAATTCAGGCTGTCGGCCTCGATGTTGACGCGCACCGAGCGCTGCGCGACGGCGGGATGCGATCGAATCACCGCCCCCGTCTCGGCCGATCCGGTAAAGGAGACCACGTCGAAGCTTTCGAGCTGGTCCATCAGCCCGGCCGAGCTGCCGCAGATCACCGACAGCGCGCCAGCAGGCAGCACGCCGGCTTCGACCACGTCGCGCACCATGCGCTGCGTCAGCCAGGCGGTCGAAGTCGCGGGCTTCACGATCACCGGCACCCCGGAGAGCAGGGCGGGCGCGGCCTTCTCCCAAAGGCCCCATGACGGGAAGTTGAACGCGTTGATAAATAGCGCGATGCCGTGCGTCGGTACTTGCAGATGCTGCGACTGGAAAGCCGGCTCCTTGCCGAGCTTCACGGCATCGCCGTCACGCAGCGCGCGCACGTCGCCAAGCGCGTCGCCCCACTTGGCGTACTGGCCCAGCGTGAAGATGGCGCCGTCGATGTCGACTGCCGAATCGTTCTTCACCGTGCCTGAGTTCGCGGTGGCGATCTCGTCATAGCTGTCGCGGTTGGCTTGCAACACCTTCACGATGGCGGCCAGAAGGCCGGCGCGCTGACGGTAGGTCAGTGCGCGGAGCGCCGCACCACCTGTTTCACGTGCAAAGCGGAAGGCATCGGCCAAGTCGAGCCCGGTGGCGTCGACGCGCGCCAGTTCGGTCCCGAGCACCGGGTCGAACAGCGGCGTGCCGGCGCGGCTTCCGGCCTGCCATTTGCCGGCGACATAGTTAGCGAGAAGTTCTGTCATTTGGTGAACTGGATTTGCCCCTCGGGCAGGAGATAGAGGACCAGCGCGCGGCCTTGCGCAACGGTGGGGCGATGGGCGCTGCCCGCCGGATAGACGCACCAGCCAGCCGGACGGCCGTCGAAAGTCGCGTCGCCCTCCAGCGGCATGATCAAATCGATCTCGCCATTCGGATGCGAGTGATGCGGCCCGGCGATGTCTTGCATGTCGACCACGTCGACCGAGAAGCGGCTGAGCGCATCCTCGGCCTTGAAAACCCGCCCGTAGCGGATGCCGCCGCCTTCGCGGTCGCACAGGTAGCCCTCGGCGGCGCCGTCGATGCAGGCCTGCTTCAGGCTTTCGTAAGTGGGGCTGCCGGCCCCGTGATGGGTGTTGAGCCAGAGGTCGAGGTCCGCGTCGAGAGGGCGGCCGGCGATCTGTGTCGCCACGTCGGCGACGAGCTGGTGAAAGGCTTGCTTGGACATGGGCGTTTCTTTGTGCGTGGGGAACAAACTTGCGGCAATCGCTTGCGTGCAGTATCTTGCCTGTACACGAACCATAAGCACCAGGTCACAAGGTGTCAAGCAATATAGTGCATGAATGGGTGATAACCCTGAGCGCAGCCATCAAGGACAGTGAAAGAAAGTCATGAACGAGCGAGCTGACGACGCGGTGCTGACCGCGCCTCCCGATGCAACTCCGCAGGGCGAGGACGCCAAGAACCCGCTGCTGGTCGCCTTGGGCGAACGGGTGCGCAACCTGCGCGCACGCCGGGGGCTGACGCGCAAGGCCGTGGCGCAGGCGGCCAATGTGTCCGAGCGTCACCTGGCCAACCTGGAATACGGGATCGGCAACGCCTCCATCCTGGTGCTGCAGCAGGTGTCGACCGCCCTTCAGTGCTCGCTGGCCGAGCTGGTGGGCGACGTGACCACCACGTCGCCTGAGTGGCTGCTGATCCGCGAGCTTCTCGAACACCGCAGCGAGGCGGACCTGCGTCGCGCCCGTGTCGCGCTGGGTGAACTGCTCGGCACCGCCGCGGGTGATCCGGCCCGGCACCGCCGGATCGCGCTCGTCGGCCTGCGCGGCGCCGGCAAATCCACGCTGGGGCAGATGCTCGCCGACGACCTCGATGTCCCGTTCATCGAACTGAGCCGCGAGATCGAGAAGTTCGCCGGCTGCAGCGTGCGCGAAATCCATGATCTCTACGGCACCAATGCCTATCGCCGCTACGAGCGCCGCGCCCTGGAAGAAGCCGTCCAGATCTACAGCGAAGTGGTGATTGCCACGCCCGGCGGCATCGTTTCGGATCCGGCCACCTTCAACCAGCTTTTGGCCCACTGCACCACCGTCTGGCTGCAGGCCGCGCCCGAAGAGCACATGGGCCGCGTCGCCGCACAAGGCGACACCCGCCCGATGGCCGCCAGCAAGGAAGCCATGGACGACTTGCGGCGCATCCTGAGCGGCCGTGCGGCTTTCTATTCAAAGGCCGACCTGAGCGTGGACACGAGCGGGCACGACTTGGCAGAGAGTTTCAGCTTGCTGCGCGACACCGTGCGCGAATCCATGAGCCGCGAAGGCTGAGTCCACCATCCGCCTTGCTGTAAAAAATTCATTCCAGGGTTGACTCGCATCAGAACATGCAGCATGATGCATGTCATGGCGATAGGCAAATGCACTATTGTTCCTAGATGCCCTCGAAACCCCCAAGGAGACCGTCATGGCTGAAACCGCTGCTCACCCCGCCCGCGTGGACTACCGCACCGACCCCACGCAGTACCGTCACTGGAAACTGAGCGTCGAGGGTTCCGTGGCCCGCTTGTCGCTCGACATCGCGGAAGACGGCGGCATCCGCCCCGGCTACAAGCTCAAGCTGAACAGCTACGACCTGGGCGTGGACATCGAACTCCATGACGCGCTGAACCGCGTACGTTTCGAGCACCCCGAAGTCCGTTCGGTCATCGTCACCAGCGCCAAGGACCGGATCTTCTGTTCGGGCGCCAACATCTTCATGCTGGGCGTGTCGAGCCATGCCTGGAAGGTGAACTTCTGCAAGTTCACCAATGAGACCCGCAACGGCATCGAGGACTCGTCGAAGCACTCCGGCCTCAAGTTCATCGCCGCCGTGAACGGCGCCTGCGCCGGCGGCGGCTACGAGCTGGCACTGGCCTGCGACGAGATCATCCTGGTCGACGACCGCTCTTCGTCCGTCTCGCTGCCCGAAGTGCCGCTGCTCGGCGTGCTGCCCGGCACCGGCGGCCTGACCCGCGTGACCGACAAGCGCCACGTGCGTCATGACCTCGCCGACATCTTCTGCACCAGCGTCGAAGGCGTGCGCGGCCAGCGTGCTGTCGAATGGCGTCTCGTCGACGCGATCGCCAAGCCCGCACAGTTCGGCGCCGCGGTGCAGGATCGCGCCGCCAAGCTCGCCGAAGCCAGCGACCGCCCGGCCAACGGCAAGGGCGTGAGCCTCACCCGCGTCGAGCGCGAAGATGGCCCCGACAGCCTGCGCTACGAGCACGTCACCATCGAGATCGACCGCGCCCGCCGCACCGCCACCTTCACGGTCAAGGCACCGAAGGGTGCGCAACCCAGCGACATCGCCGGCATCGAAGCCGCCGGCGTCAACTGGTGGCCGCTCGCGATGGCCCGCCAGCTCGACGACGCCATCCTCTGCATGCGCACCAACGAACTCGACATCGGCACCTGGCTGCTGAAGACCGAGGGCGACGCCCAGGCCGTGCTCGCCAGCGACGCCACGATGCTGGCCCACAAGGACCATTGGCTGGTGCGCGAAACCATCGGCGCGCTGCGCCGCACGCTGGCACGTCTCGACGTGTCGTCGCGCAGCCTTTTCGCGCTGATCGAGTCGGGCTCCTGCTTCGCCGGCACGCTGGCCGAGATCGCCTTCGCCGCCGACCGTGCCTACATGCTCGCGCTGCCCGACGATGCCGAGAAGGCTCCGAAGATCACGCTCAACGAATTCAACTTCGGCTTCTTCCCGCTGGTCAACGACCAGAGCCGACTGCAGCGCCGCTTCTACGAGGAGACCGCGCCGATGGAAGCCGCTCGTGCTGCTGCCGGCAAGCCGCTCGACGCCGACGCGGCCATGGCGCTCGGCCTCGTCACGATGGCGCCGGACGACATCGACTGGGACGACGAAATCCGTATCGCCATTGAAGAGCGCGTGGCCATGTCGCCCGACGCGCTCACCGGCCTCGAAGCCAACCTGCGCTTCGCGAGCCAGGAGAACATGTTCACCCGCATCTTCGGCCGGCTCACCGCCTGGCAGAACTGGATCTTCCAGCGTCCCAACGCCGTAGGCGAAAAGGGCGCATTGAAGGTCTATGGCACCGGCGAGAAGGCCGGCTTCGATTTGAACCGCGTCTGATGACACAGCGCACCCAGAGCCCGATCAACCCCAAGGAACAACGATGAGCACGATCAACTACAGCGAGAAGATCCCGAACAACGTCAACCTGAGCGAAGACCGTACGCTGCAGCGCGCGCTCGAAGGCTGGCAGCCGAACTTCATCAACTGGTGGGACGACGTCGGCCCGGATGGCTCGACCAATTACGAGGTCTACCTGCGCACGGCCGTGAGCGTCGACCCGCAAGGCTGGGCCCAGTTCGGCCACGTCAAGATGCGCGACTACCGCTGGGGCATCTTCCTGAACCCGGGCGATGCGAACCGCGAGATCCATTTCGGCGACAACAAGGGCGAGAAGGCCTGGCAGGACGTGCCCGGCGAACACCGCGCCAACCTGCGCCGCATCATCGTCACGCAAGGCGACACCGAGCCCGCATCGGTCGAACAGCAGCGCCACCTGGGCCTCACCGCGCCCAGCATGTACGACCTGCGCAACCTGTTCCAGATCAACGTCGAAGAGGGCCGCCACCTGTGGGCCATGGTCTACCTGCTGCACAAGCACTTCGGCCGTGACGGCCGCGAAGAAGCCGAGGCGCTGCTGCAGCGCCAGTCCGGCGACCAGGACAACCCGCGCATCCTCGGCGCCTTCAACGAGAAGACGCCCGACTGGCTCGCGTTCTTCATGTTCACGTACTTCACCGACCGCGACGGCAAGTTCCAGCTGTCGGCGCTGGCCGAGAGCGCCTTCGACCCGCTGGCGCGCACGACGAAGTTCATGCTGACCGAAGAAGCGCACCACATGTTCGTGGGTGAAAGCGGCGTGTCGCGCGTGCTGCAACGCACCGCGCAGGTCATGAACGAGCTGAAGACCGACGACCCGCAGAAGGTGCGCGCGGCAGGTGCCATCGATCTCGGCACCATCCAGCGTTACCTGAACTTCCACTACAGCGTCACCATCGACCTCTTCGGCGCCGACCAGTCGAGCAACGCCGCCACCTTCTACAGCTCCGGCCTCAAGGGCCGCTACGAAGAAGGCAAGCGCACCGACGACCACGTGCTCAAGGGCCAGACCTACAAGGTGCTCGAAGTCGTGAACGGCCAGCTCGTCGAGAAAGACGTGCCGATGCTCAACGCGCTCAACGAAGTGCTGCGCGACGACTTCATCAAGGACTCCGTGGCCGGCGTCGGCCGCTGGAACAAGGTGCTTGAGAAGGCCGGCATCCCGACCCGTCTCACCGTGCCGCACAAGGCCTTCAATCGCCAGATCGGCGCGCTTGCCGGCATCAAGATGTCACCCGAAGGCCGCGTGGTGAACGAAGCCGAATGGAACGCCAAGAAGGGCGAATGGCTGCCGACGCCCGAAGACTTCGCTTTCGTGGCATCGTTGATGGGCCGCGTGGTCGACCCTGGCAAGTTCGCCGGTTGGATTGCCCCTCCCGTGATGGGCATCAACCGCCAACCCGTCGACTTCGAATACGTCAGGTTCGGCTGAAAGCGCACGCGTCGGGGGAGAGCAAGGAGACATCATGGACATGGCCGAAGTCAACGTCATCAAGCAGCACCTGATCGACCCTGAGATCTGCATTCGGTGCAACACCTGCGAGGCGACTTGCCCGGTCAACGCCATCACGCACGACGATCGCAACTACGTGGTGCGCGCCGATGTGTGCAATGGCTGCATGGCGTGCATCTCGCCGTGCCCGACCGGGTCGATCGACAACTGGCGCACCATGCCCCTGGCCCGCGCCTACTCGATCGAAGAGCAGTTGACCTGGGACGAACTGCCCGCCGAACTCTCGCCCGAACAGCTGGAAGCCGAAGGCGTCGCGTCGCCCGGCGAGGTGCAGATGCAGGTGCCGACCGCTTCGCCGCAGCCGCCTGCCGCGCCGGGCGAAGTGGCCTTCAACTCCGCGCAGTACGGCGCGACCGTGCCGCCGTGGTCGGCCGCGCATGCGTACACCAACCTCTTCCCGCCAAAGAGCCCGACCACCGCGACCGTTGTCGGCAATTTCAACTGCACCGAAGCCGGCTACGAGAACCAGACGCACCACATCGTGCTGGACTTCGGCACCATGCCCTTCCCGGTACTCGAAGGCCAGTCGATCGCGATCATCCCGCCTAGTCTCGATGCCAACGGCAAGCCACACTTCGCGCGCCAGTACTCCATCGCAAGCCCGCGCAACGGCGAGCGGCCCGGCTACAACAACGTCTCGCTGACCGTGAAGCGCGTGCTGCAGGATCACCAGGGCAACCCGGTGCGCGGCGTGTGCAGCAACTACGTGTGCGACCTCAAGGTCGGCGACAAGGTGCAAGTCATCGGGCCGTTCGGCAACTCTTTCCTGATGCCGAACCACCCGAAGTCGCACATCGTGATGATCTGCACCGGCACCGGCAGCGCGCCCATGCGCGCCATGACCGAATGGCGCCGCCGCCTGCGCAAGAGCGGCAAGTTCGAAGGCGGCAAGCTGATGCTGTTCTTCGGCGCGCGCACGCAGCAGGAGTTGCCGTACTTCGGACCGCTGCAGACGCTGCCCAAGGATTTCATCGACATCAACTTCGCGTTCTCGCGCACACAGGGCCAGCCCAAGCGCTACGTGCAGGACATGATGCGCGAGCGCGCGGCGGATCTCGTCGAGCTGCTCAAGGACGGGCAAAGCCACTTCTACGTGTGCGGCCTGAAAAGCATGGAGGAGGGCGTGGTGCTCGCACTGCGCGACGTGGCGACCGAAGCGGGCCTGGATTGGGACACCGTGGGCGCGAGCCTCAAGCGCGAGGGTCGACTGCACCTCGAAACGTACTGACGATGAAGTTCGCCGAGTTCCACGAAGGGCAGGTCATCGAGGCCGGGCCCTATCTCGTGACCGAGGCAGAGATCGTCCAGTTCGCGCGGGCCTATGACCCGCAGTGGTTTCACACCGATGCGAAGCGGTCGGCCGAGGGGCCGTTCGGCGGACTCATCGCGAGCGGCTGGCACACCAGCGCGATTGCGATGCGGCTTGTGACCGATGCCGCGCTCGTGGGGTCCGAGTCCTTCGCATCGCCCGGTCTTCAATATCTCAAGTGGCCAAACCCGGTGCGGCCCGGCGACAGCCTGCGGCTGATCGCGGATGTGGTCGAGGTGCGCGTTTCCGAAAAGCGGCCAACGCTCGGCATCCTGCGCTGGCGCTGGCGCTTGTTCAATCAGCGCGAACTGCCGGTGCTTGACCTGGAAGCGACAAGCCTGTTTCGCCTCGCATAGGGGATGGCGGTGAAGGCCGCGAAGTGCGCGAGAATGCTCCGCGCCGCATTCTTCGGATACGTCACAGAATGTCAGCGTGTCCACCGGCGTTGCCGGTAGAGCGTTTCATGCATCACCACAGGGCCATCGCCCCTTGTTCGGAGAATTCCCCTTGAGATTCCATGGCATCGCGTTCGTCAAATGGGCCTTGTCGGCCACCGTGGCGGTCGCTGCCCTTTCGGTTGCCGCTACTGCCAGTGCCGACGTGTCGATCGGCGTCGATGTGGGCGGGCCGACTTACTATCAGCCTCAGCCGGCGCCCGCCTATGTGGTCCCGGCGGAGCCGGCCTACGTGGCTCCGCCGCCGGTCTACTATCAACCCGCGCCACCGGTCTACTACCAGCGGCCGCCACCCGTCTACTATCCGGCGCCGGGGTACTACGCCCCGCCGCCGCCGGTCTACAGGCCTGCGCCCGGCTACGGATATGGTCACGGATATGCACCCGCACCCGCCGAGCGAAGGTTGAGCGACATGCAGCGGCGCGCGCTGGACAACTGCGCTTTGCTGGCGCCGCAAGAACGCCCCAGGTGTCGCGCGACGGTGATGTCGACCACCCGTTACTGACGTCTGACGTTCGCCGCGACAGCGTTGCGTAGATCAAGGGCGATCAGCCGGGCTTGACTGCAACCACCAGCACCGCCGGCATCGGGACCTCATAGCCGCCCGCCTTCCTGAAAGGCTCCAGCGCCGTCAGGATGGCCTCGTCGATCGCGTCCAGCGATTCAGCGCTTTGCCGCCGGAGCGTGCCACGCGTGCGCACCGTGCCGGCCTTGATCGTGCGCAGGATCTGCTCGCCCGTCGAAGGGCGCCACGTCTGCGGCACGCGGGTCACCACGCAATCCTTGAATCCCGCCGGTGCCAACGCCTTCTCGCAGGCCGAGGCATCGGCAAAGAAAAACATGTTGGGGCCGGCTGGCAAGCCCACGTCGAGCGAACCGTGCGTGCCGATCGCGCCGAGCACCGCGCCGAAGAGCTGGGTCTCGCCTGGTACGTCCCACACGGTGAATGCCAGGCGGCCGCCCTGCTTCAACACGCGAAAGGCCTCTGCAAAGAAGCGCTCGGGATCCGGAAAGTGGAGGACGCCGTAGTTGGCGACGACCGCGTCGAACGCGTCGGTCGCGAAAGGCAGGTTGCCGGCATCGCCTTCGACAAAGGTCGCGGCGGGATGGCGCTGCATGGCCATGCGCACCTGTTCGGCAGAGAAGTCGATGCCCGTCACCGTCGCGTGCCGCGCCAGCGCCGCACCGGCCACGTAGCCCGCACCCGATGCGACATCCAGCACGAGGCTGTCTTGTTTCACGTGTGCGCCGTCGAGCAGGGCGCCGATGGACTGGGTCGTGAGGCTCGACATCAGGTCGTCGTAGCTGGCGCACACGGTGGGGTCCGCCCAGCCGGCATGTTCGAAATCGCGGAACGATTCAGACATCTGTTTCCTCCTGCAAAGGGCGTGCGTGGAAGCCAAAAATGGTGCGCTGGACGGAAAGCGGTGTCAATGAACGAGCAGGGCCCTGCATCAGACATTTGGCTTACTGAAACTTTGCACAAGGTCGGTATGCTTTTGTGCCTTGAAGAAGAACAAACCTTCCGACAACCGGGCATCGAGATTCGGCGCGCGATCGTTTCGCGCGGCGTCCCTTCGACCATTCGTCGCTGCAGGCATCCTTGCCGCCACTTCGATCGCCGGCGCCCAGGAAGTGTCCCTGCTTGCCGGTCCTCTCGTCAGCGCGGGCGAGCATTCGTATTCCTGGGAAGGGAGCTACCGCGAGGGCCTCGGGCGCTATGCCGCCTGGAGCTTTTCGTGGCTCAACGAAGGCCACATTCCGTCTCACCATCGAGACGGTCAGGCGCTGCAGCTATGGGCGCGCCTGCCGCTGGCGGAGAACCGCCTCGAACTGTCGGCCGGTGCAGGCCCCTACCGCTATTTCGACACGGTCACCAGCCAGTACCTCCCGAGCTATGACAACGCCCATGGATGGGGCGCGGTCCTGAGCCTGCGACTTGCCTACTATTTCGACAACCGCTGGATCGGGGAGATGAAGCTCAACCGCGTGAAAACCAACGGCGGTCCGGACACGACCGCGCTGCTGTTCGGTATTGGCTATCAACTGGAGGCCCCGGACGGGCCGGGTCCGCGCGAGCGCCCCATCCCAAGAACGTCGAATGTCACCGGCGACGAATTGACCCTGATGGTCGGCGCGTCGATCCTGAACAGCGACCGGTCGGAGTCCTCGCCCGCCGCATCCCTGGAATATCGGCACGGGCTCGGCCGGTACTTCGACGTGAGCGCGTCCTTGCTGCATGAAGACGGCGAGGTCCAGTCCCGCCGCGACGGCGTCGCAGTCCAGCTCTGGGTCGCCAACGCCTTCTTCGACGACCGCTTCACCTTGTCCGCTGGCGTGGGCCCGTATGTCGCCATCACCCAAAAGAACCGGTCGCCCATCGATTCCACCGGCGACGGCCGTGTTTCAGGGCTCGTCTCCGTGTCGGCCAGCTACAGGATCAGCCGGAAGTGGCTGGCGCGCGTGACCTGGAATCGCTTTGCGACCCGGTACGACCGCGATGCCGACCTGATTCAGGCGGGGATCGGCGTTCAGTTCTAGCCGCTTCGGCGCCGCAGACTACAGGTAAGCCGCCACGCCTGCTGCCGCAGCCGCCTTGGGTGGCTGCGGCTTCGGCTCGCACCCGGCGAGCACAGTGATTGCGGCGCAGACGAAAACAAGCGTGAGGATTCGGTGTTTCATGTCGTCTCCTTCAAGCTTGGATTGTGGCCCCGCGGCCCGCGCGTGGATGTCAGCGCCCGGCTTACAAGCGTCCCGCTCAGGGTTCCTTGCCGGGCTTCAGCGGATAGCCGGCTTCGCGCCAGGCTTTCATGCCACCGTCGAGCGCGACGGCGCGCTGGAATCCCATCGCGCGAAGCGTGGCTGCCGCGAGCGTCGAGATGTAGCCCAACTCGCAGCACGTGATGATGCGGCGCGTGGGGTCCGGCAGATCCTGGTTCACGCGCAGTTCGAGTTGGCCGCGCGGCAGCAGTCGCGCGCCGGGGACGTGGCCGCCCTCGTAGGCATCGCGCTCGCGCACGTCGAGCACGATCAGGTCGTCCTCGACCGCCTCGACGCGTGACTTGAGCTCGCCCAGCGACATGAAGGGCACGGCCGCGCTGGCCTCGGCCAACAGGCTCGCCACCGTCTTGCCGCCGCTCATGTTCGTGCGCAGCGCTTCGGTGATGTGCGTGGGCATCGTGAGGTTGAGGCTGCGCATCATCTCCACGAACTCGGCACGATCGCGCTTCTGCAGCCGCGGGTTGTTGGCGATCTCGTCGCCGATGGTGGAGTGGCTGCGGCCCTTGTAGTCGTGCGCCGGGTAGACCTTGAGCGCGGGGTCGAGGTGCAGCAGGCGGTTGAAGAGGCTGTCATGCAGCGCCTCGGGGTTGCCGCTCGGCAGATCGGTACGCCCGGTGCCGCCGATCAGCAGTGTGTCGCCGGTGAAGACCCGGTCGTCGAGCTTCAGGCACATCGAGTCGGCCGTGTGGCCCGGCGTGTGGAGCGCCTGCAGCCGCAGCTTCCCGATGACGACCATCTCGCCGTCGCCGATGCGCATGTCCACGAAGGGCGCAGGGCTGGCGCGGTGCATCACGACGGGCACGCCCAACCGCCGCGCCAGTTCCTTGGTGGCGGAAAAGTGGTCGGCGTGCGTGTGCGTATCGATCAGATAGCGGATCCGCACGCCGTCGCGGCTGGCCAGCGCGAGGTAGTGGTCGATCTGGCTCAGCTCCGGATCGATGAGCGCCCCCACGCAGGTGTCGCCGCAGCCGATCAGGTAGGACTGGCAGCCGCCGGTGGGGACTTGCTCGAAGATCATGCGGGGACCGCCGCGCGGATCAGCCCGGCTGCTTGACCACGCGCAGGTAGGGCTTCGGTGCCTTCCAGCCTTCCGGGAAGAGCTTCTTGGCGTCTTCGTCGGAAACGGACCCGGAGATGATCACATCCTCGCCGTTCTTCCAGTTGACCGGCGTCGCGACCTTGTGTGCGGCGGTGAGCTGCATCGAGTCGAGCACTCGCAGGATCTCGTCGAAGTTGCGGCCGGTGGTCATCGGGTAGGTCAGCATCAGCTTGATGCGCTTGTCGGGGCCGATGATGAAGACCGAGCGCACCGTCGCGTTGGTGGCCGCGGTGCGGCCTTCGGAGGTGCCGGGCTCCTCGGCGGGCAGCATGTTGTAGAGCTTGGCCACGGCGAGGTCGGTGTCGCCGATCATCGGGTACTTGGGCAGGTAGCCCTGGGTCTCCTCGATGTCCTTGGCCCAGCGATCGTGCGCATCGACCGGATCGATGCTCAGGCCGATCAGCTTGGCGTTGCGCTTGGTGAATTCGGGCTCGATCTTCGCCATATAGCCAAGTTCGGTGGTGCACACGGGCGTGAAGTCCTTCGGGTGCGAGAACAGGACCGCCCACTTGTCGCCGATCCAGTCGTGGAACTTGATCGGGCCCTGGGTGGTGTTCGCCGTGAAATCGGGTGTGACGTCGTTGATGCGCAGTGACATGTCCGCTCCTTCAAAAATCGGTGGTTCTGGATCACCCAAAAGTACACCACGAACCGGTGACACAGACAAGGCATCCAACCCTGCGCCCCCTGCGCCCCGTTCCCCGGCAGGGTCGACGCGAGCCTCTGTGCTTACCCGCATTGAAGGACCGGGGCAGGGCGCGATAGGCTCGACGGGTGAACCCGACGACACCCGCACCCTTCATTCCCCAGATCCGCCTCTACCAGGACTGGCTGCGCGACCAGCGCGGACTTTCATTCGAGTCCTACGACGCGCTGTGGCGCTGGTCGGTCACCGACCTTCCGGCGTTCTGGCAGAGCATCTGGGACTTCTTCGGCATGCACTCGCCGACGCCCGCGAGCAGCGTGGTCACCGATACGCACATGCCCGGCACACGCTGGTTCCCTGGTGCACAGGTGAACTACACGCGCGAAGTGTTTCGCCACGTCGACGCGGCGCACGCCGCCGGCATGCCGGCGATCATCAGCGACAACGAACTCGGCCAAGTGCGAGAGATGTCCTGGCCGGAATTGCGCCGGCAGGTCGCCGCCTTCGCGTTGGCGCTGCGCGAACTCGGCGTCGAGTGCGGCGACCGCGTGGCGGCCTATATGCCCAACGTGCCCGAGACGCTCGTCGCATTTCTCGCGTGCTCGAGCATCGGCGCCGTGTGGAGCGTCTGCGCGCCGGACATGGGCATGGTCGCGGTGGTCGACCGGTTCCGGCAGATCGAGCCGAAGGTGTTGATCGCCGTCGACGGCATCCACTACGGCGGCAAGCCGCTGGACCGCAGTGCCGTGGTGCAGGAATTGCGCGCCGCGCTGCCGAGCGTGCGCAAGCTGGTGCTGGTGCGCACGCCTTTCGCGGCGACGCAGATTCCGGCCGAAGCCGAATGGACCCGCGCGACGGCACGCGACGATGCCGCGACCGCCGCCTTCGAGCCCGAATGGCTGCCCTTCGACCATCCGGTGTGGATCGTCTATTCGAGCGGCACCACCGGCCTGCCGAAGCCCATCGTGCACGGCCAGGGCGGAATCATCGTCAACATGTACGCCTGCGGCCTGCACCACGACCTGGGGCCGAGCTACGGCGCCAACAACCACGGCGAGCGCTACCACTGGTACAGCTCGACCGGCTGGGTGATGTGGAACTCGCAACTCTCCGGGCTCGCTTTCGGCGCGACCATCTGCATCTACGACGGCAATCCGGCGGGCAGCCGGGAGAAGATCGACTGGGGCGTGCTGTGGCGCTTCGTCGCGCGGCACAAGGTGACCTTCTTCGGGGCAGGCGCGGCGTACTTCACCAACTGCATGAAGGCCGGCTTGGTCGCGAAGCAATGCGGCGATCTCTCGCGCGTGCGCGCGCTCGGCAGCACCGGCTCGCCGCTGCCCGAAGAGGTGCAACGCTGGGGCACGGCGCAAGTGCTTGCGGCAGGTTCGCCGGCCGTGTGGTGGTACAACATTTCGGGCGGCACCGATTTCTGCGGCGCTTTCGTTGGCGGCAACCGCGAACTGCCGGAAGTACCGGGCCAGATGCAATGCCGCTTCCTCGGTGCTGCAGTCGAAGCGTGGAACGGATCGGGCCAACCGGTGATCGGCGAAGTCGGCGAACTGGTGTGCATCCAGCCGATTCCATCGATGCCGCTGTACTTCTGGGGCGACGAAGGCAACTCGCGCTACCTGTCGAGCTACTTCGACACCTACCCCGGCGTCTGGCGCCACGGCGACTGGATCAGGATCGGCGAAGACGGCGGCTGCATCATCTACGGCCGCAGCGACGCCACCATCAATCGCCAGGGCCTGCGCATGGGCACCAGCGAGATCTACACCGCGGTCGAAGGCCTGCCCGAGGTGCTCGACTCGATGGTGGTCGACCTCGAATACCTCGGCCGGGAAAGCTACATGCCGCTGTTCGTCGTGCTGCGCGAAGGCGTCGCGCTCGACGACGCGATGCGCGCGAAGATCAACGACGCCATCAAGACGTCGCTGTCGCCGCGCTTCGTGCCCAACGACATCTTTCAGGTCGCGGAGATTCCGCGCACGCTGTCCGGCAAGAAGCAGGAGCTGCCGATCAAGAAATTGCTGCTGGGCCAGCCTGTCGAGCGCGTCGTGAACCGGGAGGCGATGGCCAATCCCGGCAGCCTCGACTGGTATGTGGCATTCGCTGCGCGCCATGCGCAGGCGCGCAATGCCGCGGCATGAAAAAGCGCACGGCTCTCAACATCGCCCGGCGTTCAGCGCTCCTCCAGGCTGCATTGGCCCTCTGTGCAGGTGCGAACGCGCAACCATCGAGCACAAAACCGATCCGCCTCGTGGTGCCCTTCGGCGCAGGCGGCGTCGCCGACCTGACCGCGCGCACCGTCGCGCAGAAGATGTCGGAGTCCATGGGGCAAAGCATCATCGTGGACAACAAGCCCGGAGCAGGGGGCGTGGTCGCTTCCGACACCGTGGCCAAGGCGCCGGCGGACGGCCTCACCGTGCTGCTGATGTCCAACGCCAATGCCGTCAGCGTAGGGCTGTTCAAGCAACTGCCCTTCGACACCGTCAGGGATTTCGCGCCGGTCTCGACGCTCGGCTACTTCGACGTCGCCCTGGTGACATCCGCGGACTCGAAGTTCAAGACGATGCAGGAACTGCTGGCCTATGCGAAGGCGCACCCGGGCACCGTCAACATCGGCACGATCAACGTCGGCAGCACGCAGCACCTGGCGGCCGAACTGCTCAAGCGCAGCACCGGCATCGATGCGCTGGTGGTTCCCTTCAATGGTTCACCGGCCATGATCACGGCGCTACGCGGAGGGCAGATCGACGCAGGTGTAGAGATCCTCGCGCCCATCCTCGGTCAGATCAGCGGGAAGTCGCTGCGTCCGATCGCGGTCATGGGCGCGAAGCGCTCGTTCGCGCTGCCCGATACGCCGACCGTCGCGGAGAGCGGCGTGCCCAATTTCAATGTCGCCTCGTGGAACGCATTCGCGGTGCCAGCCAAGACGCCACCGGCCGTCATTGCAAGGCTCAACAAGGAAGTCAATGCGGCACTGGCCACGCCGGAGGTCAAGGAGCGCCTGCGCCAGATCGGCGTCGAAGCGCAGGGCAGCACGCCGCGGCAACAGGCGGATTTGCTCAGGGACGAGATTCAGCGTTGGTCCGAGGTGATCCGCCAAGCGGGCATTCCGCAGCAGTAGCGGCACCGTGGCGGGTTCAGCCCCAGTAGAGCCGCATCGGGTTGTCCACCAGCAGCTTGCGCTGAAGCTCCGCCGTCGGCGCGATGCGGGGAATCATGTCGACCAGCGTTCCGTCATCGGGCATGTGCGTCTTGAGGTTGGGATGCGGCCAATCGGTGCCCCAAAGCACGCGGTCGGGAAAGGTCTCGACCAGCCGCCGCGCGAACGGAACCACGTCGTCATAGGTCGGCGGACCGGACTGCGAGATGCGCTCCGGACAACTCACCTTCGACCAGATGTTCGGATGCTCTCGCAGCAATCGGACGAAACGTTCGAACTGCGGCCCGTCGACCGGTTGGGTGACATCGGGACGGCCCATGTGGTCGACCACCACGATCGTCGGCAGGCGGGTGAAGAAGTCCCACAGCTCGGGCAGGTTCTGTGCCTCGAAGTACACGACCACATGCCAACCCAGCGGCGCGATGCGCTCGGCGGTGCGCATCAGCACCTCCGGCGGCGTGAAGTCCGCGAGGCGCTTGAGGAAGTTGAAGCGCACGCCGCGCACGCCGGCCTCATGCAGAAGGCGGATTTCAGCGTCGCTCACCTCCGCCGCGACCGAAGCCACGCCGCGCGCGCGGCCGTTCGAATGCGCGATGGCGTCGACCAGCGCGCGGTTGTCGTTCCCATGGCAGGTGGCCTGCACGATCACGTTGCGCTCGAAGCCCAGCAGATCGCGCAGCGCGAAGAGCTGGTCCTTCGAGGCGTCGCAGGGCGTGTACTTGCGCTCCGGCGCGTAGGGGAACTGCGCGCCTGGCCCGAAGACGTGGCAGTGCGCATCGACCGCGCCGGGCGGCGGCGCAAAACGCGGCTTCGACGGGTTGGGGTGAAAACGGAGCCAGTCTTTGTCCATCTACAGCCACTTGCCGTCCGACGGCATCTGGATGGTCGTCTCCGGGGTGCCGCCGCTGATCATCGCGCCGATGCAGATGCTCAGCAGCGAGATGAAGATGCTCGCGAACAAGGCCGTCCAGAACCCGGACACCTTGAATCCACGCACCAGTGCCGACACCAGCAGGATCATCAGCGCATTGATGACGAGGATGAAGAGGCCGAAGGTGATCAGCGTCAACGGCAGGGTCAGGATGATGAGCAGCGGCCGGACGATGGCGTTCGCGAAGCCGAGCAGGAGCGCCGAGATCACCAGCGACGAGGCGCTTTCGAATTGGATCCCCTTGAAGAGGTGGCTGGCCACCCACAGCGAAAGCGCGGTGATCGCCCAGGTGATCAGGAAAGGGGTCAAGGAATTCAGCATGTCGGAAGACTCTCAGGTCGATGATGGACCGGATCATCATATCGGCGGACGCGGGCGCGGGCGCCGACTGCCTACCGCGATCAAATTCAAAACATGTACGTGTACGTACACGTTGAGGTAGAATCGCCGACATGGCCGATCCCAAAGGAACCATCACCGTCCGCGACGCCGCGGCCCGTCTCGGGGTGACGGCTCGCACGCTCAAGTACTACGAAGAGCTCGGCATCGTGGTTCCGATCCGCAGCGAGAGCCGCTACCGCCTCTACGAGGCCTCCGATCTCGACAAGCTCGCGCGCGTGCTGCGCCTGCGATCGCTGGGTTTCTCGCTCACGGCGATCACGGCCATGATCCAGCAGCCCTTCGAGGCGCCGGCAGAGGGCGGTCGTCCCCGGCTGTCCAATGGGTCCCTCAAGACCCTGAAGGCGACGCTGGTCACGCAACTTGAAGCGCTCGACGCCCGCGTCGCGCAGGTGCGGCGCGAACTCAAGGAAGCCGCCACCCTGCAGGCGCAATTGCGCCGCGACATCGACTACGTGGAACGAAGGCTGACCGGCGAGCCGATCGAGGCGGCGCTGGAAGAACTCAAGCGCGACCCCTCCGCGCCGGCCCGCAATGGCCGGCGAAAGCCTGGCCCATGAGCACGCCCGTGTCCGCATCGCCCCGGCGCGACATGGACATCGCCGCGCTCGCCCCCTGGGTCATCGGGCTCGTGACCGGGATCGACTACTTCGACAACGCACTGTTTGCCTTCTTCGCGAGCTACATCGCGGGCGGTATCAGCGCGTCGGCCGACGAACTGATCTGGGCATCGAGTGCCTACGCGCTGGGCGCGGTGCTCGGCATCCTGCAGCAACACAGCTGGGTCGAGCGCGTGGGCTATCGCCGCTACCTGGCGATCGCGATGTTCGCCTTCGCCGCCGGCGGGGTTTGCGCAGCGCTGAGCGAGAACTCGATCCAGCTGATGCTGGCGCGCGGCTTCCAGGGCTACTTCGTCGGGCCCATGCTGGGCGCGTGCCGCATCCTGATCCAGATCGGCATCCCCGCGCAGCGGCGCGCCAAGTCGCTGCGGGCCTTCATGGTGCTCATCGTGTTCAGCGGCGCGCTCGCGCCGATCATCGGCGCCTTCCTCGTCACGCACTTCGAGTGGCGTTCGCTCTTCTTCTGCACGGCACCGGTCGCAGTGCTCACCGGCGTCCTGGCACTGTGGACGGTGCCTGACATCGGCGACGTCGCACCGCACGAGCGCACCGAGCCGCACCACGTGGCCTACGTGGTCTTCGCGCTCGCGCAGGCGGCATTGCAGGTCGTGCTCACGCGCACGCACTACGAACTCTTCTCCGGCTCGCCCACCTTGATCGGCCTGGCCATTGCCGGCGTGGCGGGGCTCGGCTGGTTCGCATACCAGCAGTGGCAGCATCCGGCGCCGCTCGTTCGTTTGCAGGCGCTGAGGCAACGGACCTTCCAGGTGGGGCTGGCGCTCTACGTCGTCTACTACTACATGTCGACCGGCTTCAGCTACCTGCTGCCGCGGCTGATGGAAGGCGGGCTCGGCTTCACCGTCGGCGACACGGGCTATTTCACGGGTGCGATGTCGCTGGTGAGCGGGCTGCTGGTCTTCGTCTACCTGAAGTACGCGTCGCGAGTGACGCGCAAGAAGTGGCTCATCGTGCCGGGCTTCGGCATCGCGGCGACGGCGGCCCTGTGGTTTGCGCAGATGTCGCCCGAGGTCGGCCGCCTGCAACTGGCGGCGCCGCTGCTGCTGCGCGGACTCATGATGCTGTTCGTGGTCCTGCCGGTGGCGGGCATCACCTTCCGGTCATTCGAGGCCGACGACTTCGCGCACAGCTATCGCCTGAAGAACCTGGTGCGGCAACTGGCCATCTCGTTCGCGACGGCGAGCGTCATTGCGCTGCAGCAGCATCGCGTCGCGCTGCACGGCACGCGTCTGGCCGAATCTTCGAGCGCGTCCAACCCCGCTTTCATGCAGTCGCTCGACATGCTGACGCGCGGCTTCCAGGCGAGCGGACACGCGATGGGCGAAGCGCACGCGATGGCGGTCGCGAGCCTGTCGCGCATGCTCGACCAGCAGGCGACCTTCATGGCCTCGCTCGACGGCTTCCATGTGATTGCGGTGATCGCGCTCGTAGCCGGCGTGTACGCGGCCTGGCAGCGCGAGATCGACTGAGGCCGCGCGATCGCCTCAGGCGGCGACGCGGCGGTTCGACAGTTTCAGCAGGAGTTCCT
Source organism: Variovorax sp. 10L426 (assembly GCF_056395305.1). Lineage (NCBI taxonomy): Bacteria > Pseudomonadati > Pseudomonadota > Betaproteobacteria > Burkholderiales > Comamonadaceae > Variovorax > Variovorax sp. 10L426. The sequence continues at coordinate 84,646 of NZ_JBFTJF010000013.1, read as the reverse complement.
CGGCGACGTCCGCCGCGCGGTGCGCCATGACCGCGACCGGGTAGCTGCCGATGCGCTTGCGCTCGTAGATGACGGTCGCGAAGTGAAACTCGGTGCCCAGCACGATGGCCGCCTCGTGGAGGCAGTGGGCAATGGAGGCCAGGCCCTCGCGCACGTAGTGAGGGCTTCCGTCGCCGATCCCTACTTGCGCGTCGAATTGCCTTTCGCCGCGTTGGGTGATCTCGACTTCAGGCTGCATGGGACTTCCAACTCCAGATGGCTTCTTGTGGGGGACCCGCCGGGCGCGGAACCCGAAACGATACAAACATCGGCCGCACTGCGCCATCACCGAAAACCGTGAGCCCGCTCCGCCGGGACCCAAAAAATCCAGGCGCCACCCTGTTCTCCGGCCGACTTCCTGCCGATAGAGCGGAGTGACCCTACCGTCCAGTGAGCATGCGAGCTATCGAATCCTGATGCGCGAGGGGTGCAGGATCGTGTACGGCCACATGCCGCTGGCGGAATTTCTTCGGCTGCTCAGGCAAGCGAACGACAGCGAGGTGTTGGACGCCGGGGTGGCACGCATGCTGGACGCGACCGCCGTCATCGGGCTGCCCGATGCGCTGGCGCGCCTTCGCCGGCAGGCATCCCCCGCCGCCATCGAGCGCGTGCGGGCGCAGCTCGGTCGAGATGCGTTGCGTCTCGACCCTCATTCGCTGCGCTGGCTCGCCGCGGGCGAGCACGGACCGGCCAGTCTCGCGCTGTTCGTGCTGCTGACCGGCGTGCGCCCGCGTGACTACCGGGGCACGCCGCGCGATCTGCCGCGCGACGCGAACGCCTTCCGGCGTTGCCGACTGCTGATCGAACAGGTGCCGGCGCTGCGGCAGGCGTTGCCGGTGCTGGCGACGCGCGTGGGCGAGCCCGGCGTGGCCGAATGGGCCGCGCTTGCCGAAGCCTGGGACGACCTCTGCGCCCACATGGACCATGAAGCGCCGGATTGGCGTCGCGGCTCGATCAAGGCGCCCGCGCTCACGGCGATGATGGCCTGCTTCCGCGAACTCGAAACGGCCTGAATGGGGTGAGCGGCAAGGGCTTGTCCCGCACGCGGACGCGGACTACTTCTCGACGGACGGTGCCGCTCGGGTGATCCGGCTACAGTCCTTTCGCCTCGCATTCCCCAAATCCAAAGCAAATGTCTCAACCAGCCCGAGCGTCCGGCTCCCGCGCGGACGACCTTCTCGGTGTCGACGCCACGCCTCCCGTTTCCCAGTCTTTCCAGGCCCAGCCACAGACACGTGCGCGGCAGGTATTGCTCGCCCTGAGCCTGATCCTGATCGCGTTCAATCTGCGCCCGCTGTTCGGCAGCCTCTCGGTGCTGCTGCCCGAAGTCATGAAGGACACCGGACTGACGCCGGCCGGCGCCAGCATGCTCACCACGCTGCCGCTGCTGTGCCTGGGGGTTTTCGCGGCGCCGACGCCGGCGTTGGTCCGGCGCTTCGGTCCGGAGCGCACATTGCTCGGTGCACTGCTCTTCATCTGCGTCGGATCGCTGTTGCGGGGCACCGGAAGTCTGCCGATGCTGTTCTTCGCGTCGGCGATCGGGGGCGCGGGCATCGCGGTGGGCAACGTGCTGCTGCCGGGTCTGGTCAAGCGCGACTTCGGCAGCCACGCCGCGATGATGACGGGCTTCTACACGCTGGCGGTGTGTGCTGGCGCATCGAGCGCCGCCGCGTTCACTGTTCCGCTGGAGCAGCTTTTCGGGGGAGCCTGGACTTCGGCGCTGGCATTCTGGGCGCTGCCGGCCGGGCTTGTCGTGCTGCTCTGGGCGCCGCAGGCCCTGGCGGCGCGTCCGCGCCCGGCGCATGCGAGCGTGCATGTCGGCAGCCTGCGGCGCGACCCGCTGGCTTGGCAGGTCACCTGCTTCATGGGGCTCCAGTCGTCACTGGCCTACATCGTCATGGGATGGCTGGCGCCCATGCTGCGCGAGCGCGGACTCGACAGCGCGACGGCCGGCTACGTGCTCGGCGTGTCCATCCTCGTCCAACTGGCGACCTGCCTCGTGACGCCCTCGATTGCTGCGCGCTGCCGCGACCAGCGCGGCCTGACGCTTGGCATCACGGTGATCATCCTCGCGTCGATGCTGGCTTTCCTCTTCGCACCGCTGAGCGGGGTCTGGTTCTGGGCCGTGCTGCTGGGCTGCGGGCAGGGTGGCGCCTTCGCGCTGGCGCTGAGCCTGATCGTGATGCGTTCGCCCGATGCAAACGTGACGGCGCGGCTCTCGGCCATGGCGCAGGGTTGGGGCTACGTGCTTGCCAGCGCGGGGCCGCTCATCGCAGGGCTGCTGCGCGGCTGGACGGGTGGCTTTCAATCGTCCGCGATGCTGATGGTCGTCCTCGCGGCGGGCATGGCCTGGAGCGGCTGGGGCGCAGGGCGGCGGATGGTCGTGCTGCGGGGCCATCGCGGCGCCTGAGTCAATCCAGCTCGAACCGCTCCCGGAAGGCCGCGCAAAAGTCCGGCGTGCCGCTGATGGCCATCGTGAACGTGTGCCGTGGCGTACCCGCTGGACCGCTACGCACGCGCAGCTTGCGCGCGTCCTCGTCGAATTCGAGCGTCTCCGGCACCGTCACCTCCTGCATGCCCTGCAGGTCGTAGTCCCACTCCCCGCCATCGCCTACCGCGCCACGGCGGCCGCGAAAAGCGTCGTGCGCCCAGGCAAGCACTTGCTCGATCTCTGCATGGACCGCTTCGACCTGCTGCGGGCCGATGGTGGCCATTGCCTCGAACACGCCGACGCCTTCGGTGTCTTCGCTGTAGTCGAAGTCCAGATAGTTCAGTGTCATCCGGACTAATCCGCCGATGTGCCCGGGGACGCGGCCACCGCATAGATGAGTGCGCCGCCGCGCAGAAGCTCGATGACCGTGTCACGGTCGGCGGACGAAAAGACCATGCATCCGTCGCTCCTGCCTGCGACGCCGAGCGCCGCGATCATCTCGGGCTCGACGTACGACTGCGCGTGGATCACGATCAGTCGCTTGTATGCATTCCTGTTCGTCGGTGAGAGACCGCGCAAACGCATGGAGAGGCCGTTCCCCTCCGTTGGGCTCATGTAGACCTCATCGGTCTTGAACAGGCCGAGGCTGCTCGCGTTGCTGTCGACCTCGTCCAGGAAAACGCTGGGTACTCCGTCGAACCCGTCGGGCTCCGACCCGATGCCGTGCGCCACGACGAAGCTGTGAACGACGGCACCCGTCGCCCGCTCGATCACGTGAAAGCGCGGCAGGTTGGATCGCGTCGAATAGTCCAGCACGGCGGCGTAGGAATGCTCGGAGTCTTGCGCCAGCACGTAGGCAATGGCGGACTCGACCAGCGGCGAACGTTCGGTCTGTGCGAGGGCCAGCCTCACGCCTCCGGCGCCCAGCCCGAGTGGCATGCAGAGCATTGTCTGAAGCAGCCATCGTCTTTTCATACGACACCTCACTTGCAGATCGACGTCCACAACCCGCCGGACGTGAGCCCGACGGGTCGCACGGGAGGGCAATGATTGCACGACAGGCCCGTGCGCGCCAGCACCCGACGCCCGGCGCGCCGGGCCGCCCGCAAGTCTTCAAGCAAGACGCGCGGGCGGACTGGAAAGCGCAGTCGCTGCGGCTTGCAGTTCGGGCACGAGCGTCAGGAGGCGGCGAGTGAGCCAATAGAGCTGGGAAGGATCGATCGGGTCCGGCAACCTCAGGATGTTGATCAATCGCTGCGGACGGCCCCCGAAACCAAGAGCGATCAGCGGCTCGAGGACGGCCGCCAGGTCGGCCCGAACATGCTCGTCCACGAGATCATGCTCATCCAGGCAGTGCCAGATGGCCAGCACCGCGCGTTCGCACATCTCGGCATCCGATAGCGGGGTCTCTGCTTCGGGATAGCTCAATGCGCCCATGGGCATCGGCGGTATGCCGCTTGTCTCCGTGTCTGTAGTGCTCCTTCGTGAAGGCATGGGGCCCTCCTTCAAGATGCCGCCACGATACGCCGCATCCAGGTGAGCGGCAAATGCCCGATTTCGAGAGCCTCGTCTGTCGGAGCCCTCCTACAAGGAGGGGGTCCGCGCGGCCCGTCTCAGGCATTCTTGAAGGTTGAGACAAACCTTCCGGGCGTCGCCTCTTGTTCGAGGCCCCGGCAGACGCGCAGCTACCTTCTTGTGTCCTTCGAACCGGCCGAACGCCCATCCCCTCCATCGATAGCAGCTCCGGCCGGCCCGCTGGATCTCAACCTGCCCCAGGTGCATCCCGTCTATTTGCGGCTGCTCGTCGCGGCGGCTGCGGCGGAGGGCATTGACCTTGGCGCCTCTCCGACACCGTCGGGGCTGAACGTGACCCAGCTGGTCCGGAATGACGCCCCGGTGTCATTGGCCGTCTGGCGCAGCGTCATGCTGGGTCTCGATCGGATGGCGCCGAGCCAAGGGCTCGCCATGCGACTGGGACGGCGGGTGCCGCTGATTTCGCATGGCGCCCTGGCTTACCTGATGGTGAGTTCGTCCGACCTGCGCCAGGCGCTCGACGGGCTGGTGCGCTTCGCGCCGCTTCGCCTCGCCGTCTTGAATCTTCGGCTCCGGCAGCGCGGCCAGCACATCGAGCTGCACGTGCGCCCCCTGGTGTCGTTGGGCGACGTCGAGCGCTTTACCCTGGAATTCCTGCTGGCCATGCTCTGCAAGTCGATACGGGACCTGTGTGGCGGCGCATCCCGGGCCATGAAGTTGCATCTGCCAGGCTCGATGGCCCGCACCACGCGCGTCTGGGCCGAACAGGGCATCTCGGTCGCGAAGAGCGCGGGCTGGCCTTATCTGTCGTTTCCCAATTCGCTGGCCACCATGGCGCTCCCCACCGCCTCGGGGCCGGATCGCCTCCTCGCCTGGCAAGCGTGCGAAGAGGCAGAGCGCCAGCAAGGCTGGTCGGCCTCGATCAGCTCGCACATCGAGCAACTCTTCCGAACCGGGCCGCCAACGAACTACAAGCTGGACCAGATTGCCGAGCAACTCGGGCTTTCGCGCCGCACGATTGCCCGCCGGCTGACCGAGGAGCACACCAGTTTCAGCGCGTTGGTCGATGCCAGCCGCAAGCAGAGATTGCTGCGCCGGCTGGCCGACCGGCGATCGAACCAGATCGAACGTTCGCTCACCTTGGGCGAGATCGCCGAAGACCTCGGCTATGCGGATGGCGCGGTCCTCAGTCGAGCGGTGCAGCGCTGGTTCGGTATCGGTCCCCGCGACTTGCAACGCTGGGTCGACGCCGGGTTGGCCGTGCCTGTCGAGCCAACCCAGGCCATGTCGCCAAAGGCAAAAACGCTGGCACCAGATGTCTTGGAGCGTCAGTCGCGTCACCCCTAGAGTTCTCGAACGCGGTCCGTCGAAGACAAGTCCGCGTTGAACGAGTAACTACCTGGAGACACAAGATGAGAAAAACAACCTGGATAGGTTGTGTGGTGATGGCGTTGTTCGCCGGTTGTGGAGGTGGCAGCGGTAGTCCGGTGGGCAACGCGTTGCCCACGTCCCCCGCCGCATCGCACCCGGCGGATGCGCCCGCTTCGCCCACCGTGCCGGTCACGCTGCCCACCACGCCTACTACGCCCGAACCGTCACCCAATGCCTTGTTCCAGGTCGGTGCGGCCACGGTCAGCATTGCGCCCGACGCCCCCGTGTACGTGGGCGGATACTCGGATTCCAATAAGCCCGCGATTCAGATCAGCAACGACCCGCTCGAGGTGCGCGCCTTCGTGGTCGCCAAGGGTGACAAGGCGGTTGCCTTCGCGGTTGTCGACAGCACCGGCTGGTTCGCCGAGTACCAGGACGCCGACGTGGGCAATGGCCAGTTCGGCTCGCGCGTGGATGCTGCGAAAAAGCTGTCCGATCACGGTTTCAAGGTCGACCGCTCGGCGGTGATGGTCTCGACGACGCACTCGCACGCTACACCGACTTTGGTCGGTATCTGGGGAGTCATGAGTCCCGCGAACAAGACCTATCTCAAGAAGGTCCATGATGCCGTGGTGCAGGCGGTAGACACCGCCGCGTCCAACCTCAAGACATCGGAACTCTGGACTGCGAACGGCGACATCGGCTCCGTCATCTGGCAGAACGGCCAGGGCACGGACCATGTCGACGGCTTCGCCGTCGACGCGAGGATGCCTGTTCTGTGGGCGCGTGATCCCGGCACAGGCGCCACCAACGCGCTGTACGTCAGCATCCCCAACCACCCGGACGAATTCCGTGCATTCAATGGCGCGGTCACGCAAGGCTTCTCGGCCGATGTGCCCGGCTATGTCCGCAAGCAGATGGACATCACCATCGGGGGGACCAGCGTCGTCGGATCTGGAACCCTGGGCCGGCAGGAGTCGCCGGGTACGAACGCCGACTATGCGGAAGTGAGTTACCAGGGACAGTACGTTCTCAATGCCCTGCGCCTGGCCATGGCGCAGGCGGCTCCCCTGAAGAGCGACACCCTCGGAAGCGCCGAAACGCTGATTCCCAATGTCACGGTGGGTAGCTCCGCGGAGAATCAGGGCCTGCTCAGCCTGATGAAGTACAACGCGCCGGCAGCTGGTCTGGGCGGACCTAGCTGCAATGCCGCTCTGGGCGGCAACTGTTCCGTCCCCCGCGCACTGTCGGCGCCCTGGTGCGTCGGCAATTGCTCGGTCGCCGGTAGCGGGCCGACTTCACTTGGCACCTACACGACGGCACTGAGGATTGGTCCGCTGCTCTACATCAGCAACCCTGGCGAGGCCTTTGCGGAAGTCAATGACACCGTTCGGAGCGAAGTGCTCGATGCGCAGTCGGTCAACGTGGTCGGACTGGCGGGCGACTTCCTGGGATACAACTGGTCGCCAAGCGACTACACCACCCTTCAGTTCGGTTCGAGCGATTTCGCGAAATACAACGTCGGTCCCGATCTGGCTCAGCTCACCGCAGATGGTGCCTATGCCAACGCGGCCGCACTCGGCTTCAAGGTCAAGTCGACGAAGGACGTTGTCCATGCTGCCTACGACAGCTCGGTGGCCAACCTGCCCGGCATCCAGTTCTATTCGACCCAAATCGCATCGACCCCGACGAGCATCAGCTTCTACGGCTCCACGGCGCAACCCCAGAGCAACTACAAGCAGACCAACCATGCGTTGAGCCCCATCGCCTGGGACTTCGGCGACAACTCCGGTTCCGTCACGTCGAACAGCCAGGATCGTCTGTCTCATGCCTTCACGACACCCGGCTCCTACAAGGTGACGGCCAAGGTCACCGACAACACCACGGGGAATTCCCGCTCCTGGAGCCAGACACTCACGATCCTTCCGGTGTTTTCCGTTGCGATCAACGCGGTCGTTTCGGACGTCGATACCAGCAAGACAGAGTTGAGCCTCAGGCCGGACGGCGGCCAGGGCCAATTGCTGGCGGCCCGCTGGACGTGCCCGGATGGACAAACGCCTCAGGGCCTGACTGTGGTGTGCAACCGGCTGCCCCGCAACGGCATCGTCCAGGTCACTGCGTGGGACGGCGCGGGCAATTCGGCGTCTTCCCAGACTTCAGTGCCGTGACGAGAATGGCGATCCGAAATCTGTCGCATCAGATTCGGGTCGCCATCGAGAAAAAGAGTTGTACGCGTCCCCGGGGCCTACGTGGTTCGCCGCATTCGACGAAGAATGAGCTTTTCGGAGATCTTGTCCAGGATGTAGTGCGCCGTCCGGCGAATGCGCGCGCGGCCGTTGGAAGCGTCGTAGGGAGACCTGAATTCCGCGCCGGCTTGCCGTGCGCGCTGGCTCAGGAAGGTCTCCGACATCACGCAGCGCATCTTTGCGCGCAGGGCGTCGAATGTGTCCGCATTCAGCTCCGTTGCGCCGTGCCAAGCGTGCGCCCACTTGTACTTGCGAGCCCGCTCGGCGGACTCTTCCGGGTCCGCGATCAACCAGGCCTGTGCGCCGCCGAAGAAGTCCGGATCGAGGTGGTCCCGGAACAATTTGTGCGCCGGCTCATAGCTGTCATAGAAGAAGGAATCCAGCAATTCATTGCCCGGCGAAAGCGTGCCCAAACGTTGAAGCAGCGTGTGGTTCATCGCAAAGGCATAGGTCGATATCCACTGCAGCATCGGACCCAGCGGCGTCTCCCCGGGTCTCGCGCAATCGGTGACTTCGCCGAGCATCCAGGGTCCGACATGCGGACTCAGCCATTCGGCTTCGAGGCAGAAGCGGGCGGCGCGCTGATTGCTCCAGCCGTGGCGACTCGCCACCGTGTCATTGGTGAAGATCCAGACGTCAGGCGCCTTGCCTCGCGACAGCACATCCGCCACGCCCGCATCCCATCCGCTGAACTCCCGGTTGGAGTTGTCTCCCGCAGCGACGCGCACGGCCTCGAATCCATGGCCGGTGTAGCGCTCTTCTCCCTCGCGCCTGCTGTTGTCGACGATCAACAGCGACACCTGATTGCCGTGCGATTCCAGCGTCTGGCGAAACTTGGCCAGCAACGCCATGGACAACTCACGGCTGTGAGAGCCGTACTCGAGATGAACGAGAGCGTAGTGTTTCACTTGTCCGTGCCATCAAAGTTCATTGGGGCCCCGTCGATGATGTCGTCACTGTGTTTCAAACGAATGTATCTGACCGAAACCCGACTCACAAGCGAACCCATGGTCGCGCGACGGTTGGGCCGAAGCAAGAGTTGAACCAGCAGTGGGGCTGGAGCATCATGAGGGCGCAACCAGCCAAGGTGTGTAGGCGGTTCTCTGAAACCTCTTGAAGTCGACTTCATGGAGTACTACGACACTGCTGCGGTGGAAGCGGCCATGCAATTGGCCGCGACGGCTGTAACCGCCGGACGATCGCATCCGAACTACCTCGCAGATGCTTTCGTCCAAATCCTAGAAAGGGACTTGCCATGACCACCCACGGAAGACGCTTTGCCCTCGTTGCGGGTACATCCACGCTGGGCTTGGCCATTGCCAACGCACTCGGCTGGACTCCGCGGCTCGCGGTGGCCGCGGAGGGCAAATTCGAAGTGACCCACACCGACGAAGAGTGGCGCAAGCTCTTGACGCCCAATCAGTACGAAGTCTTGCGCAAGGAGGGCACCGAGCGTCCGTATTCCAGTCCACTGAACGACGAACACCGCGAAGGCATCTTCTCGTGTGCGGGTTGCAGCCTCGACGCGTTTTCCTCGAAGACGAAATTCGACAGCAGGACAGGCTGGCCGAGCTTCTGGCAGCCTTTGCCGAACGCCGTCGGAGAGACCCAGGACAAGACGTTCGGCATGGTTCGCACGGAGGTGCATTGCCGCCGCTGCGGAGGGCACTTGGGCCACGTCTTCGATGACGGCCCGAAGCCAACCGGACTGCGGTACTGCATGAACGGCCTGGCGCTCAAGTTCACGCCGGGTGCGGCCTGATCGGTCAAAGCGAAACGCCGTGGTCCTGTTCCTCGTCGCTTACCTGGGCGGTGTGCTGACCATCCTCAGCCCCTGCATTCTTCCGGTCCTTCCGTTCGTGTTCGCGCGGGGCGATCAGCCCTTCCTGAAGAGTGGTCTGCCGCTTCTGGTGGGAATGGCGTTGACCTTTGCGGCCGTCGCGTCGCTGGCCGCAGTCGGTGGCGGATGGGCCGTGCAGGCCAACCAGTACGGGCGCTGGGTGGCGATCGTGTTGATGGCGGCATTCGGGCTCATGCTGCTGTTTCCGCAGTTGGCGGAGCATGCGACGCGCCCGTTGGTCGCCTGGGGATCCCGGCTGTCCGCGTCCGCGTCCCGTGGCGCATCGGAGGGTGGCTCTTCATCCATCGTCCCCTCCCTGCTCCTGGGTGTCGCCACCGGTTTGCTCTGGGCTCCGTGCGCGGGTCCGATCCTCGGCCTGGTGCTGACCGGCGCGGCGCTCAACGGCGCAAGTGCACAGACATCGCTGCTGCTGCTTGCCTATGCGGCAGGCGCTGCAACATCGCTGGCAGGTGCGCTGCTCATCGGTGGTCGTCTCTTCCAGGCGATGAAGCGGTCACTGGGCGCTGGCGAATGGATTCGCCGCGGTATTGGCGCGGCATTGCTCTGCGGCGTGGTTGCGATTGCGCTCGGGCTGGATACCGGGGTGTTGGCGCAGGTGTCGCTGGCAAGCACCTCCAGGTTGGAGCAGGCGCTCGTCGACAAGGTGCGACCCGCGCCGAGTGCAGCGCCCACCGAATCCGACGTGGTCACCGGCACGGACTCGACGGTGATGATGAGCGGCTCGAACGCCATGATGTCGTCTGGGCAGGTGATGAAGACCGCGGGCGCTGCCGATCTTCCCGCAGAGGGCGTGATGCCACCGCTGGACGGCGCCGTGCAGTGGCTCAACTCGGAACCGCTGACAACCGAGCAACTGCGCGGCAAGGTCGTGCTGGTCGACTTCTGGACCTACTCGTGCATCAACTGCCTGCGCGCGCTGCCCTACCTGCGTGCGTGGTCGGATAAGTACAGGGACAAGGGCCTGGTGGTCATCGGCGTGCACGCACCGGAGTTCGCGTTCGAGAAGGACGTCGGCAACGTCAAGAAGGCCGTGAAGGAGCTGAAGGTCGACTATCCGGTCGCCATCGACAACGACTATGCGATCTGGCGCGCGTTCAACAACCAGTACTGGCCGGCCCACTATTTCATCGACGCGAAGGGCAATATCCGACATCACCATTTTGGCGAGGGCGAGTACGACAAGTCCGAGCAAGTCATTCAGCAGTTGCTGGCTGAAGCCGGGTCGAGCGTGGTGCCGGGCGACCTCGTGAAGGTGAACGCCACCGGCGCTCAGGCGGCTCCCGACGAGGCCAATGTCCAGTCGCCGGAAACCTACCTCGGCTACGAGCGTGCAGAGAATTTCGCGTCTTCGGGTGGCTTCACGCGTGACAAGGTGAGTACGTACTCGACGCAGCCCAATTTGAAGTCGAACCAGTGGGCGCTGGCCGGCGAATGGGAAGTCGGCGGACAAAGCGCCGTGCTCGATCGCAGCGGCGGCCGCATCAGCTATCAATTCCATGCGCGCGATCTGCACCTGGTGTTGGGGCCGGGCAAGGATGGCAAGCCTGTCCGTTTCCGCATCCTGATCGACGGCAAGCAGCCGGGCGCCGACCACGGCGCGGACGTCGACGCGCAGGGAAACGGCATCGTGGCCGAACAACGCCTCTACCAACTTGTGCGCCAGCAAGGTAGTGTGACGAACCGCCGCTTCGACATCGAATTCCTCGACCCCGGCGCGGAAGCGTTTGCGTTCACATTCGGATGAGGTCGGACCTGCGCAAGGTCAGCCTCCGCCATCTCCCGCGCCACCCAACGCCTTCGACACAGCCACCAACCCCAACGCCAACCGGCTCGTGCTCTCCGTGTAGTCCCTTTGCGCCTGCAACCACGTGCGTTGCGCATCGAGCTGCACCAGAAAATCGGTGAGCCCATGGTCGTAGCGCACCTGCGCAAGCTGCAACGCATCGCGGCTGCTGCGCTCCCTCACCGCCAGTTGCGTATTGCGCTGACGCTCCGCCGTGTAGGCGCTCAGTGCGTCGTCGATCTCGTGCCATGCCTTGAGCACAGTCTGCTGGTAGGCGACGGCGGCCTCCTGCTGCTGCAACTCGCGCACGGTGATGGTCGAGCGTCGACGGCCGTTGTCGAAGATCGGGAGCTGCAGGCTCGGCCCGATCGACCACTGGCGGCTTCCCCACTCGCCGAAGCTGCCGTTGTCCACCGCCTGGAAGCCGAAGCTCGCACCCAGCGTGATGCGCGGATACAGATCCGCAACCGCGACGCCGATGTTCGCGGTGGCCGCATGCAGTTGGGCCTCTGCGATCTGGATGTCGGGCCGGCGCAGCGCCACTTCCGATGGCAGTCCCAGCGAAAGATCGGGCAGTGCCGCCGCCTTCATCACATCGGCCTGCGGTGCCAGTTGGGCGCGAAGCGCGCCGGGACGTTCGCCAAGCAGCAGCGTGATCTGGTTGACGGCCTGCGCCTCCTGCGCGAGGAGTGGCGGCAGATGCGAGCGCAGGTCGGCGGCTTGCGCGCTCTGGCGCGTCGTGTCGAGGTCCGTCGTCAGGCCGGCGTCGGCGCGGGCCTTGACGAGCTCCAGCGTTTCTTCTGCCGCCGCGATGTCGCTGCGCGCCAGCCGGATCTGCCGCTGCGCCGCGCGCAGCTCGAAGTAGTGGCGCGCCACCTCGGCCTGCACGCTGAGCTGCACTTGCGAGAGCATCGCGTGCGAAGCTGCGACATTGGCGTCGGCACTCTCCACCGCGCGCCGCACACGGCCCCAAAGGTCCAGCTCCCAGGACGCATCGAAGCCGGCCTGATAGAAGTTGTGCGGCTCGCTGAGCACCCGGATCAATTGTTCGCGATTGACCGGACCCAGCGCGTCGAGCAGCCGCGTCGTTTCGCCGTCCTCGCTCGCGCGCAGCCGTGTCGCGGCGGCGTTGGCGTTCACCTGGATGCCCTTTTGCGAATCGACAACCGCCAGCTGCGCGCGACTTTGCGCGAAGCGAAGGGCGGCAGTCTGCAAGTCCTGATTGGCGCCGAGCGCGCGCGCTTCCAGTGCGTCGAGCACCGGATCACCGAACACCGACCAGCCGACAGGTGCCGCCGCGACAGAGGGCTTGCTGAGCTGCGGGTCGATCAACTCCGGCGACCCGCCGTGCCATTCGGAAAAATTCGCAGGCGCTTCGGGCGTCTGCGGCTTGAAGTCGGGCCCGACGGCGCAACCGGAGAGGGATGCGGCAACAAGCATGGCGACCAGGCATGTCATGCCATGACGGGAGTAAAGCGAAGTCTTCATGGTTTGCCTTTCAACAGCATCGAGACGGGCGCAGCACGCCCGATTCCAGGAATCCCGCGGAACCGGCTTCGCCGGGCCGCTGGGATTGCCCCCGGAAGGGGGTGCCCGAGCCACACGAAGTGGGCGAGGCTGGGGGAGAGCTTTGACCCCCGCGGAACCGGCTTCGCCGGGCCGCCGGGATTGCCCCCGGCAGGGGGTGGGCGGCTACACGAAGTGAGCCAACCTGGGGGCGAGTCATACCAGTCGATGGCGGAACAGCCATGCGGCCAGCGGCAGCGTGATGGCCGCGATGACGAAAAGCGGAACCAGGTTGTGCCAGACGGCCATCAGCCCGACGCCTTCCAGATAGACGCGCTGCACGAGGTCGATGGCAAAGCGCAGCGGATTGGCCAGCGTCGCGATCTGTAGCACGCGCGGCATGTTGCTCACGGGCGTGGTCAGGCCCGACAGCAGCATCATCGGCATGATCAGCACGAAGGTGTAGAGCATGGCCTGCTGCATGTTGGCCGACACCGCCGAGATCGACAGCCCGATGCCCACGCTCGCGATGGTGAAGAACGACAGCCCGATGTAGAGCGTGACGAAGGAGCCCGCCATCGGCACCCTGAACCACAGCAGCGTGATGAGCAGCACGAGGGTGGACTGCGTGAGCCCGATCATCACCGGCGGAATGGCCTTGCCGATCATGATCTCGGTGGGTGACAGCGGCGTCACGAGCAGTTGGTCGAAGGTGCCTTGCTCCCGCTCGCGTGCCACCGAGAGCGCGGTCAGAAGCAGCGTCTGGATCATGCTGAGCGCGGCGATCATGCCGGGCATGAAGTTCCAGCGCGTCTCCAGATTGGGGTTGAACCACGCGCGCGACTCGATCGACACGGGTGCTTGAAGACCGCCGTGCCGCTGGCGCCATTCGTCGTTGAAGGCCGTCACAACCGAATTGACGAAGCCCGACGCCGAGCCCGCGGTGTTGGAGTTGCGCGCATCGATGATGACCTGGATCGGCGCCTGCTCGCCCGCGTTGAGCTGCTGTTCGAACTGCGGGCCGATCTGGATCACAACCAGCGCATCCTGTGCGTTGACGATGGGCGCGATCTCGTTCGGCGACGTGAGCGTTGCGGCACGGTGGAAGACGCCTGTGCCGTCGAGCTTGGCGATGAGCGCGGTCGATGCGCCGCTGTGGCTCTGGTCGAGCAGGGCGTAGTCGACGTGGCTCAGGTCATAGGTCGCGGCATAGCCGAAGAGCAGGCTTTGCATCAGCGCCGGCACGATCAGGATCACGCGGCTGGAAGGATCCTTGAGGATCGCCAGCAATTCCTTGCGGCAGAGGTGGGCGACGCGCCGTACGAAGTCGAGGAATGAGCCGTTCATGATCTTCAGTCAAGACTTTTGCGCGTGACGAGGCGTGCGACGGTCAGCAGCACCACCGCGTAGGCAATGAGGATCGCGCAGTTCCTGAAAATCAGCGACCACACGTTGCCCGCGAGGAAGAGGGTGCGGACCAGCTCCATGAAATAGGTCGCCGGCAGCGCGTGGCCTACGATGCGTATGACGGTCGGCACGTTGCGCAGGTCGAAGAGAAAGCCCGACAGCATCAGCGACGGAAGGAAGCTCGAAATCAGCGCGACCTGGCTCGCGAGAAACTGGTTGCGCGTGACGGACGATATGACGAGGCCCACGCCCACCGCCACCAGCAGGTACAGCATCGCGCTGACGACGATGGCGGCCAGTGATCCGTACATCGGCACCTCGAAGAGGAAGCGCGCCGCGACGAGGCACAGCAGCAGCCCGACCATGCCGATGCCGAAGTACGGAATGATCTTCGCCAACAGGATCTCCACCGGCCGAACCGGCGTGACGAACAGCGCTTCCAGCGTGCCGCGTTCCCATTCGCGCGCCATCACCAGCGCCGTGAGAAACGCGCCGACCAGCGTCATGATGAGCACGATCAGGCCCGGCACCAGATACCAGGTGCTGGTGTTGGCGCTGTTGAACCAGAGTCGTTGTTCGATGGTCACCGAGCCGACGCCGGATGTCGCGCCGGGGCTTCGTTCGGCGAGGCGCAGCGCGTTCTGCGCGAGGGCGGCGCTCGCGTAGCGCAGCACGATGCCGGCCTTGTTCGCATCGGCGCCGTGCACGATCACCTGGATGCTTGCGTCGCCGGCTGCGAGCCGACGCGAGAAGTCCGCGGGCACGCGCACGATGCCGTCGACCTTGCGCTGGCCCATCAGCGCTTCGGCCTCGTGCATGGAGGTGAGCATGACGGGCGAGATGTAGGGCGTGAGCTGGAGCCCGGCCACGGCCTGCGCGGCGGTGGGCGAGGTGTCTTCGAGCACCACGGCCATCGGCGCGTTCTTCACGTCGAGCGAGAGCCCGTAGCCGAAGATGAGGATGAGGATGATGGGCAGCAGGATGCCGATGGCGAGGCTGCTCGGATCGCGCACGAGTTGCCGCGTCTCCTTGCGCGTGAGCGCGATCAACCGTTGCCAGAAGCGGCTGTGCGTCGCGGTGGCCGGCGCGGGCGTCGTCATGCCGGTGCTCCGTGCGCCGGCGCAGCCGCAGTGCCGCGCGCTTGCGTGACGATGTCGATGAAGGCCTCCTCCATGCTGAGACGGCTGTCCGGCGCGCTGCCGGCCTGCACGCGCACTTGCTGCGGTGTTCCGATGGCAAGCAGCTTGCCCGCATCCTGGATCACGATGCGGTCGCAATACTCCGCCTCTTCCATGAAGTGAGTGGTGATGATCACCGTGACGCCCGCCTCGGCCAGCGCGGTGATGCGGCGCCAGAAGTCGCGCCGCGCCAGCGGATCAGTGCCGCTGGTGGGCTCGTCGAGGAAGAGGATCTCCGGCTCGTGGAGCAGGCCGGTGGCCATGGCGAGGCGCTGCTTGAAACCGCCGGGCAACTGGCCGCTGGTCGCGTGTTCCTGGCCGAGCAGGTCGAACTGTTGCAGCACAGTCTGCATGCGCTCGCGCAGGCGCTCGCCGCGCAATCCGTAGGCGCCGCCGAAGAACTGCAGATTCTCGGCGACGGTGAGGTTGCCGTAGAGCGCAAACTTCTGCGAGACGTAGCCGATTCTTCCGCGAGCCTGCGCGCGCGCGGTGCGCAGGTTCATGCCGGCCACTTGCAGGAAACCGCTGCTGGCCGGCAGCAGTCCGCAGAGCATGCGGAAAGTGGTCGTCTTGCCCGCGCCGTTGGGACCGAGCAGCCCGAAGATCTCGCCACGCCGCACGTCGAAACTGGTGCTCGCGACGGCGGTGAAGTCGCCGAACTTGCGAACGAGGTCCTTCACCTGGATGACGACTTCCTGGGTGTCGGCGGAGGGGGGTGCGGTTTCGGTGGCTGCGTGTGCGGTGGTTGCGGTCGTATCGGTCGTATCGGTCGTGGCCTTTTGTTGCGCGCGCAGCAGCACCATGAAGCCGTCTTCGAGACGCGCGGGCACGGGCTCTGCGGGCGCGCCGTCGAGCAGCGTCCTCACGGACTCGGCATCTGCGTCGGGCCGACGGATGAATCGCACTTCGCCGCCTTGCGGAACGGCATCGATGATCGACGCGGGCGCATCGAGCAAACGGGCCTGCAAGGTGCGCGGGGCCGTGCCGCGAGGCGGTGTCGTGACGTAGCAGAGGTCCTTCGCGTTGTCGCGTATTTGCGCGGGTGCGCCTTGCGCGATCAGCTTGCCGCCTTGCAGCACGAAGACTTGCGCGCAGCGCTCGGCCTCGTCGAGGTAGGCGGTGCTCACGATGACCGACAGGTGCTCGTCGTCGACCAACTCCTGCACGATCTCCCACAGTTCGCGCCGCGAGAGCGGATCGACGCCGACCGTAGGCTCGTCGAGCAGCAGCAGGGCGGGCGAGCGCACCAGCGTGCAGGCGAGGCCGAGCTTCTGTTTCATGCCGCCCGAGAGCTTGCCGGCGAGGCGCGACGTGAATCGGCCCAGGTCGGTCATTTCCATCAGGCGCGCGTAGCGTTCGCGCCGCTGCGCCTTGCTCACACCGTGCAGATCCGCATAAAGGTCGAGGTTCTCCTGCACGCTCAGGTCTTCATAGAGGCCGAAGCGCTGCGGCATGTAGCTGATTCGGTCCTGAACCGATTGAGGATCCTTCGCCACGTCGATGCCGAGCACGTCCATCGATCCCTGGTCGGCGCGCATCAGGCCGGCGGCGAGGCGCAGCAGCGTGGTCTTGCCCGCGCCGTCGGGGCCGACCAGCGCGGTGAGCTTGCCGGATGGCACTTCGAGCGAGACGTCGTCGAGCGCGCGGACCGTTTCAGGCGCCCCCTTGACCTCGAAGCGCTTGTGCAGGCCGCGACCCGCAAGCGCTGGCGCGGCGGCTTCCATCAGGGCTTGCTCCCCGCGTCGGCGCTGCCGTCGAGCGCAAGGCGCACAGTGACCGGCATGCCGAGCCGCAGGCGGTCATCGGGGTCGTCGGCCAGCACGCGGATCTCGTAGACGAGGCTGCTGCGCAGTTCCTCGGTCTGCACGGTCTTGGGAGTGAACTCCGCAACCGAGGAGATGTAGCCGACCTTGCCCTGCAAGGGCTGGCCCGGATGGCTGTCGGTGCTCAGCGTCGCCACCATCCCGGGCCTGATGTGACCGAGGTCGGCTTCCGTCACGTAGGCGCGGACCCATTTGGGATCCGTGATGGCGAGCGTGAAGACCGGGCGCTGCGGTGATGCCATGTCGCCCGGTTCCATCAGCCGCGCACGCACCACGGCGTCAATCGGCGCCTTGAGTTGTGCTTCCTGGAGCTGGTGCTTGAGCACCGCGAGGGCCGCGACCGCGACGTCGAGTTGCGCCTGCGCCTGCGCGATGTCTTCCTTGCGTGGTCCGGTCACGACGAGCTGCTGCGCCTTGCGTGCGTTCTCGAGCTGGGCTTGCGCGACTTTCTGGCGAGCCTGGGCGGCATCGAGATCCTGCTGGCTCACGGCACGGCCCGCGGTGGTCTGGCGGATGGATTGCAGGCGCTCGAGCTGCTGCCGAGCCAGTTCGGCATCGGCCTGAGCGGCGGCGACCTGGGCGCGGGACTGGGCGATTTCCTCCGGCCGGCTGCCGGTCTTCAACCGTTGCAGCACCTGCGTCTGCGCGGCGATCTGCGCCTCGGCCTGCGCGGCCTGCAGTTGCAGCGTGCGTGTGTCGAGCTCGCCGAGCACCTGGCCGGCCTTGACGCGATCGCCTTCCTGCACGTTCAGCCGGGCGATGCGCTCGCTGCCGTTGAAGGCGAGCGACACCTGTCGAAGGTCGACGTTGCCGTACAGCACGAGCTTGTGCGGATCGGACGGCTGGCGGTTGAAGTACCACGCGGCGAAAGCGGCGCCCACGAGCAGGACGATGGCGCCCACGATGATCGGCTTCTTGTTCATGGTCTCTCTTGCGGCCCCCGTGACGGTCTGCAGTCGATGAAGTAGACTCGATCATATCGAATTTGAATTCCAATTCAAACTGCCATATTGTGCTCAGGGTTACCAGATGCGAGCGACAGCGAAGAAGCGATCCACGATGCCTGCCAGGCGTGCGCCGCGGCCCGACGGCGACGCGACGCGCCTGCTTCTGATCGAAACCGCGGGGCAGGTCTTTGCCGAACGCGGGTACGCCGAGGCCACCAGCAAGGAAATCTGCGAGCGCGCCGGCACGCCGCTGGCGTCGGTCAACTATCACTTCGGCAGCCGCGACGGCTTGTACGAAGCTGTGCTCATCGCGGCGCATCAGCAGGTGGTCGGCCTCGAGGACCTGGTGGCGGTAGCGGGAGACATCGACGACCCGGTGTTGAAGCTGCGCACGGTGCTCAAGCATCTCGTCCGGCTCGCGACGCGTGCTGCAGCGCCGTGGGGATTTCGCGTTGTGCTGCGTGAGGTCATGACGCCGTCGACCGCGATGCCCGCACTGATCGAGAAGGCCATCCGTCCGAAGGCAGGCTTCATGCTGGGGCTGGTCAGCAGCGCGATGGGGCTGCCGCCGGAACACCCGACCGTTCAGCGCGGGCTGATCTTTGCATTGCTGCCTTGTCTCGCCATCATGGTCGTGCCGAAGGAGATTCCGGAAAAACTGTTGCCGGCGCTTGGAAGAGAAAGCGATGGGCTGCCCGAGGAGCTCATGTGCTACGTGATGGCAGGGCTGGAAGCGATGGCGCGTGCGCAGCAGACAAGCGCCAAGACGAAAGAGAAGGCTAAGAAGAACCCGGATCGCCGGGAGCGCCCGCCTGCGCGAGCAGCCACGCGCGAAAAAGCCTGAGTGCGGGTCGTTCGTCCTGCGTGGCGGGCATCACCAGGTAGTAGCTGCGCTCGCCGCGCAATGGCCGGTCGCAGGCCACGACCAATTCACCGCGCGCCAATTCCGCCTCGATCAGCATGCGCGGGATCAGGGCCACGCCGAGGCCGTGCGCAGCGGCAATCGCCAGCATCGAGAACAGTTCGTAGCGCGGACCGCTGTGGGCACGCGGCGCGTCGACGTGCTGCGCGTCGAACCACTGGCGCCAGCCGTCGGGGCGCGTGCTCTGTTGCAGCAGCGGCATCCGCGCCACCGCAGCGGGCGATAGCGGCTTGCGGCCTGCGAGCAGGGCGGGACTGCACACGGGCACGACATCCTCGTTGAGCAATACCGTGGATTGCGTGCCGGCCCAGTTGGCCGTCTGCGAGGCCGTGCCGGCATAGATCGCGGCATCGAAGGGCGTGTCGTTGAACAGAAAGGGACGCGTGCGCGTCTCGATGTGCACCGTGATGTCCGGATGCTTCGCCGCGAATTCCGGCAGGCGCGGAATCAGCCAGCGCGTCGCGAAGGTCGGCACCGCCGCGAGCTGGAGTGACCCGCCCTGGCCCTGCCGCGCCATTGCGTCGAGCGTGTCGCGCTCCATGGTGTCGAGTTGCCGCGCGATCTGGCGGGCGTAGTCGGCGCCGGCGGGCGTGAGCGCGACGCCGTGGCGCGTGCGGCGGAACAGCGCCATCCCCAGGAAGTCCTCCAGCGCGGTGATCTGGCGCGACACGGCGCTCTGGGTCAGCGCCAGTTCCTGCGCTGCGCGCGTGTAGCTTTCATGGCGGGCGGCGGCCTCGAAGCAGATCAAGGCCTGGGTCGAAGGGATCTTGCGGCGCATGGTATGCGAAGCCTACATAGTTGAATACGGCTGGAGCCAATGAGGCGGTGCCGGCGTATTGTGCTTTGAAGTGCAGGAAACGAATAACTGGGTGTCGAATCGTCGTTTGCGCTCGCGATGCCCCGCGCTTACGATGACGCCCAACCTCAGCACTTCACCCTCGGAGACTACGCACATGGCCAAGCACGCCGCATTTCATTGGGACGATCCGCTCCTGCTCGATCAACAGCTCACGGACGAAGAGCGCATGGTGCGCGATGCCGCCAACGCCTATTGCCAGGAGCGCCTCGCACCGCGCGTGCTCGAAGGCTTCCGCAACGGCGAGACCGATCCGGCGATCTTCCGCGAGATGGGCGCGCTCGGCCTGCTGGGCCCGACCATCCCCGAGCAGTACGGCGGCCCCGGTCTCAACTACGTCTCCTACGGCCTGATCGCCCGCGAAGTCGAGCGCGTGGATTCGGGCTACCGTTCCATGGCGAGTGTGCAGAGCTCCCTCGTGATGGTGCCGATCAATGAATTCGGCACCGAAGCGCAGAAGCAGAAGTACCTGCCCAAGCTCGCCACCGGCGAATGGATCGGCTGCTTCGGTCTGACCGAGCCCGATCACGGCTCCGATCCCGGCAGCATGGTCACGCGCGCCAAGAAGGTGCCGGGCGGCTACTCGCTCAGCGGCGCCAAGATGTGGATCAGCAACAGCCCGATCGCCGATGTCTTCGTGGTCTGGGCCAAGGAAGTCAGCGAAACCGGCGCCGTCGGCCCGATCCGCGGCTTCGTGCTCGACAAGGGCGCCAAGGGCCTCAGCGCGCCGGCGATTCACGGCAAGGTCGGCCTGCGCGCCTCGATCACCGGCGAAATCGTGATGGACAACGTTTTCTGCCCGGAAGAGAACGCCTTCCCCGAAGTGCAGGGGCTCAAAGGTCCGTTCACCTGCCTCAACAGCGCTCGCTACGGCATCTCGTGGGGCGCGCTCGGCGCGGCCGAAGACTGCTGGCACCGTGCACGCACCTACACGCTCGAACGCAAGCAGTTCGGCCGCCCCCTCGCCGCCAACCAGCTCATCCAGAAGAAGCTGGCCGACATGCAGACGGAGATCACGCTGGGCCTGCAAGGCTGCCTGCGCCTGGGCCGCATGAAGGATGAGGGCACCGCGTCGGTCGAAGTGACCTCGCTGCTCAAGCGCAACTCCTGCGGCAAGGCGCTGGACATCGCGCGACTGGCACGGGACATGATGGGCGGCAACGGCATCAGCGATGAGTTCGGCGTGGCGCGGCACCTGGTCAACCTCGAAGTGGTGAACACCTACGAAGGCACGCACGATATCCATGCGCTGATTCTTGGTCGCGCCCAGACCGGTATCGCGGCTTTCGCAAACTGATGTCTGCCCCCGCCGCCACGCAAGGCGCCCTCGCGGGCCTCAAGGTCCTGGACCTCTCCCGCGTGCTCGCGGGGCCGTGGTGCACCCAGATCCTCGCGGACCTGGGTGCGGACGTCATCAAGATCGAGCGCCCCGGCGTCGGTGACGACACCCGAACCTGGGGGCCGCCCTTCCTGAAGGACGCCGAAGGCAAGGACACCCACCAGGCGACCTACTTCACCGCCTGCAACCGCAACAAGCGCTCAGTCACCATCGACATGGCGACGCCCGAGGGCCAGGCGCTGCTCAAGCAGATGGCGGCGCAGAGCGACATCGTGGTCGAGAACTTCAAGACCGGCGGGCTCAAGCAATACGGGCTCGACCATGAAAGCCTGCGCGCCGCGAACCCGCGCCTCATCTACTGCAGCGTGACCGGCTTCGGCCACGACGGCCCGCATGCCTCTCGCGCCGGCTATGACCTGATGATCCAGGCCACCACCGGCATGATGAGCATCACCGGCCGTCCCGACGATGTGCCCGGCGGCGGCCCGCTGCGCGTCGGTGTGGCGCTCACCGACCTCTTCACCGGCGTCTATGCCAGCACGGCGATCCTGGCGGCGCTGGAAGTGCGACACCGCACCGGCGAGGGCCAGCACATCGACATGGCCCTGCTCGACGTCGGCATGGCGATCCTCGCCAACCAGGCCAGCGCATTTCTCAACACCGGCGTTGCGCCGCAGCGCCAGGGCAACAGCCATCCGAGCCTGGCGCCATACCAGGACTTCCGCACCAAGGATGGCTCGATGCTGCTTGCCATCGGCAACAACGGCCAGTTCGCGCGCTTCTGCGAAGCCGCCGGCCATGCCGAGTGGGCCAGCGACCCGCGCTACGCCACCAACCCGCTGCGCGTGAAACACCGCGAGGTGTTGATTCCGCAGATGGAAGTCGTGACGCGAACGCGCACCACCGCGGAATGGATAGCGCTGCTCGAAGACAAGGCCGTCCCTTGTGGGCCGATCAACGACATCGCTCAGGCCTTCGAAGACGAACAGGTCAAGGCCCGCGGCCTCGCGGTGAGCCTGCCGCGCGATGCGGGCGACGGCATCGACCAGATCGTCGGCGTCGCGAGCCCGGTGCGTCTGCAGGGCACACCGCCGGTGCTGCGCAATGCCCCGCCTGCATTGGGGCAGCACACCGACGAGGTGTTGGCCGAAATGGGCATCGACGAGAGACGCCGCGCTGCGCTGCGCGAGGCGGGCGTGGTGTGAACCACGCGGGCACGGCCGGCACGCAGCGCGCGACGCGTGCGGCCGCCGCGCCCGCGCCCGACACGCTGACGCCGGCGGATCGCTACGAGGAACTCTTCGTCGCGGTCCAGACGGGCCACGTCTTCGCCGACAGCAAGACCTTCGTCGACTGCGCGCCGCGCATGGACCCGGCGGCCATCCTCGCGGCCTACCGCGCGCAATCCGCGCAGCCCGGCTTCGATCTCGCCGCCTTCGTGCATGCGCATTTCGATGTGATCCAGCAGGCAGCTTCCGACTACGTCTCGGTGCCCGGGCAGCCCATCGGCGCACACATCGCCGATCTCTGGCCGGTATTGACGCGGCACCCGCAGGCGCATCCGCCGCGGTCTTCGCTGCTGCAACTTCCCCATGCCTACATCGTGCCGGGCGGACGTTTTCGCGAAATCTACTATTGGGATTCGTACTTCACTTTGCTGGGGCTGAACGGCGAGAAACACGAAGGCCACGCGCAACTCATGCGCGACATGCTGGAGAACTTCGCCTACCTCATCGACACGTACGGCCATGTGCCGAACGGCAATCGCATCTACTACCTGAGCCGATCGCAGCCGCCCGTGTTCGCCCTCATGGTCGAGCTGGCGCAGCAGCGTGGTGTCGCGCACGCGGTCGACTTCCTGCCACAGCTTCGGAAGGAGCATGCG
This sequence comes from Variovorax sp. 10L426, assembly GCF_056395305.1. Taxonomy (NCBI): domain Bacteria; kingdom Pseudomonadati; phylum Pseudomonadota; class Betaproteobacteria; order Burkholderiales; family Comamonadaceae; genus Variovorax; species Variovorax sp. 10L426. The sequence goes on along the minus strand of NZ_JBFTJF010000013.1, from coordinate 61,519 downwards.
TTCTGGATGAAAGGCAGCGACGGCCTGGCGGAAGGGCAGTGCGCGCGCCGCGTGGTGCGCATGGCCGACGGCGCGCTGCTCAATCGCTACTGGGACGAGCGCGATACGCCGCGCGAGGAGTCATGGCTCGAAGACATGACGACGGCGCAGTCTTGCGAGCGCGATCCGTCCGAGCTTTTCCGCGACATCCGCGCGGCATGCGAATCGGGCTGGGACTTCAGCACGCGCTGGCTGCGTTCGCCGCCGCCGCCGCGCGACGGGCAGCGCCGCCGCTCGCACGTCCGCGCCGGATCATCGCCATCGCTGGCGAGCATCTGCACCACCGAGATCCTTCCGGTGGACCTCAATGCCTTGCTCTACAAACTGGAGGCGATGATTGCAGCGCTGTCCGAACAGGCGGGGGACGCCGCGACTCAACGGGCCTTTGCACAGCGGGCTGAAGCGCGCAAGGCGGCGATCGCCAGGTACTTCTGGGACCCGGACCGCAACGCCTATTTCGACTACGACTGGCGCCGCGACGAACGGCGCGACTGCCTGACCGCCGCGAGCGTCGTTCCCCTGTTCGTCGGCGCCGCCGAGCCTGCGCACGGACAGGCGATGGGCGATACCGTCTCGCGCAGGCTGCTGGCGCACGGCGGCCTCTCGACCACCGAATGCGGCAGCGACCAGCAGTGGGACCAGCCCAACGGCTGGGCGGCCTTGCAATGGATGGCGGTACAGGGATTGGCCGCCTATGGGCATGAGGATCTTTCGCGCACCATTGCCAGACGCTGGCTCGCGACTGTGGCGGCGATCTACGAACGTGAAGGCAAGCTGGTGGAGAAATACGCGTTGCGCCGCGTCGAGCACGAAGACACCGAAGGCGGTCACGGCGGCGAGTACCCGTTGCAGGACGGCTTCGGCTGGACCAACGGTGTCACCGCCGCCTTGCTTGCGGCGCATCCACAGCACACGGCGCATGCCTGCGTCGCCAGTTCCAAGGCGCCGACGCATCGCTGATCGGCGCGTGGTCCTGCAGCAGCGCCGGAATCTCGCTGCGGCCGACGCCCAGGTCATGCAGTTCGCGCTCGCTCATCGCGCGCAGCAGGCGGCGATCCTGCCGCGCACGCCGCGCGTTGCGGAGCGACTCCAGAACGACGACGAAAAGGGCGGGCTTTGACGACGACATGAATGGCTCCTGGAATGGGATGCCATCTTGCAAGCCTGTGCGGGATTGTGGAAGTTGAGAATTCCAACGCCTATGATCAGCTTTCCTGATGAGACAGCTCAACCTCGACCAACTCCGCACGCTGGTGTCGATCACCGACCTCGGCACCTTCTCCGCCGCCGCGAAGGCACTGCATCTGGCTCAGCCGACGGTGAGCCTTCATATCAGCGAACTCGAATCGCGCCTTGGCGCGCGGTTGGTCGTGCGCGGAAATCGGCGGGTGACGCCCACGCCGGCGGGCGCCGCGCTGGTCGAGCGCGCGCGACGCTTGCTGCGCGATGCCGACGATGCCGTCGATGCGGTGCGGCGCCAGGCCGAAGGGCGGATGGGGCGCGTGAGACTGGGCACGTCGACCGGCGTGGTGGTCGATCTGCTCCCGCAGGTGCTCGAGGCGCTGGAGGCGAGCCATGCGGGCATCGACGTCGAAGTCGTCATCCTCGGTTCGAGCGAAGCCATGTCGCGCCTCGCGATGGGGACGCTCGACATCGGCCTGGTGGCGGTGCCGCAGCCGCCGATGCGCGACCTCGTGGTCACGCGCTGGCGCAGTCAGCCGATGATGGCCTTCGTCCCGCGAAAGTGGATGGCGCCCAAGCGCGTCACGCCGCAATGGCTGGCGCAGCGGCCGCTCATCTTCAATGACGCGAGGACGCACATGTACCACCTCTCGATGCAGTGGTTCGCCGCCGCTGGCGAATCGCCGCGCCCGCGCATCGAGCTGAATTTCGACGCGGCAATGCACAGTCTCGTGGCCGCGGGCTACGGCGCCGCGGTGCTGCCGGTCAACCCGAGCGTCGATGCGAAGGCCGATCCGCGAGTGCAGGTGCTTCCGCTGAGCCCGAAGCTCACGCGCCACCTGGGCATCGCGCATCGGCCGTCGCTCGACGGCGCAACCGAAACCGTGTTGAAGATCCTTTCGACCTTCAGCCAGCGTTAGCGCGCGTGGCGCTCGAAGGACTCAGACGCCGCGTCCCGCCACGGCCAGCGCCATGACGATCACGCCAAGCAGCAGGTTGATGCGGACCAGCTTGCGAATCAGGTCGAGCGACGCCGCCGCGACCGGCCATTCGCGCGCCGCGACCGCGCGTTTCAGTCGCGGATAGGGTGCGAAGCGGATGTGCAGGTAGATCGCCATCATGAACAGCCCCAGGCCGAACATGAGGTTCACGTTCCAGGGAAGATGGGCGAACCCGCCGGCCCGCCAGATGAGCCCGAGGCCGGATGCGAGCAACACGATGATGGCCGCCCAGACGCCTGCGAAAAAGCGGGCGAGCGTGTCGGCCATGAAGGGCAGGCGCTGTGGCGGATCGAGCTTTGCCACAGCCGCCGGTCGCACCGCGAAGTGCATGAGCGCCATGCCGCCGACCCAGAAAGCGGCGGCCACGATGTGGAGGAAGAGAAGGGTCGGGACAAGAAGCGGCATGTTGAGCATGGCGAAGCGTAGACCAGATCGCCCCTGCCGTCGCGCCCCTTGGACCTCTCAATCCACCTTGATGCCGGCCGCCTTCACCACCTTCTGCGCCTTGCCGGTCTCGTCCGCCAGGAACTTGTCGAACTCCGCCGAGGGCATCGTGAAGGGTTCGGCGCCGAGTTTGTCCAGCCGCTCCTTGAGCTCCGGCGAAACCATGATCCTGGCCACCTCGGCCTGCAGTCGGTCGACGATCGGCCGCGGCGTTTTCGCGGGCGCGAAAAGCCCGACCCAGAACAGATAGGCGGAGCCGGGCACGCCGGCTTCCTCGGTGGTCGGCACTTGCGGCAAGACGGCCGAGCGCTGCGCGGTGCCGACGGCCAGCGCCTTGAGCTTGCCGTCCTTGATGAGCGGCAGCGCCGAGACCATGGGCGCGAAGAACCAGTCGACCCGGCCGCCCATCACCTCCGTCATCGCCTCCGGCGTGCCGCGGAAGGGGATGTGCTGCGCCTGCACGCCCGCGGCGAGGCGGAACACCTCCGCGTTCATGTGCGTCGCGGAACCGTTGCCCGCCGAGGCGTAGTTGAAGCCACCAGGCTTGGCCTTGGCCTGCGCCACGAGATCCTTTTCGTCGGCGAAGTGGCCCGGCGCCGTCACCAGAACGTTCGGCAGGCTGGCGAGTGGCGTCACGCCGGAGAAGTCCTTCAGCGTGTCGTAGGAGAGGCTGGAATAGATCGACGGATTCACCAGATGGCCCGCCGAGTGGATGAGCAGGGTCATTCCGTCGGCGGGCGCCTTGGCGACCAGCGCGGCGCCCACCGTGCCGCCGGCACCGGGCTTGTTGTCGACGATCACGCTTGTGCCCAGCGCGGGGCCGAGCTTCTCTGCCACCAGCCTCGCCACGATGTCGGTGCCGCTGCCGGCGGTGAAAGGCACCACCATCCGGATCATCTGGCCCCGCGGCCATTCGCCCTGGGCTTGCGCGCCCCCGAAGGCGCAGAGGGCCAGGGCGGCGGCGATCAGGCGGCGCCGATCAGGAAGGAATTTCGTCATGTCTTGTCTCCGTTTGAATGTGTGAAGGAATGGAATGACGCGTACGAAAAAATGATCCGGCTCAGGCCGGCGGCGGCGCGTTGGCCATGACCAGCGCCACCATCACGGGGCGGTTGCTGCGGTTGAAGAGCTGTCGCTTCTCGCCGGGTGCGAAGCGGCAGCTGTCCCAGGGGCCGAGTTCCTGCTCGTCGGTCCGTCCATCGAGTTCAGAGACCACGCTCAGGCGCCCTTCGAGGACGAGATAGAGCTTCTCCATCGTCGAGCCGTCGAGCGTCGTGTGACCGCCCGGCAGGATCTGGCTCATGCCCATCCACATCTGTGTCGACGGGCCGGCCTCCTTGCCCTGCAGGCGCAGGCAGCGCATGTCGAAGTGATTGGGCGCTTCGTAGGTCGGTGCGTCGTCGAATCGCGTCACGTGCATGGCGTCTCCTCAGGGCCGCAGAACGACGCGGTCGGTGCTGCCGGAGAGCACCAGCCGGTAGGCGTCGAGGGCCTCGTCCAGCGCGAAGGCGCGCGCCACCGGAAAGGGCTTCAGCGTGCCGCGCTCGAAGCCTTCGCGCATGGCGTCGAGCTGCGCAGTCGCGGTAATGCAGTCCATTGCCAGCGAGTCGATGCCGACGAAGGTGTGCATCCCGCGGTAGAACGCAAAGATGTCGAAGGGCACCGCGCGGTCCTGCGTGGAGATCAGGATCTGCGTGGCGCCCTTGGCCATCGACTTGTTCGCGGCATCGAAGTAGGCGCTGCCGACCGTGTTGTAGGCGATGTCGACGCCGCGCCCGTTCGTCAGCTCCCGCACGCGCGTTGCGATGTCGCCTTGCGTGCCGTCGATCACGTCGACGGGCGAATTCGAGAATCCTTCGAACGTCACTCCACGCCGCTGCACCGCGATCACGCGCGCGCCGCCTTGCGTCGCCAACTGCACGGCGGCCTGGCCGACCTTGCCGTTGGCGCCCAGCACCAGCACTGTCTGCCCTGACTGCGGCATGCCGCTGCGGCGAAAGCCTTCATAGGCCGTGACGAAAGGCACGCCGACCGCGCCGGCTTCGTCCATGGAAATGCCGCGGGGCTTGTCGCGAAGGGCGGCCACGGGCAGAACCAGGAAGCGAGCATGCGATCCGTCGCGCGTGATGCCGACATCACCGCCCGAGCCGTAGACCTCGCGGCCGATCCATTCGCCGGGTCCGTCGACCACGACGCCGGCAAAGTCGCGCCCCGGCGTGCGCGGCCACACCGCCTGCGGCATGATCCCGAGCGTCGCTTTCACGTCGCTGGGGTTGACGGCTGCTGCACCGACTTTCACGACAGCGAAACCTGGCTCGACATGCGGCTGCGCCTGCGTCACTGCTTCGAGGTGCAGGGCGTCCAGGTTGGCGGCCTTCTGGCTCACGCGCAATGCGCGCGCCACGTCATGGACGATCGTTTCGCTCATTGGGCAACCTCCAGGCCGAGCATCGCGCGCGCCTCGCGTGCGGTGGCGACTTCGCCGCCCAGGCTCTGGATGATGTCGCGCGCCTTCGCGACCAACTGCGCGTTGCTCTCGGCGAGCACGCCCTTTTCGAGGTAGATGTTGTCTTCCATGCCGACGCGCACATGTCCGCCGAGCAACCATGCCTGCGCCACGATCGGGAACTCCATGCGGCCGATGCCGAAGGCGCTCCAGAAGGCGCCGCGCGGCAGCATGTCGCGGGCGTACAGCACGGTCTGCGGCGTGGGCATGAAGCCGTACTTCACGCCGAGCACGAAGGTCCACATCGCGGGGCCCTCGAGCGTGCCGTCGGCGATGAGGTCCAGCGCCATGTGGATGTCGCCGGAGTCGAAGACCTCCAGCTCGGGCTTCACGCCGGCCTCGCGCATCACCTTCGCCATGCGGCGCACGTTCTTCGGCGTGTTGATGACGACGTCAGGCCCCGAATTCATCGTGTTGAGATCGAGCGAGCACACGTCGGGTCGAATCAGCGCGATGTGCTCGACCCGCTTTTCCGGCGGCAGCAGCGTGCTGCCCGGTGCGGCGACCTTCGGGTCGTCCTCGCTCGGGATGAAGCGACCGCCGGGCCCCGTCGTCAGGTTGATGATGAGATCGCGGTTCGCGCGGCGGATGCGGTCCACCACTTCGCGGTAGAGCTCGACCTGCATCGAAGGCCGCCCGGTCTCCGGGTCGCGCACATGGATGTGCACCTGGCCCGCGCCGGCTTCGGCGGCGGCAAGGCATTCGTCGGCGATCTGCGCGGGCGTGATCGGCAGGTGCGGCGTCTGCTCGGGCTTCACGAGGTTGCCGGTGACGGCGCAGGTGATGAGGGTCTTGGTCATATTGCCCCCACGCTTGCCGCTTCGCGTGCTGCGCTGCCCCCCGTGGGGGCCTTCGCGCCTTTGGGCGGCCATGCGGCGCTCACAGATGCCTCCCCCCATCGACCACGATGCGCGTGCCGGTGACGAATCGCATCGTCGTGGCGAGCGCCTCGACGGCGGCCGCCACGTCCTCGGGCGAACCGATGCGGCCGAGTGGCGTGGTGTTCGCCATCTTGGCCTTGAAGTCCTCCCCGCGTCCCGGCACGAAGGCTGACTCGACCGCGCCCGGCGACACCGACACCACGCGCACGGCCGGAGCCAGTGCCTTGGCAAGTGCATCTCCCACGACGTCCAGCCCGGCCTTGGCCGCGACATACGCCAGGTTGCTGCCCACGCCCGTGAAGCCGGCGATGGACGACACGTTGACCACCAGCCCGTCGCCGCTCGCCTTGAGCAGCGGTGCGAAGGCACGAATGGTTGCGAACACACCGCGGAAGTTGGCGCGCAAGAGGTCGTCGATGAGCTCGTCGGTCAGGGCCTCGAGATCGGCGGCCGGCACCGGCTGCGTGTGTCCGGCGCTGTTGACGAGGATGTCGCAGCGGCCATAGGTGGCGTGCACTTCGGACGCCGCTTTTCGCAGGCTGGACGTATCGACGATGTCGGCACGGATCGCCGAGTGACGCTGGGCGTCGCCGCCCGGCAATGCCGAGGCGCGCGCTGCGGCGTCATCGCCCTTGCGATGCAGCAGGACGCAGGTTGCACCGAGCGCGGCGAGGCGACGGGCCGTCGCGTAGCCGATGGCGCCGAGGCCGCCGGTGATGACGGCCACCTTGCCGTCGAGTCGGGATGTGGGATCGAAGCTCATGAAGGGTCGTTCAATGAAGTCAAGGAATCGGGGGGCGCGGGAATTTCATTTCGCCGGGCTCGAGGACGAAGTCGTGCTGGAGGGTGGCGTGCTCGCCGCCGTGCTGGGGCTCGAACCGCCCGATGAGCCGGCGCGTCACACCGAAGACGGGATCGCTCTCGAGGTTCTCGTCATCATCCGCGAACACCTGCGTGATCAGCACCTTGTAGCCCGGCTTGCTGACCATGAAATGCAGATGCGCTGGCCGGTTCGGATGCCGCAACTGCGCGCGAAGCAGGTCGCCGCAGGGCCCGTCGATCGGCACCGGATACCCGGCCGGCCGCACGGAGCGGAAATGGAAGCGGCCTTCCGCGTCGGTCTTGAACCGGCCGCGCAGGTTCATGTCCTCCTGCGCTTCGTCCTGGTTCTCGTAGAGGCCGACCGGCGAAGCCTGCCATACGTCGATCGTCGCGTCTGCCACGGGTTGGCCGCGGCCGTCTCGCACCGTACCGGAAGCTTCGAGCGACGTGCCCGGCGTCTCCGAACGCGCGATGTTTTCGCCCGCATCGCAAATCGGCGCGTTCGCGCGCCAGAACGGGCCGAGCAACGCGGCCGGCGATTCGCCTTGCGGATCCTGGTTGTTCAGCAGCGCGACCAGCGTCGAGACGCCGAGCAGGTCCGCCGCCAGCACGACTTCGTTCTTCTTCTCGCCGCTGGCCTGACCGATCGCGACGAGAAATCCGAGCGCGCGCTCGAACTCGTCCTCGGTGAGCTTCACTTCCTGCACGAAAGCATGCAGATGGCGGGTCAGCGCGGACATGACGGTGCGAAGGCGCGGATCGGGCGTGCGCGCCATCGCCTGCGTCGCGATCTGCAGCACGGAATCGGGCGTGGTGACGATGTTCATGGGAAGTGGCTCCTGCAAACGTTTGCACATTATTCAGCAGTTCGGCGAGAACGTAGAATCCGGATATCCCCTCATCCATTGTGGAAAATTCGAACAAAGGCTCGAATTTTGGGTATCAAACGTTTGCATCAATGAAGTCGATTTCGTCCTCCGCAGTGACCATTCGCGATGTCGCCCAGGCGGCTGGCGTGCACGTTTCGACAGTCTCCCGTGCGCTCAATCCGGACAAGCGCGGGCTCATCAGTGCCGAAGTCTTGCGCGTGGTCGAAGAGGCGGCGCTCAAGCTGGGCTACCGCCCGAATCGCGCTGCATCCGCATTGCGCACCGGGCGGACGCAGACCATCGGGGTGCTGCTGCCGGACATCACCAACCCCGTGTTCCCGCCCATCCTGCAAGGCATCGAGGCGAGCGCCGCCGCGCGCGGCTATTTCGTCTTCGTCACGAACGTGGTCGACGCCGCGCTGGCCCGTCCCATCGTCGAACGCATGCTGGCGCAGCGTGTCGACGGCCTCGTGATGGCGATCGCCACGCGCGACGATCCGCTCGTCGACTACATCGCCAGGGCGGGCATGCACGCGGTGCTCGTCAATCGCGCCGACGAGACCGGCCGGTTGCCGGCGGTGGTCAGCGACGATCGCCTGGCGATGAAGCTGGCCGTCGACCATCTCGTGGCCACCGGGCATCGCCGGATCGGCCATCTCGCGGGCCCGCAGAACGTGCCGACCGGCGTGGGACGGCGGCAGGGCGTGGAGCAGGCGCTGCGCGATCGCGGGCTGGAGATGGCCTGCGTCGCCGAGTGCGAGGGCTACACCCGCGAAGCCGGCCGTGCGGCCATGCGGACCTTGCTGGCGCAACACGAGCGGCCCGAAGCCGTGGTGTGCTGCAACGACCTGGTGGCGCTCGGCGCGTACGACGTGCTGCGCGAACTCGGCATCCGCGTGCCGCAGGACATCTCGATCACCGGCCACAACGACATGCCGCTGGTCGACATGGTGAATCCGCCGCTCACCACCATTCGCCTGCCGCACCGCGAGTTGGGCTGGCGCGCGGCCGAGATGCTGTTCGACGAGATCGAAGGCCGCGCGCTGTCGGCGTCGACGGTGGTGCTGCGCCCGGAACTCATCGTGCGCGAGTCGACACGCGACCTGAACCTCGGCGGCTGAGCGCCCGGCCGAAAACTCACGGGTTCGCGCTGCGCCTGTTCACGAGAACGATCCCCAGTGCCACGCCGGAGAGCGCCAGCACCAGTTGCAGCGTGAGCGGCTCGGAAAGAATCACCACGCCGAACACCAGCGCAAGCAACGGCGTGAGAAAGGTGAACGACGAAATTCGCGTGGCCGGGTAGTGCCGCAACATCCACATCCACGCGAGGTAGCTGGCGAAAGCGCCGATCACCGTCTGCAGGGCGATCGACAGCCATGCGTAGCTCGAATACGAGAACCCCCACTGTTCGCGCAAGGCCAGCGAGAGCACCGGAGAGACCGCCGCAGTGACCGCGATTTGATAGAAGAGCGTTTTCTCCGCACTGGCGGTCGACAGCCGGGTGGCCCGGATCGCCAGCGTCGTGAGGCCCCACATCACGCCTCCCATGAGGCCGAGCGCATCGCCGCGCAGCTGGCCCGTCGTGCTGTGGCCAAGGCTCTCGCTAAAAGCGAACACCACCCCGGCGAAGGCGATGGCGAGCCCGATCCATTGCACGCCGCGCAGCCGCTCGGCCGGCACGAAGCGCGGGAGCAACACCGCGACGACAAATGGCGATGTGTACAGGAACACCGTCAGCCGCGATGCGCTGGTGTGCTGCAGACCGAGGTAGATGCAGATGAATTCCCCCGCGAACAGCACGCCTGCGAGCAGGCCGCCCGGCAGGGTCCCATCGCGCTCGAACAGCGGCACGCCGCGCCACCGGCACCACAGCCACAGCAGCACGACCGCGCCCGCCATGCGGATCGACGCTTGCCAGAGCGGCGGCACTTCGGTGACGGTGGTCTTGATGAGGATCTGCTGCAGTCCCCAGAAAGCGCAGCAGGCGAGCAGGAGCGCAGTGGCACGGGTGTCGAGATGGTCCTTGCGTTCGATCATTCGTTCGTTGTTCTTCGTTGGTAGGGCGGTTTGCCGCGCGTGCCGACCATGAGGTCCGGCACCACGGTTTCCACATCGGGCACGGCGTGCGCCGCGCTTTCGAGGCGCTTGGCCATCTCGCGTGTCGGGACGCAGCCCTGCAGGTAGACCCAGCGGCGCTGGATAGTGACCCACACGCTGCTGCGCCGCAGGCCCGGCACGGCGTTCAGCGCCTTGCGCACCTCCGGCGCGATCGTCTTGTCGTAGCGGTAGGCGTTGCTGTCCTTGCAGCGGCCGGCGAGCCAGCAACTCGTGCCTCGCTCCAGCCGGCTGTGCATTTGCTCTCGCACCTCGGCTGCCGTATAGAGCGGACCCAGCGGCACAGGGCAATCCGCCAGTCCCGACGACACCTGGAAAAAGGGGTCATCGAAGAAGTTGGTGCGCTCGCCGTCATCCGCGCCGTACGCCGCCTGCGTGGCCGCGCCTGCGAGTACGAGGACTGTCAGCCAAGGGGAGCGGCTGCAAGACTTCAAAGCGGGTGCTCGGTATAGAAGCGCCCGCCGTGGAAAAGCAATGGAGATGCGCCCAGGCTGTGCGAGCAGCGCTCGACCTCGCCGACGAAGATCACGTGGTCGCCTTCGTCATAGCGGCTGCGGTTGAAGCACTCGAAACTGGCTGCCGCGCCGACCAGCACCGGCGCACCGCCGACGCCGTCGGTGTAGGCAACGTCGGCCCAGCGGTCGACGTCCTTCGTCGCGAAGCGCTCCGCCAGGCTCTTCTGGCTGGCCGACAGGATGTTGATCGCGTAATGCGATCCGGTGCTCAGCGCCGCCATCGAAGCGGCACTCCGTGCAAGGCTCCACAACACCAGCGGCGGATCGAGCGACACCGAATTGAACGAGTTCGCGGTGAGTCCCACCAGGGCACCGTCGGCGGATCGCGCAGTGACGATGGTCACGCCGGTGGCGAACATGCCGAGCGCGGCACGGAATTCGTCGGTCGAGAAAGAAGGCGGTTGCGCCTGAGCAGGAGCGGTCACGGAGAAGCAGCAAAGTGGACGACCCATTTTGGCCGATCCGCAAATTGCCCGCCCGCGCTCAAATCGGCGCAGCTTCAGGCCAGGGACACCGCGGAACCGGCTTCGCCGGGCCGCCGGTGTCGCCCCCGGCAGGGGGTGGGCGGCTACACGCAGTGAGCCAACCTGGGGGCGAGCTTGGTCTAGCCGAAGAACCAGTAGCCCACGGCGATGGCCGCGATGACCCCCGCCAGTTCCGCCAGCAGCGCGCAACCGACAGCGTGCCGCGCCCGCTGGATCCCGACCGCACCGAAGTACACCGCGAGCACGTAGAACGTGGTTTCCGTGCTGCCCTGGATGACCGCCGCAACCCGTGCCGCGAAGCTGTCGACGCCCTGGCTCTTCATGGTCTCGATCAGCATCGCGCGGGCCGCGCTGCCCGAGAAGGGCTTCACCAGCGCCGTCGGCAGCGCATCGACGAAACGGGTGTCCCATCCTGTGCGCGCGACGAGCCACCGGATGCCTTCCAGCACCAGGTCGAGCGCGCCGGAAGCACGCAGCGCACCGACTGCACAGAGCATGGCGACCAGGTAGGGCAGCAGGTTCTTCGCGACGTCGAAGCCTTCCTTTGCACCTTCGACGAAGCATTCGTAGACCTTCACGCGCCGGATCGCACCCGCCAGCAGGAAGACGACGATCAGCGCGAACAACGTGAGGTTGCCGAGCAGCGAAGAGAGCGACGCCAGCGCAGCCGACGACAAGGTGGCGAGCAGCGCCATGAAGCCGCCGAGCAGCAGTGCGCCCGGAACGAGATAGGCGAGCACCACCGGTTCCCAAAGCTTCAGCCGCTGCATGAAGGCCACCGACAGCAGGCCGACCAGCGTCGATGCGCTGGTGGCGAGCAGGATGGGCAGGAAGACCAGCGTCGGATCGGCCGCACCCTGCTGCGCGCGATACATGAAGATGGTGACCGGCAAGAGCGTCAGCGACGATGCATTGAGCACGAGGAACAGGATCTGCGCGTTGCTCGCCGTCGTCGTGCTGGGATTGAGCGTCTGCAATTCGCGCATCGCCTTCAGCCCGATGGGTGTTGCCGCGTTGTCGAGCCCGAGCGCATTGGCGGCAAAGTTGAGCGTGATGAGGCCGAGCGCGGGATGACCGGCCGGCACGTCCGGCATCAGCCGGCGAAACAGCGGCCCCAGCAGTCGCGCAAGCAGGTCCACGATGCCGGCGGCTTCAGCGATGCGCAGGAAGCCCAGCCACAACGTGAGCGTGCCGAAGAGCAGCACCATGACTTCGACGGACAGACGCGCCATCGCGAACAGGCTTTCGACAAGCGCGGCGAACACCGCGGCATCGCCGCCGATCAGCCAGCGCCCGAGCGCAGCCACCGCTGCCGTGAGAAAGAATCCAAGCCACAAGCCGTTGAGCACGCGTACCCCTTGCTGCGAATGCGCGCCGATCATAGGGGCCGCGACAATCGCCGCCATGAACATCAATCGGAGAGCGCTCAATCGTGCGGCACTGTGGCTCGCGTTGGGGAGCTGGGCGGCGCCGTCGAATGCGGGTGCGCCGCGGACGCCCCGTTGGGCATCGAATCCCTTCAGCCTCGGCATCTCAAGCGGCCAACCGCGGCCGGACAGCGTCGTGCTCTGGACAAGGCTTGTGCCCGCGGCGGACGAAGCAGGTGCCGCCTGCACCGTGCAGTACGAGATCTTTGCGGACGAGAGCTTGCGCCGGCCGGTGACGCGCGGCGAGACGGTGACGGACTTATCCCGCGGGCTGAGTGTCCACGTCGTGGCGCAAGGCCTTCAGCCGCAACGCGACTACTGGTATCGATTCATCTGCGGCAATGCGGTAAGCCCGGTCGGCCACACACGCACCGCGCCGGCGGCCGACGCCGATGTCCGGCGAATGCGTTTCGCGCTTGCCTCGTGCCAGCACTACGAGCAGGGCCGCTTCGTTGCGCACCGCGAGATTGCCGGACGCGACCTGGACTTCGTGCTGTTCGTGGGCGACTACATCTACGAAGGCAGCGGTGCCAGCTACGAGATCCGCAAGCACGGTACGCGCACGCCGCACACGTTGGACGAATACCGCGACCGGCATGCGCTCTACAAGGGCGATGCCGATCTCCAGGCCGCGCATGCGGCGCATCCGTGGATCGTGACGTGGGATGACCACGAGGTGGTCAACGACTATGCGGACGACCGGGATCCGGCCTACAGCGATCCGGAGCGGTTCCTGCGGCGCCGCGCGGCGGCCTACCAGGCCTATTTCGAGCACATGCCGCTCGCGCTGCCGCCTCGGGGCGCCGCGATGCGCATCCACGACCGGCACACATGGGGCCGCCTCGCGGAGCTATGGACGCTGGATTGCCGCCAGTTCCGCAGTCACCACGCCTGTCCCGATCCGGAGCGCGATGTGGGGCGAACGCTGGTCGGTTGCGCGGAACTCGCCGATCCCGCGCGCACCATGCTCGGCACCGAGCAGGAACGCTGGCTGAGCCAGGGCCTGGCATCGTCGAAGCGCAAGTGGAAGCTGCTCGGCCAATCGACGCAGATGAGCGCCGCCGGCTTCGATACGGCGGAAGGCCGCAAGGTATGGACCGACGGATGGGACGGCTATCCCGAAGCGCGCCGCCGCCTCCTGCAAGGCACGAGCGATGCCGGCGTGCGCAATCTGGTCGTGATGGGCGGCGATGTGCATCGGCACGTCGCAGCGGACCTCCGGCTGACGCCCAACGATCAGGCGTCGCCGGTCATCGCTAGCGAATTTGTCGGGGGTTCGATCACCTCTCGGGGCGCCAGCATGGCGGCCATGGCGCGCATGCGCCGCGACAACCCCGACGTGGCGTATGCCCGAGGCGACCAGCGCGGCCATGCGCTTTTCGACATCACGCCCGACCACATGCAGTGCGAGTTTCGAGCGACGCCGCACCCGGTGCAGGCCGATTCGGTCTTCGAGACACAGGCCCGCTTCGTGGTGGATACGGGCCGCGCGGGCATCCGCGAGGCCTGACTCAGTCCAGCGCCGACGCCGGCCCGAAGAACTCGTAGCGCGCCTGTTGATCCGGAACGCCCAGTGTGCGGAGCGCGCGCCTGACTTGCTGCATGAAAGGCTTCGGCCCCAGGAAATAGGCATCGATGTCGCGCGTCGTGCCGGGCAGCCATTGGGCGAGCTTCTCCGCATCGATGCGCCCCACCGCGTGCGGCGCATCGGCCTTGTCGGCGGGATCGGGGGCTTCCTCGTAGCAATAGAAGCGCTGGAGTTGCGGGTACTTGTGCGCCAGCGCATCGATGCTCCGCCGAAACGCATGGGCGCCGCGCGTGCGTGCGCAGTGGATGAAGTGCACGGTGCGTGACGTCTTCAGTGCTTCTTCGAGCATGGCGAGCGTCGGGGTGATCCCGACGCCGCCGCTGATCAGGACCAGTGGCCGGTCGCTGGGCGTGAGCGTGAACGCGCCGGCCGGCGGATACAGCTCGATCGTGGCGCCTTCCCGCACGTCGTCATGAAGGTGATTGGAGGCCAGTCCGCCGGCTTCCCGCTTCACACTGATGCGATAGGTCTTGCCGTTCGGCGCCGCCGACAGCGAATAGTTGCGACGGATCTCCTCGCCGTCCACCAACAGCCGCAGGCCGATGTACTGGCCGGGCTGGAAGTCCAGCACTGGTTTGCCGTCGGCGGGCGCCAGGTAGAAAGATGTGATCGCGTCGCTCTCGACTTCCTTGCGGACGACCTTGAAGTCGCGTCCGCCACGCCAGCCGCCCGGCGCCACTTCGCTGGCGTCGTAGACGGCCTTCTCGGCGCCGATCAGGATGTCGGCAAGTTGTCCGTAGGCAGCTGCCCAGGCGTCGATGACTTCGTCGGTCGCGATCTGCGGGCCCAGCACTTCGCGGATCGCGCGCAGCAGGCATGCGCCCACGATCGGGTAGTGCGACGGCTGCACCTGCAGGGCGACGTGCTTGTTGACGATCTGCGCGGCCAGGTCGCCCAGCGCTTCGAGGCGATCGATGTTGCGGGCGTACATGAGCACGCCATTGGCGAGTGCACGCGGTTGGTCGCCGCTGACTTGATGGGCTTGATTGAAGAGAGGGCGGACTTCCGGATGCTCGCTCAGCATGATGCGATAGAAGTGCGTCGTGAGCGCTTCGCCTCCCGTCTCCAAAAGAGGAACGGTGGCAGTAACGATGGACTTCTGTTGTCCGGTGAGCATGGGAGATCCTTCAATGAAAAGTGGCGATGCACCAAACAGTGCAAGCAACGTTCCAGCCGGACGATTCATATGAATCAATGACTTATGAAGTGATGATGTCTTCTTGACGCGCATACGATAAGGTCCTTTTGACATCATTGTGTCCAAATGACATCCCAGCCGCTGCTCAAGGCCATCATTCCGCTGGTGGCCGACATCTCGCGCGAACTGCCCGGCGCCGAGCGCTATCGCCGGTTGCTGGAAGCACTGCGTGTCCTGTTGCCTTGCGATGCGGCCGCGTTGCTTCGGCTTGACGACGGCTGGCTCCTGCCGCTGGCCGTCGACGGCTTGAGCGCCGACACGCTGGGCCGGCGCTTCCGCGTCGAAGAGCACCCGCGCTTCGCGGCGCTGCTGGAGGCGAATGGGCCGTTGCGCTTTGCCACGGACAGCGCACTGCCCGATCCCTATGACGGCCTTGTAGAGGGCGTCGAAGGGCATCTGCCGGTGCACGACTGCATGGGCTGCGTGATCCACTTGGATGAAAAGCCGTGGGGCCTGCTGACGCTGGACGCGCTGGCGCCCGAGCGGTTCTCGAGCGTCGAGCTCGATGCGCTGCAGTCCTTCGGTAGCCTGGCTGCGGCCACGGTCAGCGTGGCCGGGCACATCGAACGGCTGGAATCCCGCGTCGAGTACGAGAGCCAGCGGGCCGAAGGCTTTCGCCTTGCCGCCAAGCCGCGCGAACGAACGCTGATCGGCCGCAGTCCCGCCATGCGACAGCTTCAAAAGGAGATCGGGCTGGTTGCCGGCAGCGAGCTGTCGGTCCTCATCCAGGGAGAAACCGGCGTCGGCAAGGAACTGGTCGCCGAGGCGCTGCATACGGCTTCCCCGCGCGCAGCGCGGCCCATGATCAGCCTGAATTGCGCCGCGCTGCCGGAAACCCTGGTCGAGAGCGAGCTTTTCGGTCACGTCAGGGGTGCATTTACAGGTGCCGTCGGCGAACGGCCCGGCAAGTTCGAATTGGCCGATGGCGGCACGCTCTTTCTCGACGAGGTCGGCGAACTGGCGTTGCCGGTCCAGGCGAAGCTGCTTCGCGTGCTGCAGAGCGGGCAGCTGCAGCGGCTGGGCTCGGATCGCGAGCACCGCGTCGATGTGCGCCTGATCGCGGCGAGCAATCGCAACCTCGCGGAAGAGGTGCGCGCGGGACGCCTGCGAGCGGATTTCTATCACCGCCTGAGCGTCTATCCGCTGCAGGTTCCTCCGTTGCGAGAGCGAGGGCGCGACGTGCTCCTGCTCAGCGGCTTCTTCCTCGAGGAGAACCGGTCACGACTTGGGCTCGGGGGCCTTCGGCTGGATGGAAGCGCTCAAGCCGCCTTGCTGGCCTATGAATGGCCCGGCAACGTGCGTGAACTCGAACACCTGCTGGGACGCAGCGCGCTGAAGGCGCTGGGTCGCCACGCGCAGCGGCCGCGCATCCTGAGCCTGGTGGCGGAAGACCTCGATCTGCCGGAGCCGCAAGGCCGCATAGACCTAGACCGGGAAACCGACGTTTCGAGCGAAGCCAAGCACACCAAGGCAGCGCCGAACGAGCACTTGAGCGATGCGGTGGAGCGTTTCAAACGCGAACTCATCACCGCAGCCCTTGCGCGACACAACAACAACTGGGCCGCGGCGGCGCGGTCGCTCGGCATGGACCGCGGCAATCTCGCCCGGCTCGCGAAAAGACTCGGCATGCCGGCGGACAAGCCCGCCTGATGGGACGTCAGTCCCGCGCGCGCCGGTGCGGCACCTCGATCAGAAGGTCCGGCCGGAAATTCTCCGACTCGCCCTTGGCCATGTACCCCAGCGGATTGGCCACCACGCGGCAGCCGTCCTTCACGTAATCGAACTGGCAGTGCAGGTGCCCGTGCAACCAGAGATCGGCGCGCGGCAGCAATTCGTCCAGACTGTTGCAGAAGCCTGCCGTGCCGGGGCTCAGCCCGTAACGTGGATCGGCGCTCGCCAGCGTCGGCGCGAAATGCGTGATCGCGACGGTGATGCCGTCGAAGTCTTCGGCCAGAGCGTCGCGCAGCCACGCCTGACACGTTAGTGAGTGCTCCCTCAAGGGTTCTGCGAGGAATAGCTCTCCCGCCCGGAGCGTGGCGGCCTTTTCGAGATAGAAGTTGGCGGCGCGCATCGCCTTGCCGCGCTTCTTGAACGCCTCGGCCATGCTGTCCGTCGGTTCGACGAGCGCGTCGAAATCGGCCCAGAGCGTCGTGCCGATGAAGCGGATTCCGTCGATGACGCGGGTTTCGCGTTCCAGCCATCCGATGTCCAGCGCGTCGCAAGTCTCACGCAGGCGCGTGTGAATCTCGTCGAAGTCGGCGTTGTCGTACTCGTGATTGCCCGGAACGTAGAGGACTGGCACCGGCCACCCATGTCGAGGGGAGAAGCGGGTCAGCCCGAAATCCGACTCAAGCAGCCTCGAACCCGATTGATAGGAGCCGATGTCGCCCGCGAGCACCAGAAGATCGGCGCCCGGCGCCGGCGCGATCTCGAGATTCGGATGGACTTCGATGTGCAGGTCGGAAAGCAGCTGTAGCTTCATGAATGCAGTCTAGGCGATGACGTCATGCGCAGCGCGCATAAGGTTCGACTTGGAATATTGGGGAAAACCCTTAATCTTGGGATCATCGTTACTTCCAGCGCGCGCAACATGCCGCGCACCATCATGTTCAGCTTGATTGCCCAAGTGGCACATTTCTTCCTCTCTTCCAACGCCGCGACTTCCAATCCGGCCACCGCCTTGATGGAAAGCGCCGACGTCCGCGCAGGCCTCGATGCCCATCATGCCCAGGAACTGCGCGCGGCTGCCAGCGCCTGGCTCAGCGTCATCCGCTGATCGACCTCCTGCCCAGCGGCGATCCCTCGAACGCGGAGCCTGCTGATCGCAGCAGCGCCTGCCGAAGCCATTCGTGGGCGTGCGCATGCTGTGCGCGGCGGTGCCACAGTGCGTCCACGTGCACGTGGGGCTGATCGAAGGGCAAGTCCCGCAGGACGAGCTGATCGTCGATGCCCGTGACGCGAACGAAATGGCGCGGCATCACGGTCAGCAGATCGGAATTCGCGACCACACGCCCCGCCGTGAAGAACTGATTGACCGTGACCACGATGCGCCGCTCGCGCCCCAGCGCTCCCAGCGTCTGGTCGATGAAGCCATGGGGTCGCCCCGAAAAACTGACCAGCAGGTGCCGCGCCGCGCAATAGCTATCGAGCGTCATGGGCGCTGCGGCGAGCGGATGATCGCGCCGCATCACGCACACGTATTCGCCCACATAGAGGCGCTGCGTCTCGAAGGGCGTGCCGTCGCCTGACTGGCCCCGCGCAGCCAGGCTGGCGACGACGGCGGGAAAGTAGCCGATCGCAACATCGACCTCTTCGTTCTCCAGCATTCGACGCGGGTCGCGCGTGGTGAGGGGCAACACCCGCAGCGAGACCGAGCGCGCCTCGTTTTCCACGATCTTGATCAGGCCCGGCATGAGTTCGGCGGCGGTCGCATCGGCCATCGCGAGAAGAAAGGTCGTGTCCGCACCGCTGGCGTCGAACTCACCGGGGGCCAGGGTGTGCTGCAACTGCCTCAATGCATCGCGGACGGTGGGCCAGAGCGCCATGGCACGTGGTGTCGGCTCGATACCGGGCCCGGATCGGCGCACGAGTTCATCGCCCAGCACCTCGCGCAGTCGTCGCAGCGAGTTGCTCACCGCAGGCTGCGTGATGGAGAGATTTCGCGCGGCGCGCGTGAGGTTTCGCTCCGCCATGACCTCGTCGAAGACGCGAAGCAGGTTGAGGTCGAGTGTGCGGAAGTTAATGTCCATCATGAAGGTGAATGATAGGCATCAGGAAGATAAATTAGATAAACACTAGGGTAACCCCTAATATCACTCCATCGACTCCGGACCTTCGTCCATTTTTTGGAGGAACGCATCATGACCAACTTCGTACACGTAGATACCCCTGCAACCCATCCCGGCGTCGTTCGCGCCGAGGCCGTGATCGAGCGCATTCGCCGCTCGCGCCGTAACTTCGACAGCTCGCGCGGCCTCGCGGCCTTGCTGCTTGCCGCTATTGTTTCGTCATTGCTCGTCGTGGCCGACAAGCTCATGTCAACCACGGAAGAGGGTGGGCTGCTCGTGGCTTGGGTCGTGCTCTGGGGTGTGGCGTTCGTCGGCCTGGCGCTCTTTGCCGGCACTGCCCGTTCGTTGGCGATCCGTGCCCTGACGGCCACCCGCAAGGCGGCGCGTCGTCGCGCAGCGGCGCGCGCGGACGAGAAATTCATGGCTTACGCCAAGCACGATCCCCGCATCCTGCGCGATCTGCAAGTGGCTGCCTCGCGCCAGGAAGCCGCGCGATTCGCCGCCGCCGATGATTCCGCGGACGCGGTGCCTTCGTTCCGCAACGCGTTGCGCAGCATCGGCTACTACTGATCGACTCCCCCGCTCAGGCAACAAACAAAAAGCCGCCCTTGGGCGGCTTTTTGCTTGTCTGCGAGAAACTCAGGCTGCGAGACGCTGCTCGATGGCTGCCTTGGTGGCCGGCAATTCCTTCGGCAGATGGTGCGCCAGTTGCTGGAACAGCTCTGCATGCAGCTTCAGCTCGGCCTGCCATGCCGCCTTGTCGATGCTGGTGACGGTGTCGAACTGTTCGGCGCTGAAATCCAGCCCGGTCCAATTCAGGTCTTCATAACGGGGGCTGACGCCGAACACGTGCTCGCTGCCTTCGGCCTTTTGATCGATGCGGTCGATCATCCACTTCAGCACGCGCATGTTCTCGCCGTAGCCGGGCCACACGAACTTGCCGTCGGCGCCCTTGCGGAACCAGTTGGTCGTGTAGATCTTCGGCAGGCGCGCGCCAGAGGCCTCGAGCTTCTTGCCGAGGTCGAGCCAGTGCTGGAAGTAGTCGCTCATGTTGTAGCCGGCAAACGGCAGCATCGCAAACGGATCGCGTCGGACCACGCCTTGCTGCCCGGCCGCTGCAGCCGTCGTCTCCGAGCCCATGGTCGCGGCCATGTAGACGCCCTCGACCCAGTTGCGGGCCTCGGTCACCAACGGAACGGTGGTCGAGCGGCGGCCGCCGAAGATGAAGGCGTCGATGGCGACGCCCTTGGGATCGTCCCATGCCTCGTCGAGCGCCGGATTGTTGATCGCCGCGACGGTGAAGCGCGCGTTCGGATGCGCGGCCTTGGCGCCGGTTTCCTTCGCGATGGCGGGAGTCCAGTCCTTGCCTTGCCAGTCAATCGCGTGCGCGGGGGCTTCGCCCATGCCTTCCCACCAGACGTCGCCGTCATCAGTCAGCGCCACGTTGGTGAAGATCACGTCGCGCTCCAGGCTGGCCATGCAGTTCGGGTTGGTCTGCAAGTTGGTGCCGGGTGCCACGCCGAAGTAGCCCGCCTCGGGGTTGATGGCGTAGAGCTTGCCGTCGGCACTGGGCTTGATCCATGCGATGTCATCGCCGATGGTCGTGACCTTCCAGCCTTCGAAACCGGCCGGCGGAATGAGCATTGCGAAGTTGGTCTTGCCGCAAGCGCTGGGGAATGCCGCTGCCACGTGGCGCTTCTTCCCTTCGGGGCTGGTGACACCCAGGATCAGCATGTGCTCGGCGAGCCAGCCTTCGTCACGGCCCATGTTCGATGCGATACGCAGCGCGAAGCACTTCTTGCCGAGCAGTGCGTTGCCGCCGTAGCCCGAGCCGTAGCTCCAGATCTCGCGCGTCTCGGGGTAGTGGACGATGTACTTGGTCTTGTTGCAGGGCCACGCCACGTCTTTCTGGCCGGCTTCGAGCGGTGTGCCGACCGTGTGGACGCAGGGCACGAAATCACCTTCGTCGCCCAGCACGTCGTACACGGCCTTGCCCATGCGGGTCATGATCTTCATGTTGACGGCCACATAGGGGCTGTCGGACAACTCGATGCCGATGTGCGCGATCGGCGAGCCCAACGGGCCCATGCTGAAGGGCACGACGTACATCGTGCGGCCCTTCATGCAGCCGTCGAACAGCGGCTGCAGCGTCGCGCGCATTTCAGCCGGGGCCATCCAGTTGTTGGTGGGACCGGCGTCTTCCTTCTTCGCGGAGCAGATGAAGGTGCGGTCTTCGACGCGCGCGACGTCGCTCGGATCGGAAGTTGCCAGGAAGGAGTTCGGCCGCTTGACGGGATTCAGCTTCTTGAGTGTGCCGGCATCGACCATGAGTTGGCAGAGGCGGTCGTATTCCTCGGTGCTGCCGTCGCACCAGTGGACGGCGGCGGGCTTGCACAGCGCGGCCATCTCGGCCACCCAGGCGATCAGCTTGGCGTTCTTGACGTAGGAGGGTGCCTGCATGGCGAGACCCTTCAGCGGTGCGTTCATCGATATCTCCTAAGTTGAAAATCGTCTTTTCGAAGGGGACTCGGCGCCGCGGACGGCGAGATCCATTTGAAAAAACGTTTCAGTCTCTGAAGAGTGGGGCCGGATGTCAGCCAGTACGGACCGCAAACTGAGGCCGGACTGCGCCGACCTGCGATTCTTCCTGCGCCAGTGAGGACACGGGGTACCTACTTGGGCGCGGAACGGATCAAGCCATGAAGATGGCGATGGAAGCCAGGAGCAGCATCAATACCCCGCCGACGATCGGCAAGACCAAGGGCATGAGATGGACGATCGACTCGACCGCGTCCTTTTCGACGGCAGCCGCATGGCCGGGCTCGATGGGGGTTGTAGGGTTGGACATTGGAATTCCTCGGGTTCTCGGGACTGACGGCATTTTACCGGTGGGCCGCTACGTCACCGTCTAGGGGGTTGCCAGACCCTCAGTGCTGCTCGATCGCCTCGAATCCCGCTGTACGCAGGGCGTCGAGAACGCCGGACAGATGCTCGCGCCCACGTGTCTGGAGCACCAGTTCGACGTCGACGTTCTGGGCCGCCAGCATGGTGAACGCGCGCTGATGGTGTACTTCGTCGATGTTGGCGCCCGCTTGCGCGACAGTGGCCGTGATCTGGGCCAGGGAGCCGGGCACGTCGCGCGCACTGACGCGTACGCGCGCCAGCCGTCCCGCCCGCACCATGCCGCGCTCGATGATCGCCGCCAGCAGCAGGGGATCGATGTTTCCACCCGAAAGCACGAGGCCGACGCGCTTGCCCTTGAAGCGTTCGGGATGCCTGATCAGCGCCGCGAGACCCGCGGCGCCCGCACCCTCGACCAGCGTCTTCTCGATTTCGAGCAGCATCAGGACCGCCTGCTCGATGTCGCCCTCGTCGACGAGCAGAAGGTCGTCGACCAGCCGGGCGATGATCTCCTGCGTCAACACGCCCGGCGTACCGACGGCGATGCCCTCGGCGATCGTGTTGGTGCCCTGCGGGTGGTTGGTCCCCTTGACGGCGTTCACCATGGCCGGGAAGCGCCGGGTCTGGACTCCGACGATTTCGATGTCCGGCTTGCGCGCACGTGCTGCGACCGCCATGCCGGCGATCAGTCCGCCGCCGCCGACCGACACCACCAGGGTATCGAGGTCTGGTACGGCGTCGAGCATCTCGAGGGCGATCGTTCCCTGTCCGGCAATGATCGCGTCGTCGTCATACGGGTGAACGAAAGTCAGGCCTTCACGTTCCGCCAACTCCAGCGCGTGGGCGCGTGCGCTGTCGAGCGTGTCGCCGTGCAACACCACCTCGGCGCCGAAACCCCGGGTCCTTTCGATCTTCACCCCTGGCGTGAAGCGCGGCATGACGATCAACGCGCGCAGGCCCAGGCGTTGCGCGTGATAGGCCACGCCCTGTGCGTGGTTTCCGGCGGACATGGCGATCACGCCGCGCGTTCCGCCTTCGGAAAGGTCGACGAGCTTGTTACAGGCGCCCCGTTCCTTGAACGAAGCCGAGAACTGCAGATTCTCGAATTTCAGGAACACCTGGGCGCCGACGATTTCCGACAGCGTCCGCGATTCCACGCACGGCGTTTCGAGTATTTGCCCTCTGAGGCGCGCTGCCGCGCGCTCGATGTCTTTGATATCCACCATCGCAAGCATTGTGGACGGATTCGCAACATCCGGGTTTTTACCCGTTTCGAGGCTTCCCGAAGCCAAAAGTCTGCGCTATGGTCGCTCCCAGATTCGTTTTCTCCTGTTATGGAGTTTGCTCAATGGTCAAGCGGTCCGGCGTCGATGTAGTGGCAGCGGCTTCCCGCGGCCATGCATTGCCTTCGCCCGGACTCAAGGAAGCACCGGTGCTCGAACTGATGTGTTCGCACTTCGTGCTCACGCTGGCCGCCAAGCAAGGTCCAAGATTCAACGTTCGTCGCGATCTCAACGGCCTCCTGTCGCTCACAGGTCGCCACCTGGTCTGGCCGACGCCGGTGTTGCTGCGCCTGCGCGAGTTCCTGAGCCGCCGTTGCGCCGGCAACGACGTCTGGAAGGGCGTCGAGGACTTCGACGGCCGCACGCTGCTGGAGCGCCACGGCGTCTGGCGCGGGCCCTATGAAGAGGGCACCCTCTTCTTCTATCTCGACGAGTACGCCAAGGACCAGCCGAAGGACCTGCTGTCGGTCCTGTCGGTGACGCGCGACTGGCTGACCCACGCATTGCGCAAGCAATCGACGCTGGTCGAGAAGAACATCGACGCGCTGGCGGGGCTGCTGCAGCTCAACAAGGCCGAGCGCGCACTGCTGCTGTACGGCACCCTGGCGCGTTATCAGCGCGACCTGCGTTCGCTGCTGGTCGAGTTCAAGGTCAACAACGCACCCGAGGCCTACGCCGCCATCGCGGAGGTGGCCGGCGTCAACGCGAGCGATGTCGGCGAAGCGCTGCGCGCCGGATCACGGCTCGAACGCATCGGCCTGGTCGAGAACCTGATCTCCGAGCACAACATCACCGACCTGGCCGATCTGATGAAGGTCAGCGAAAAGCTCCCGCCGGTGCTGATGCGCGAATACCGCGACCGCAACGAACTGATGGCCGTGTTCACGCGCCCGTCCGCCAAGAGCGCCCTGTCAGTTCAGGATTTCTCGTTCGTCGAGGACGATGCGCAGATGCTCGTCACGCTGCTGCGCGCGGCGGTGATGCGCAAGGAGCCGGGCGTCAATGTGCTGCTCTACGGCCCGCCCGGCACCGGCAAGACCGAACTCGCCAAGGTGGTCGCGCAGGCCGCGGGGCTGGAGTTGTTCGAAGTCGAATACGCGGATCGCGACGGCAATTCGCTGTCGGGCCGCGATCGCTACCGCTCGCTGCAGATCGCGCAGGTATTCCTGAAGGGCAGCGAGCAGGCGGCGCTGCTTTTCGACGAAGTGGAAGATGTGTTTCCGCCGATCAGCACCGAAGCCGCGCAACTCATGGCGCGCGCCGAGCAGATCCCTTCGCCCACGAGCGGGAGCGTCAGCGGCAAGGCTTGGGTCAATCAGATCCTCGAATCGAATGCCGTGCCGACGTTGTGGGTCACCAATCGCATCGAACAGATCGATCCGGCCTTCCGTCGCCGTTTTGCCTATCACCTGGAACTCAAGTCGCCGCCGCCCGGCGCGCGCGAGCAACTGGTGCGCAAAACCCTCGAGGGCGTCTCGGTGTCGGATGCTTTCACCGCCAAGCTGGCGGGGCGCAAGGGCCTGACGCCCGCGCAAATCCGCACGGCCGTCCGCTTTGCCGAATTGGCGATGACCGAAGGCGACTCGGTCGAGCGTCTGATCGAGCGCCAACTCAAGAATGCCGACCTCGCACTCGGCACGCTCGACGGCCTGGGCGCACGGCGCAGTGTCACGACCTACGACCTTGAGATGCTCAACGTCGAGACCCGTTTCGAAATACCGCGCATCGTCGAAGCCCTCAAGGTGCGTGGGCATGGAACCCTGTGCTTCTACGGCGCGCCCGGCACCGGCAAGACCGCGCTGGCAGAGCACCTTGCAAAAGCGGTCGGCCGCCCGCTGATCATCAAGCAGGCGAGCGATCTCATGAGCAAGTACGTCGGCGAGACCGAACAGAACATGGCTGCCATGTTCAAGGAAGCCGAGGCCGAGAAGGCCATCCTGCTGCTCGACGAGGCCGACAGCTTCCTGCAGGACCGCCGGGGTGCGCAGCGCACTTACGAAGTGACGGAAGTGAACGAGATGCTGCAGGGCATGGAACGCTTCGACGGCATCTTCGTCTGCACCACCAACCTGCTCGACCGCCTCGATCAGGCGGCGCTGCGGCGCTTCACCTTCAAGATCAAGTTCATGCCGCTGACCAGCGATCAGCGTGAACGCATGTTCATCACCGAAGCGCTCGCCGGCGACGCCACGCTCATGACGAGCGAAATCCGGCTTCGCCTGGCCAAGCTATCCCAGCTGTGCCCCGGCGATTTCGCGGCCGTGAAACGTCAAACGGATATCCTCGCGGTCGAGTTCTCGGCGGCCGAGTTCCTGGACCAGCTCGACGCCGAGCATCGAATCAAGCCCGAAGTGCGCGAGTCGCGCGGCATCGGCTTCGTTCAGTAATCCAACACACAGGCTGCAGCGGGATTCGCCGCGCGTGGGAGGCGATCGATGAAGAGTGTCCGTACCTTGGGCGCGGTGCGTTGCGCCACGTCCGTGGCCGTGCTGGCGGCGTTTGCAGCGCTGACTGCATGCGGGGGAGGCGGAGGTGGTGGGGGCGCTGTCGTGTTGCCGGTGGCGACGCCTGTCGTGACCCCGAACGATCCGATCGTCGCCTCGTCCACCGTTGCGGGTCAGTGCGCCGCGCCGCGCATGGGCGTCGATCCCGACACGGGCGCTGCCTTCCCGGATCACCCCGGTTCGGCTGTCACGGAGAAAAGCTGGGTTCGCGGCTGGATCGATGAAACCTACCTGTGGTTCGACGAAGTGCCGACCACGCTGGCGGCGGCTGACTACGCGACGCCCATCGCGTACTTCAACGTGCTCAAGACCCCCAACCTGACTGCCAGCGGCCGGCCGAAGGATCGCTTCCACTTCACGCAAGACACGGCGGACTATCGAGCGCTGTCGCAGAACGGCATCGAGATCGGCTACGGCCTCGAACTGGCATTCCTCAGCGCCGCGCCGCCGCGCGATCTGCGTGTGGCCTACACGGAACCAGGGTCGCCGGCGGACCAGGCGGCGATCGCCCGCGGTGCGAAGGTGGTGACGATCGACGGCATCGACGTCGCCAACGGCGCGGACGTCGCCGGACTCAATGCCGGCCTCAGTCCCACGCACGAAGGCGAGGCGCACAGCTTCACGCTGCGCGCGGCGGATGGCGGCGACCACACAGTGACGCTCACTTCAGCCCGGATCACCCGTACGCCCGTGCAACATGTGACGACGATCGCCACGGCCAGTGGCCCCGTCGGATACATGCTCTTCAACGACCACATGGCCACGGCCGAGGCGCAGCTCATCGCGGCCGTCAATCAGCTCAAGGGCGCCGGCATCGCCGACCTGGTGATCGACATGCGCTACAACGGCGGTGGCCTGCTCGACGTGGCGAGCGAACTGGCCTACATGATCGGCCCCGCCAGCGCGACGGCCGGCACCGTGTTCGAACGCCTGCAGTTCAACAGCAAGAACCCCTTCGGATTCACTCCGGCGCAGGCCACGCTGCCTTTCCATTCAACCACGCGCGGCTTCTCGACAACGGCGGGCCAGCCCCTGCCGAAGCTGGGACTGTCGCGCGTCACGGTGCTGATCGGGGCGGACACCTGCTCGGCGAGCGAATCGGTGGTCAACAGCCTGCGGGGCGTGGGCGTGACGGTCAATCTGATCGGCGGCACGACCTGCGGCAAGCCCTATGGCTTCTTTCCGCAGGACAACTGCGGCACGACCTATTTCGCCATCCAGTTCCAGGGCGTCAACCAGAAGGGCTTCGGCGACTACGGCGACGGCTTTGCGCCGACCTGCGCAGTGGCGGACGATTTCGACCATGCCCTGGGCGATCCGGCGGAAAGCCGCTTGGCCGCGGCATTGAGCTTCCGAAGCAACGGCGCTTGTCCGGCGGTCGCGGCGAGCAAAGTCGATGCCGCACGCAGCAAGGCGGAGGTGGGCGGTGTGCCGTATCTGATCCGGTCGCCCGTGCGCGAAAACCGGATCGTGGCGCCGCCGGGCGCGAACCCTGGCTAGAACGCCGCGCAGACGCGGAGAACATCCGCGCCGTAGGCTTCGAGCTTCTTGCTGCCGATCCCGCTGATGCCCTGGAGGTCTTCGGGTGTGGCCGGCGCGCGTTCTGCAATGGCCGCGAGCGTGGCGTCATGAAAGATCACATAGGCAGGCAGGTTGTGCTCGCGCGCGACCTCGCCGCGCCAGGCCTTGAGCGCGGCGAAGCGGGCCTGAGCCTGCGCATCGAGCGTGGCAGCGGCCGGCGACGGCGCGCCGCGAGCCGTCTTTTCGCGCCGCGATTTCCGTTCCGCGGGCTGTGAGACCGATTCGCGCAGCATCACCTTCGTCTCGCCCTTCAGCACGGCGCGTGAGCCGTCGGTGAGCTGCAGCGTGTTGTAGGCCTGCGCATCGACCGAGAGGGCGCCCGTCGCGATCAACTGCCGCAGCACGCCGCGCAACTGCGGCTCGGTGAACTCGCTGCCGATGCCGAAGGTGCTCACCCGTTCGTGCCCGAACTGCTTGACCTTCTCCGTTGCCTTGCCGCGCAGGATGTCCATGATGTGCCCCGCGCCGAAGCTGATGCCGCTTTGCTGCTGCACGCGATAGATGGTGGAGAGCAGCTTGCGCGCCGCATCGGTGCCATCCCACACCTGCGGCGGCGTGATGCAGTTGTCACAGTTTCCGCAGGGCGTGCTCTTCTCGCCGAAGTACCCGAGCAGCCGCACGCGCCGGCAATCGCTGGCCTCGGCGAGCGACAGCAGGGCGTCGAGCTTGCCGCGCATCACCTGCTTGAAGTCTTCGCCGGCGGGGCTCTCGTCGATCATGCGGCGCTGGTTCACCACGTCCTGCAGTCCGTAGGCCATCCAGGCGTCGGCCGGTTCGCCGTCGCGGCCGGCGCGGCCGGTTTCCTGGTAGTAGCCCTCGATGTTCTTCGGCATGTCCAGATGCGCGACGAAGCGCACATCGGGCTTGTCGATGCCCATGCCGAAGGCGATCGTCGCGACCATCACGACGCCTTCGTCGCGCAGGAAACGGTCCTGGTGCTTCTGGCGCACTGCAGCGTCCAGGCCTGCGTGGTAGGGCAAGGCGTTGATGCCCGCATCGCTCAGTGTCTGGGCCACATCCTCGACGCGCTTGCGGGACTGGCAATAGACGACACCCGCGTCGCCCTCGTGCTCGCGCTCGATGAAGCGCAGCAGCTGCGTGGTCGCGTCCTTTTTCTCGATGATCGTGTAGCGGATGTTCGGCCGGTCGAAGCTGGAGACGAACTGGCGCGCCTCTTCAAGCTGAAGGCGCTCCACGATGTCCGCGCGCGTGAGCGCATCGGCCGTCGCGGTGAGCGCGATGCGCGGCACGCCGGCATAGCGTTCGTGCAGCACGGTCAGCGCGCGGTATTCCGGTCGGAAGTCGTGGCCCCACTGGCTGACGCAATGCGCCTCGTCGATCGCGAACAGCGACAACTTGCCGCGCTCATGCAGCGAATCGAGCTGCGACAGGAAGCGCGGCGTCGTCACGCGCTCGGGCGCCGCATAGAGCAGGGTGATCTCGCCGCGCAGCATGCGGCGTTCGACGTCCTGCGTCTGTTCCCAATCCAACGTGGAGTTGAGAAAAGCCGCATCGACGCCTGCTTCGTGCAACGCGCCGACCTGATCGTGCATGAGCGCGATCAGCGGCGACACAACCACCGCCACGCCGTGGCCCGCGCGTTGCCGTGCGATCGCTGGGATCTGATAGCAGAGCGACTTGCCGCCGCCCGTGGGCATCAGCACTAGCGCATCGCCGCCGGCAGTGACGTGATGCACGATCCCCTGCTGGGGTCCGCGGAATTGCGCGTAACCGAAGACCTCGTGAAGGATCAGTTCCGGCGCGGCTGCATGGGATTCGGAGGGCAAGGCTGACAAGGCGGCTGTGGTTCTCGTTGGGTGCTGGAGCGAGCACGCGCACCTCCCGTGCGCGCGAACCCCATTGTCTCCGATGGCCTTCCGCCGGCTGGCACGACGTTTGCGAACCAGAGTCCTGTTCGTTGCTTTGCATCCTGTCTAGACAGCTTTTGGTGCATGAAACCGCTTTCCTGCACTGGGAAGGGGCAACGCGGCTCTTGATCTGAACCGCGATTCCGGGTTAACCTGTATATACAGGTGCATCGCAGCGAAAGAAACTCGGCGTCCTGCTGGTATCCGCGCCTCATGCGGTCCAGGGAGCCGAACTTTTTTTGAAACGCAACAGGAGAACCTAGATGGTCAAGTCGGTCGGAAAAATCGCCTCGCTGGTCGCGGCAGGGGCATGCGTCGCGGCCATGGCGGCGAACGCCAGCGCGGAAGAAACCAAGATCGTGCTCGGCATGTCCGGCTGGACCGGCTTTGCGCCGCTCACGCTGGCGGACAAGACAGGCATCTTCAAGAAGAACGGCCTCGACGTCGAAATCCGCATGATCCCGCAGAAGGACCGCCATCTGGCCGTGGCTTCGGGTGCCGTGCAGTGCGCGGCCACCACGGTCGAGACGCACGTGGCCTGGAACGCCAACGGCGTGCCGATCGTGCAGATCTTCCAGATGGACAAGTCCTACGGCGCCGACGGCATCGCGGTTCGCAATGACGTCAAGACCTTTGCCGACTTGAAGGGCAAGGCAGTCGGGGTCAGCGCGCCGGGCACCTCGCCTTACTTCGGCTTGGCGTGGATGCTCAACAAGAACGGCATGAGCATGAAGGATGTGAAACTGGTCTCGCTCGAGCCGCAGCCCGCTGCCCAGGCCTTCGTCGCCGGCCAGAACGACGCCGCGATGACCTATGAGCCGTATCTCTCGACCGTGCGCTCCAACCCGGCCGCCGGCAAGATCCTCGCCACGACGCTTGACTACCCGATGGTGATGGACACGGTCGGCTGCGCGCCGACCTGGCTCAAGTCCAACGCCAAGGCTGCGCAGGCGCTGACCAATTCGTACTTCGAGGCGCTGGAGATGATCAAGAACGATCCCGCCAAGGCCAACGAGATCATGGGTGCGGCGGTCAAGCAGACGGGCGAGCAGTTCGCCAAGTCGTCGGCCTACCTGCGCTGGTCCGACAAGGCGGCCAACCAGAAGTTCTTCGCCAACGACATCATGCCGTTCATGAAGGATGCGCAGGTCATCCTGTTGGAGTCGGGTGTGATCCGCAAGGCGCCGGACGACCTGAACGCCACTTTCGACACCAGCTTCATCAAGTAAGAGCGCACCATGGACGCGACGCCTGTCATGAACTCATCCAAGCCGGTGATCCCCGTAGGGGCGGTCGCGTCGACGGCGCCTCGCCGGCGCCGGGCGCTGGCCCCGCTCGAACCCGTCAGCGCGCGAGCGCGCTGGCTGCTCGGACTGGGCTTCTTCGTGGTCTTCGTGGTCGTCTGGAGCTTCTTCACGCTCGGCGGCTTCGTCTCGCCGACCTTCCTTGCCAGCCCCATCACCATGGTCAAGGAGGGCGTGAACCTCTTCACGCAGTACGACTTCAGCCACGACATCGGCATGACCGTGTGGCGCGTGTTCGGCGGCTTCGTGCTTGCCGCCATCGTCGCGGTGCCGCTCGGGATCGCGATGGGCACCTGGAAGAGCGTCGAAGCCTTCTTCGAGCCCTTCGTGTCGTTCTGCCGCTATCTGCCTGCCTCGGCCTTCATTCCGCTGCTGATCCTTTGGGCCGGCATCGGCGAAGCGCAGAAGCTGCTGGTGATCTTCATCGGCTCGGTGTTCCAGGTCACGCTGATGGTGGCCGTCACCGTGGGCAGCGCACGGCGCGACCTGATCGAGGCGGCCTACACGCTGGGCGCCAACAGCCGCGGCATCGTCCTGCGGGTGCTCATCCCGGGCGCCGCGCCGGGCATCGCCGAGACGCTGCGCCTCGTGCTGGGATGGGCCTGGACCTACGTCATCGTCGCCGAGCTGATCGGTTCGTCCTCCGGCATCGGCCACATGATCACCGACAGCCAGGCGCTGCTGAACACCGGGCAGATCATCTTCGGGATCATCGTCATCGGCGTGATCGGCCTGATTTCGGACTTCGCTTTCAAGGCGCTCAATCGCCGCCTCTTCGCCTGGAGCACCATCTGATGAACCAGCTTTCCATTCGCGGTGTTTCGCGCACCTTCACCGGCACGCGCGGCCAGAAGACGCAGGCGCTGCTGCCGATCGACTTCGAAGTGCGCGAGAACGACTTCGTCACCATCCTCGGCCCCTCGGGCTGCGGCAAGTCCACATTGCTGCGCATCGTCGCCGGCCTCGACTATCCGACCGAAGGGCGCGTGCTGCTCGACGGCCAGACCATCGAAGGCCCGGGCGCCGATCGCGGCGTGGTGTTCCAGAGCTACACGCTCTTCCCGTGGCTCACGATCGCGCAGAACATCCGCTTCGGCCTGCGCGAGCGCGGCATGAGCGAGGCCGAACAGAAGGAGCGCAGCGACTTCTTCATCGCCAAGGTCGGGCTGCGCGGCTTCGAGAACCACTTTCCGAAGCAGCTTTCCGGCGGCATGCAGCAGCGCACCGCGATTGCGCGCGCGCTCGCCAACGATCCGAAGATGCTGCTGCTCGACGAGCCCTTCGGCGCACTGGACAACCAGACCCGCGTTCTGATGCAGGAACTGCTTCTCGGCATCTGGGAGTCGGCGCGCAAGACGGTGCTCTTCGTCACGCACGACATCGACGAGGCGATCTTCATGGCGAACCGCGTGGCCGTGTTCAGCGCGCGGCCCGGCCGCATCAAGTCGGAGATCGCGGTCGACTTTCCGCATCCCCGTCACTACACGATCAAGACCTCGCCCGAGTTCATGGAGATCAAGGCGCGCCTCACCGAAGAGATCCGCGCGGAATCCATGGCCGCGGCCGAGCACTGATACAGCCTGAATAGAAGAAGCCATGACCGCCTCCAGCCTTCGCAAAGCCGCCGACGCACGCGCGCACGCAACCCTGCCCGCGATGGCGCTCTATGAGCAGGTCAAGGCCTTCATCACGCACAAGATCCAGGACGGCTCCTGGGTGGCGGGCCATCGCCTGCCATCGGAAAGCGAACTGGTCGCGCAGTTCGGCGTGGCCCGCATGACCGTCAATCGCGCGCTGCGCGAACTGGTGGAGCAGGGCCGCATCGTGCGTGTAGCGGGCGTGGGCAGCTTCGTCGCCGAGGACAAGCCCCAGTCGACGCTGCTGCAGATTGCCAACATCGCGAGCGAGATCCGCGCACGCGGCCACGACTATCGCTGCGAGTTCCTGGTGGCCGAGCGCATCGCGGCTTCGCCCGACGTCGCTGTGTGGCTCGACCTGCGGCCCGGCGAATCGGTCTTCCATACCGTCTGCCTGCATCTCGAGAACGACATCCCGGTGCAGCTCGAAGACCGCTACGTCAATCCGCGCGTGGTTCCGAATTTCCTCGAACAGGATTTCTCGGCGATCCCGCCGAGCGAATTCCTGGTGCGCAACGTGCCGTTCGACCAGATCGAGCATGTCGTCGACGCCGTGCTGCCGACGCTCGAGCAGGCCGAACGCCTCGACATGGCCGGGACCGATCCGTGCCTGCTGCTCACGCGACGCACCTGGACACGCACCACGCCCGTGACGATGGTCCGCTGCCTGCATCCCGCGTCGCGCTACCGCCTCGGCAGCCGGTTCCGCGCCGACGGCAATCCCAGCATTGGTTAGGACGGGTCCGTCCGCCCTCACATCTTTTGACGCCCCTACTTGTATAGACAGGATCCCTCATGGACAACGCTTCTCTCACCACCGCGCCCATCGTGCTGACGCCCGGTGAAGTCGATCTGGCCACGCTGCGCCGCGTGCACGCTGGCGGCGAGCAACTGGCGCTGCATCCGTCGGCGCGTGCCGGCCTGCTGGCCGCACAAGCCACGGTGCGCAAGATCGTCGAATCCGGCGACGTGGTCTACGGCATCAACACGGGCTTCGGCAAGCTGGCGCAGACCATCATTCCGACCGAACGTCTTGCCGAACTGCAGCGCAATCTGGTGCTCTCGCACAGCGCCGGCACGGGCGAGCCACTGGCCGCGGGCGTGGTGCGCCTCGTGCTCGCGACCAAGGCCGTGAGCCTGGCGCGCGGCCATTCGGGCGTGCGGCCCGAAATCGTCGATGCGCTGCTCAGCCTGTGCAATGCCGGCCTGCTGCCGCGCATCCCGTCCAAGGGCTCGGTCGGCGCGTCGGGCGACCTCGCACCGCTCGCGCATCTGGCCTGCGTGCTGATCGGCGAAGGTGAAGTCACGACGCCCGAGGGCGATGTGATTGGCGGCGCCGAGGCGCTCGGCCGCATCGGGATTGCACCCTTCGTGCTCGGCCCCAAGGAAGGACTCGCGCTGCTCAACGGCACCCAAGTTTCGACGGCGCTCGCGCTGGCCGGCCTCTTCGGCGCCGAGGATGTCTTCGCAGCCGGCATGATGGCCGGCGCGCTGTCGCTCGAAGCCATCCAAGGTTCGATCAAGCCCTTCGACGCCCGCATCCACGCTGCACGCGGACAGCCGGGCCAGATCGCAGTGGCTGGTGCCATGCGCACGCTGCTTGAAGGCAGCGAGATCGTCCCTTCACACGCCGACTGCGGACGCGTGCAGGACCCGTATTCGATCCGCTGCGTGCCACAGGTGATGGGCGCCTGCCTCGACAACCTCGCGCATGCCGCGCGCGTGCTGCGCATCGAAGCCAATGCGGCATCCGACAACCCGCTCGTCTTCGACAACGGCGACGTGATCTCCGGGGGCAACTTCCACGCGGAGCCGGTCGCCTTCGCGGCCGACATCATCGCGCTCGCAGTGAGCGAAGTCGGTGCGATTTCCGAGCGCCGCATGGCGCTGCTGCTCGACAGCGGCCTGTCAGGGCTGCCGCCATTCCTCGTGCGCGACGGCGGCGTCAACTCCGGTTTCATGATCGCGCAGGTCACGGCCGCGGCGCTCGCGTCGGAGAACAAGTCGCTCGCACACCCCGCCAGCGTCGACAGCCTGCCGACTTCGGCCAACCAGGAAGACCATGTGTCGATGGCCACGTTCGCGGGCCGTCGTCTTGCCGACATGGTGGAAAACACCGCAGTGGTCGTCGGCATCGAAGCGATGGCCGCCGCGCAGGGCATTGAGTTGAAACGCGGACCAAAGAGCTCGCCGCTCCTCGAAGCCGAATTCGCCGCGATCCGCGAGCGCGTCGCCTTCATCGACCAGGACCGTTTCCTCGCCACCTCCATCGAAGCGATGCGCACGTGGGCGCGTCAGAGCCAGTGGCCCGAGGCCGTGCAGTCCATCCTGCCCAGCCGCATCTGAATCAACGATCAAGTTCCGTCATCGAAAGGACACTTCGCCATGAACGCACCCGACAAATTCCTCGCCGCCAAGGCCGACCCCCGCCATGACGCCAGCCGCGTGATCCGCGCGCCGCGCGGCAGCACGCTCAACTGCAAGAGTTGGCTCACCGAGGCGCCGTTCCGCATGTTGCAGAACAACCTCGACCCCGAGGTGGCGGAACGCCCGCAGGACCTCGTGGTCTATGGCGGCATCGGCCGTGCGGCGCGCGACTGGGCCTGCTTCGACCAGATCCTCGCGTCGCTCAAGGAACTCAACGACGACGAGACGCTGCTCATTCAATCGGGCAAGCCCGTGGGCGTGTTCAAGACGCACGAGAACGCGCCGCGCGTGCTGCTCGCGAACTCGAATCTCGTGCCGAAGTGGGCCACGTGGGAGCACTTCAGCGAGCTCGATCGCAAGGGCCTGATGATGTACGGCCAGATGACCGCCGGCAGCTGGATCTACATCGGCAGCCAGGGCATCGTGCAGGGCACCTTCGAGACCTTCGTCGAAGCGGGCCGGCAGCACTACAACAACGACCTCACGGGCAAATGGATTCTCACCGCGGGTCTCGGCGGCATGGGCGGCGCGCAGCCTCTGGCGGCAACGCTCGCGGGTGCGGTCTCTCTCAACATCGAATGTCAGCAGGCCAGCATCGACTTCCGCCTGCGCACGCGCTATCTCGACAAGCAGGCGAAGGACATCGATGACGCCATCGCGCTCATCAAGCAGCACACCGAGGCCGGCGAGGCGGTGTCCATCGGCCTGCTGGGCAACGCGGCCGAAATCCTCCCTGAACTGGTGAAGCGCGCGAAGGCCGGTGGCATCAAGCCCGACCTCGTGACCGACCAGACCTCCGCGCACGACCTCGCCAGCGGCTACCTGCCGATCGGCTGGACGCTCGCGCAATGGGAAGCCGCCAAGGCCGATCCGACGCAGCATCCGACCTTGCGCAAGGCGGCCGCCAAGTCCTGCGCGGTGCACGTGCAGGCCATGCTCGACTTCCAGGCGATGGGCATCCCGACGGTCGACTACGGCAACAACATCCGCCAGGTCGCTTTCGATGAAGGCGTGAAGAACGCGTTCGACTTCCCCGGCTTCGTGCCGGCCTACATCCGGCCGCTGTTCTGCGAAGGCAAGGGCCCGTTCCGCTGGGTGGCGCTCTCGGGCGACCCGGAAGACATCTACAAGACCGACGCCAAGATCAAGGAACTGTTCCCTGA
This sequence comes from Variovorax sp. 10L426, assembly GCF_056395305.1. Classification (NCBI taxonomy): domain Bacteria; kingdom Pseudomonadati; phylum Pseudomonadota; class Betaproteobacteria; order Burkholderiales; family Comamonadaceae; genus Variovorax; species Variovorax sp. 10L426. The sequence goes on along the minus strand of NZ_JBFTJF010000013.1, from coordinate 25,991 downwards.
GAACAAGCACACGCACCGTTGGCTCGACATGGCGCGCGACCGCATCGCATTCCAGGGCCTGCCGGCGCGCATCTGCTGGCTGGGCTTGGGCGAACGGCACGTTGCGGGTCTGGCGTTCAACGAGATGGTGAAGAACGGCGAGCTCAAGGGCCCGATCGTGATCGGCCGCGACCACCTGGATACTGGCTCGGTCGCCAGCCCCAACCGTGAGACCGAATCCATGAAGGACGGCACCGATGCCGTGTCCGACTGGCCGCTTCTCAACGCGCTGCTCAACACCGCGGGCGGTGCGACCTGGGTCAGCCTGCACCACGGCGGCGGCGTGGGCATGGGCTATTCGCAGCACTCTGGCGTGGTTATCGTCTGCGACGGCACCGACGCGGCGGCCAAGCGCATCGAGCGCGTGCTCTTCAACGACCCGGCGACCGGCGTGATGCGCCATGCCGATGCCGGCTACGACATCGCGATCGCGACGGCGAAGAAGCAGGGGCTGAACCTGCCGATGATCAAGTAAGCGCAGCGATCCGACGCAACGTGGCACTGCACCGCTTCGACATCGCCTCGCTGTCCGCGACCCCGTGGAAGAACGGAGGCGGCGTAACGCGCGAGATCGTGTGCTCGCCGCCTGGCGCGGGCATGGAAGGCTTCGACTGGCGCGTGAGCATCGCGACGATCGACAAGGCGGGGCCGTTCTCGGCCTTTGCCGATGTCGATCGCGTGATCATGCTGTTGGAGGGTGCCGGTGTTCATCTTCGTTCGCGCGATGGGCGAATCGACCATCGGCTCGACGTTCCGCATGCGCCATTCGCCTTTGGCGGTGACGTGGCGCTGGATTGCGAGTTGCTCGGCGGCGCCTCGACGGACTTCAACGTGATGACGCGCCGCGGCCGCCTGCGCGCGGAGGTGCGCGTGCTGCGCGAAGGTGGCGACATCGCGCCTGCCGGACACGGGCTGCTGCTGGCGTTGCGCGGGCATTGGCGATTGAATGACATCGATTGCGAGCCAGGCACCGGCCTCTGGTGGGACGGCGAAGTGCACGGGTGTCAGGCCGCCTCGCGCGACGTCGACGCCGCGCTCATCGCGGTGCAGATCGAATCGACAACGACAGGCTCCGGCGAATGAACACCATGACCCATTCCGAACTCCCTTCCGCCGACGGTGTCTGGGAACGCCTCCGGATTGCGCCGGGCGCCCTGGCCAACGATCAGTCCATCGACGGCGACGCGGCCATCGTCGTGGCCGCCGGCAAGATCGCCTGGATCGGCAGGCAAAGCGACTTGCCCGGCACATACGCCGGCCTGCCGCGCTTCGACGGCCGCGACGCGCTGATCACCCCCGGCCTTGTCGATTGCCACACGCACCTGGTCTACGGCGGACAGCGCGCGAACGAATTCGCGATGCGTCTCGCCGGTGCGACCTACGAAGAAGTCGCAAAGGCCGGCGGCGGCATTGTTTCCTCCGTGCGCGCTACGCGTGAGGCGGACGAAGACACGCTCTACGCACAAGCGGCACAACGCCTTGAACAATTGCTGGCCGAAGGTGTCTGCGCGATCGAGATCAAGTCGGGTTACGGCCTCGCGCTCGAACACGAACGCAAGCAATTGCGTGTGGCGCGGCGGCTGGGCGAAACGTACGGTGTCACCGTGCGTACCACCTTCCTTGGCGCGCACGCGCTGCCACCCGAATACGCGGGCCGCAGTGGCGATTACGTTGATCTTGTCTGCACCGAGATGCTGCCTGCGCTCGCCGCAGAAGGGCTTGTCGATGCGGTCGATGTGTTCTGCGAGCGCATCGCCTTCACGCTGGCCGAGACCGAGCGCGTGTTCCAGGCGGCCGAGGCCCTGGGGCTGCCGGTCAAGCTGCACGCCGAGCAACTGTCCGACATGGGCGGCGCGGCGCTCGCGGCGCGTTATGGGGCGCTGTCCTGCGATCACATCGAGCATCTCTCCACCGACGGCATTGCGGCGATGCGCGAGGCCGGGACGGTCGCGGTGCTGCTGCCCGGCGCCTACTACACGCTGCGCGACACGCACCTTCCGCCGATCGATGCGCTGCGTGCGGCGGGCGTACCGATGGCGGTGTCTACCGATCACAACCCGGGTACCTCGCCTGTACTCAGCCTGCTGCTGATGGTCAACATGGCCTGCACGCTGTTCCGACTGACCGTGCCCGAGGCGCTGGCAGGCGTGACCCGGCACGCAGCGCGTGCGCTGGGTCTGCAGGACACGCACGGCGTCTTGGCCATTGGCCGCCCTGCCAACTTCGTGCTGTGGCAGCTACGCGAGAGCGCCGAGCTTGCCTACTGGTTCGGCCAGCAGCCCGCGCGCACCATCGTGCGCCAAGGGCGTATCGCCTCCGGGCTTCAACGCTGAAGTGCAAAGCCATGCCATTGCCTGAGTCCCGGTACGCCCTCTTTGCCGCCGATGCCCTGCTGCCCAGCGGCTGGGCGCGCAACGTTCTGCTCGCATGGAATGCCGACGGCGTGCTGTCCGCTGTCACGCCCGACAGCACGCCGGCCGGCGACATATCGCGCGCCGCCGGACCTGTGCTACCCGGCATGCCCAACCTGCATTCACATGCATTCCAGCGTGCCTTCGGCGGCCTTACCGAGTTTCGCGGCGCTGCGCAGGACAGCTTCTGGAGTTGGCGCACGCTGATGTACCGCTTCGCCGCGACGATTTCGCCCGAACAAGTCGAGGCGATCGCCACCTGGCTCTACATCGAGATGCTCGAAGCCGGCTACACCTCGGTGTGCGAGTTCCACTACCTGCACCACGACCTCGACGGCAAGCCTTACGCCGACGATGCGACGTTGGCGTTGGCGCTGCTGCGTGCGGCACAGCGCGCTGGCATCGGGCTCACGCTGCTGCCGGTGCTCTACCAGACGAGCGGCTTCGGCGCGCTGCCGCCCAGCGAGGGCCAGCGGCGCTTCATCCGCTCGACCGATTCGATGCTGCGTCTGCTGGAGCGGCTGCGTCCCGCTTGCGAGGCACAGGGCGCGCGCCTCGGCCTCGCGCCGCATTCACTGCGCGCCGTGCCGCCGGATGCACTGCGCGACGCGCTCGCGGGCCTGGATGCCATCGACCCCACCGCGCCGATCCACATTCACATCGCCGAACAGACCGGCGAAGTCGATGCCTGCCTCGCCTGGAGCGGCCAGCGGCCTGTGGCGTGGCTGCTCGACCACGCGCCTGTCGATGCGCGCTGGTGCCTCGTGCATGCGACGCACATGGACGCGAACGAATACCGCCGTGCGGCGGCCAGCGGCGCGGTCGCCGGCCTGTGCCCGACCACCGAGGCGAACCTCGGCGATGGCATCTTCGATTTCGACACATGGCGCGCAGGCGGTGGACGCTGGGGCATCGGCTCCGACAGCCATGCCTGCGTCAACGCGGCCGAGGAACTGCTGATGCTGGAATACGGCCAGCGCCTCGTCACGCGGCAACGCAACGTGGGTGCCGACGCCGCGCATCGCGAAGTCGCAACCGCGCTCACGCTCGCGGCGGTGCAGGGCGGAGCGCAGGCATCGGCTCGCGCCGTCGGTGGTCTCGCTGTGGGCCAGAAGGCGGACTTCGTCGTGCTCGATGCGGCGAACGTTGCGCTGCAGGGGCTCGGCGCGGCCGACATGCTGTCCGCGCACGTGTTCGCGAGCCATCGCACTTCCGCCATCGATGCCGTCCGTGTCGCCGGGCAGTTGCGGACCACCACCGGCCGCCACGTCGCGCACGACGAAGCCGCAGCCGCCTTCGTGGCGGCGCGCAGCCAACTTCTCGCCAAGGATTGAAACCATGCCTTTCACCACCACCGAGCCTCCCTTCCGCTTCCGGCGCGGCACGCGTCCGCTGCTGATCTCGATGCCGCACGTCGGCACACACCTGCCGACGCGCATCGCTGCGCGCCTGAGCGACGAGGCGCGCCACGTGCCCGACACGGACTGGCATCTGGAACGCCTCTACGACTTCGCCGACGACCTCGGCGCTTCGGTGCTCGTCGCCACGCACTCGCGCTATGTGGTGGACCTCAACCGTCCGCCCGACGGTGCGAGCCTCTATCCGGGGCAGAGCGTCACCGGCTTGTGCCCGGTCGACACCTTCGACGACACGCCGCTCTATCCCGCCGGCGATGTCCCGGACGACGCCGAGATCGCCGAGCGGCGCGAGGCCATCTGGCAGCCCTACCACCGGCAGCTCGCCGACGAACTCGCGCGCATCAAGGAACAGCACGGCATCGCCGCGCTGTGGGACGCGCATTCGATCCGCTCCGTGCTGCCGCGTTTCTTCGAAGGCAAGCTGCCCGACCTCAATCTCGGCACCGCGCAGGGTGCGAGTTGCGATCCCGCGCTGGCCGAGACGCTGCTGGGCATCGCCAAGCAAGCACCGGGATTCACGAGCGTGCTGAACGGCCGCTTCACCGGCGGCTACATCACGCGACATCATGGGCAACCTGCGCAGGGCGTACACGCCGTGCAGCTCGAAATGACGCAGTGCAGCTACATGCAGGAGGCGCCGCCCTTCGACTACCTGCCCGAGCGCGCGGCGCTCGTGAAACCGCACGTGCGACGCATGTTGGCTGCGGTGCTTGATTTCGTCGAAGCGCGGCAGCGCTAGTCATCTTCTGAATCCCGGCAAGGTCTTCAATGAACGCATCCGTCATCCGCGAACTCGTGCGCCCCGAGGTACCCACGCTCCCGCCTTACAACGCGGGCCTGTCGTCGGAGGCCGTGCGTTCGCGCTATGGTGTCGATCGCATCGCGCGCCTCGCGAGCAACGAGAACCCCTTCGGCGCGAGCCCCGCGGTTGCACGTGCACTGGCGGACTTGGCGCTCCGAGTGGGGACGTACCCTGATGCGAACTGCACGGCATTGCGAGCGGCCATCGCCGAACGCACCGGCGCACGCGCGGAAGAGATCGTGATCGGCAATGGCTCCGAATCGATCCTGCAGATGCTCTGCCAGGCCTTCATTTCACCCGGCGACCGCGTGCTCACGCAGCGGCCCGCCTTCGGCCTGCACGAGATCTACCCGCGCATGATGGGTGCTCAGGTCGAGTTGCTTGCGCTCACGCCTTCGCTCGAATTCGACCTCGATGCATGGTGCGAAGCCCTTGCGCAGGGGCCGAAGATCGCGATGCTCGCCAATCCATCGAACCCGGTTGGCTGCATGTTCGATGCACAGGCGTTCGAGCAACTGCTGTCCGCCACGCCGGCGGGCACGCTGCTGGTGATCGACGAGGCCTACTACGAATACGCACGGCTCGCGCAAGGCTTTCCCGATGCACTGGCCGCGCTGCGTGCGCAGCAGCGTCCGTGGATCGTGCTGCGCACCTTCTCGAAGGCGTGGGGCCTGGCGGGGCTGCGCGTGGGTTACGGCATAGCGTCGGATGCTTCGCTCATCCAGTGGCTGGATCGTGTGCGCACGCCCTTCAACGTCAACGAGGCCGCACAGGCTGCCGCGCTGGCCGCCTGGGGCGACGAGGCCTTCATGGCGAACGCCGTCGAGGCGACGGTCAAGCAGCGCAAGGTGCTCGTGCGGCAACTGCGTGCGATGAACGTGCCCGGACTGCGCATCGCGCCATCTGCGGCCAACTTCCTGTTCATCGACCTGGCGCGGCCGAACGGTCCGGTCAACGAGGCACTTCTGGCGCGCGGGATCATCGTCAAGCCATGGAAGGAGCCGGGTTTCGAGACCTTCATCCGTGTCTCGATCGGCAGCGCCGACGACAACGCGCATTTCCTGCACGCGCTGGGCGAAATCCTCGCCAGCTAGGCAGCAGCCAAGACCCGCCACTGGCGCGGGGAGGAAAGCGCTTCCTACAATCGGTCCCATGAAGCCCATCGCCTACACCCGCGCGCAGCAACTGCCCGACATCCTGAGCCAACGCATCGCCATCCTGGACGGCGCGATGGGCACGATGATCCAGCGCTTCAAGCTGACGGAAGAACAGTACCGGGGCGAACGGTTCAAGGACTTCCCGCGCGACGTCAAGGGCAACAACGAGTTGCTCTCGCTGACGCGGCCCGATGTGATCCGCGACATTCACGAAGGCTATCTGGCGGCCGGCGCCGACCTGATCGAGACCAACACCTTCGGCGCGACCCGCATCGCGCAGGAGGACTACAAGATGGCCGATCTCGCTCGCGAGATGAACCTCGAATCCGCAAAGCTCGCCCGCGCGGCCTGCGACAAGTTCAGCACGCCGGACAAGCCGCGCTTCGTGGCCGGCGCCCTCGGCCCGACGCCCAAGACCGCGAGCATCAGCCCTGACGTGAACGATCCCGGCGCGCGAAACGTGAGCTTCGAGGAGCTGCGCGAGTCCTACTACGAGCAGGTCGAGGCCCTGGTCGAGGGCGGCGCCGACGTGCTGCTGGTCGAGACCATCTTCGATACGCTCAATGCCAAGGCCGCGTTGTTCGCGATCGACGAGTACTTCGAGGCCAGCGGCGAGCGGCTTCCGCTGATCATCAGCGGCACCGTGACCGACGCGTCCGGCCGCATCCTCAGCGGCCAGACAGTGACCGCCTTCTGGCACAGCGTGCGCCATGCGCAGCCGCTGGCCATCGGCCTCAACTGCGCGCTGGGTGCGGCGCTGATGCGGCCCTACATCCAGGAATTGGCACGCGTTGCGGACGACACCTTCATCAGCTGCTATCCCAACGCCGGCCTGCCCAATCCGATGAGTGAGACGGGCTTCGACGAAACGCCTGACGTCACTTCGCGCCTGTTGCACGAGTTCGCGGCCGAAGGGCTGGTCAACATCGTGGGCGGCTGCTGCGGCACCACGCCCGAGCACATCGCGGCCATCGGGCGGGCGGTTGCGCCGATCGCCGGCCGCAGCCTGCATCGCGCCGGCTATCGCGAAGCGGCTTGAATGCCCCGCACCTTGGCGCTTGTGAAGCCGAGGTGAAGAAACTCTCCAAACGTTGACGCGGTGCACGACATCGCGCGGTTAGCCGTTGTTTTGGAGAGGCCATGGCCGATTGACAGCCGCTTTGCGGCGCACCTACCCTGACCGGCAGAACAAAAGGAAATCCCATATGCAGAAAACGACACGGCGATGGATCGGCATCGGCACCATCGCCCTGGCGCTTCCGTTGGCTGCAGCCGCGCAAGACGCCTTTACGCGGGGAGCCGTCAATCTCCGCGCCGGACCTTCGAGCACCTATCCACTGGTGGCCACCCTGGCCCCGGGCCAGCCGGTTCAGGTGATGGGCTGCACCAGCGGGTATGGATGGTGCGACGTCGTGCTGCCGGACGGGCTTCGCGGATGGGCCTACGCGGGCAGCCTCGACTATGCCTACCAGGAACAACGCGTGCCGCTGGCCACGTATGGCGCGGTCATCGGCGTGCCCATCGTGACCTTCGCCATCGGAAGCTACTGGGGCGACTACTACCGCGACCGCCCCTGGTACGGGCAGCCGCGCTGGTGGGGTGGCCGACCACCGCCGCCGCCGGTTCCGGGCTGGCGCCCGCTACCGCCGCCGGTCCCGGCCTGGCGCCCCAATCCGTGGCCGGGCTATGGTCCGCACCATGGATATCGCCCGCCCCCTGCGGGGATCCGTCCGCCTGTGTCCGCGATCCGGCCGCTGCCGCCGGCAGGCATCCGCCCGCCACATGATCCGGGCCACAGGCCGCCCGGACCGCCCCCTGGCGTTCGCCCACCGCCTCCTGGAGGCGGCTTCCAACAGTCCGGCGGCCGGCCACCGGGGCAGCCGCGCGGCGACGGGCAGGGCAATCACGGCCAGGGCCATGGCGGCGGCGACCAAGGACGAAATCACGGCCACGGCGGCAACCAGGGCGGCCAAGGCCACGACCGCGGCCGCGGCGACCACCAATAGGCGACTAACGCTTCATCAACGCGACAAAGCGCTGCGCGCCAAGCCCCAGCGGTCGCTCCCGCGACCAGACGACGTCCACCCACAGGTCCAGTCCGTTCGACAGATTCTCGAAAGGGATCTCGACCACCGCACCCGCTGCCACATGCGGTCGAGCGAAATTGCGCGGCAGCCAGCCCCACCCGAGGCCGGCCGTGATCAGGCTCAGCGCCGCGAGCGCGTTGTCGGTGCGCCAGACGTGTCGCGCGAACACGAAGCGCGGATCGCTGCTCGCGAGATCGCGCCCGGCGACCACGATCTGCCGCGTCGTCGTCAGGTGCTCCGCGCCCAACCGGCCACCGGCGGCGGTCAGCACGGGATGGTCGGGCGCCATGACGGCCACCATGGTGTCGCTCGCCACTTCCTGAAAGCCCTCCCGGCCGTCGAGGCTCGGGCGCTCGAAGACCAACGCCAGTTGGGCCCGACCGCTGTGCAGCAGGCTCAGCGCGTCAGCCTGGGGCGCGGCCAGCACCTCGACCTCCAGCAGCGGAAATTCATTCGCCAGTGCGGCCAACGGTCCGCTCCAGGGCGCCGCAAGCAACTCAGGCGCGATCGCGAGCGTCAGTCGGCTCTCCAGCCCCTGCGTCAGCGCCAGCGCCTGCACCTGGAGCTGCTTGAGCTGGGCAGCGAGCAATCGCGCCTGCGGTTCCAGCGAGCGCGCAGCCGCTGTCGGCTGGGGTTCACGGCCGCTGCGGTCGAAGAGCTGGAGATCGAGTTCGGCTTCGAGATTCGCAATCGTCATGCTGACGGCGGACGGAACCCTCCCCAGCGTCCGGGCCGCGGCCGAAAAGGAGCCGTGATCGAGGACGGCGAGGAACACCTCCACGTTGTCGCTGGAAAAGCTCATGCGCGCCCAATCTATCAACAAATCTGAAAGAAGATGACTTTATATATCAGCCGATGACACATAAAGTCCATCCCAACACCAACCAAACGGGATTGATTTCATGCAAGGGCTCAAGCGTCGCGTCGTCTACATCTCGCTCTACGAAGGCATTGCCATCGTGGCGGCAAGCGCCGGGTTGGCGCTGATGTCGGGCCAGGGGCTGGGGCACTCCGGGGTTCTGGCCGTGATTGCCTCGGTCATCGCCGTGCTGTGGAACTTGAGCTTCAACGCCTTGTTCGAGCGCTGGGAATCCCGCCAGGCCGTGCGCGGCCGCAGCCTGAAGCGCCGGATCGCCCACGCGATCGGGTTCGAGGGCGGGCTGGTCGCCTTCCTCGTGCCGATCTTCGCCTGGTGGCTGGACGTCAGCCTGTGGGATGCGCTGGTGATGGACCTCGGACTGGTCGTGTTCTTCCTGGTCTACACCTTCGTCTTCAACTGGGCCTTCGACGCGCTCTTCGGCCTGCCCGCATCGGCCGCCACTGTCGCGCAGCCGGCGTAAAATCCGCGGCTCCCAAGGAGCGTTGCAGCGCCGCCGTCTGGCTTCGAGACGGCCGCGTCAGGCTTGGGCTTCCATCCCATGGATTGCAACGACGCTCGCCTGATTCCATTGCCCGCAGGTGAGCCCATGTCTTCCGATTCCTCTCCAGTCCTCGTCCCCCCGATGAAGCTGTCCGGCCTCGAGCCGGTGCAGATCGGCGAGGGCGCCTTGTTCGTCAATATCGGCGAGCGCACCAACGTCACCGGCTCGAAGGCCTTCGCGCGGATGATCCTGAACGGCCAGTTCGAGGACGCCCTGGCCGTCGCGCGCCAGCAGGTCGAGAACGGCGCGCAGGTCATCGACATCAACATGGACGAGGCCATGCTCGACAGCAAGGCCGCGATGGTGCGCTTCCTGAACCTGATCGCCAGCGAGCCCGACATCGCGCGCGTGCCCATCATGGTCGACAGTTCCAAGTGGGAAGTCATCGAGGCCGGCCTGCGCTGCATCCAGGGCAAGGGCATCGTGAACTCGATCAGCATGAAAGAAGGCGAGGACCAGTTCCGCCACCATGCGCGGCTGCTGCGTCGCTACGGTGCGGCGGCGGTCGTCATGGCCTTCGACGAAAAGGGCCAGGCCGATACCTACGAACGCAAGATCGAGATTTGCGAACGCGCCTACCGCATCCTGGTCGATGAGATCGATTTCCCGCCCGAGGACATCATCTTCGACCCGAACATCTTCGCGATCGCCACGGGCATCGAGGAGCACAACAACTACGCCGTCGATTTCATCAACGCCACGCGCTGGATCAAGGAGAACCTGGCGGGTGCGAAGGTGTCGGGCGGCGTCTCGAACGTGAGCTTCAGCTTCCGCGGCAACGACCCGGTGCGCGAAGCGATCCACACCGTGTTCCTGTACCACGCGATCAAGGCGGGCATGGACATGGGCATCGTCAACGCCGGCATGGTCGGCGTCTACGACGACCTGGAGCCCGAACTGCGCGAGCGCGTCGAGGACGTCGTGTTGAACCGCCGGCCCGATGCCGGGGAGCGCCTCGTTGAAGTCGCCGAGACCGCGAAGAGCGGTGCCAAGGACGAGAGCAAGAAGCTCGAATGGCGCGGCACGCCGGAGCACCCGGTGCATGTCAACCAGCGGCTGTCGCACGCGATGGTGCACGGCATCACCGACTTCATCGTCGAGGACACCGAGGAGGCCTACCAGCAGATCCTCGCCAAGGGCGGCCGGCCGCTGCACGTGATCGAAGGCCCGCTGATGGACGGCATGAACATCGTGGGCGACCTGTTCGGCCAGGGCAAGATGTTCCTGCCGCAGGTGGTGAAGTCGGCCCGCGTGATGAAGTCGGCGGTGGCCCACCTCATTCCCTACATCGAGGAAGAAAAGCGCCAGGACGAGGCCGCGGGCCGCGACGTGCGGACCAAGGGCAAGATCGTCATCGCCACCGTCAAGGGCGACGTGCACGACATCGGCAAGAACATCGTCACCGTCGTGCTCCAGTGCAACAACTTCGAAGTGGTGAACATGGGTGTGATGGTCCCATGCCACGAGATCCTTGCGCGCGCAAAGGTCGAGGGCGCGGACATCGTCGGGCTGTCGGGCCTCATCACGCCGAGCCTGGAGGAGATGCAGTACGTCGCCGGCGAGATGCAGAAGGACGAGCATTTCCGCATCCGGAAGATTCCCCTGTTGATCGGCGGCGCGACCACCAGCCGCGTGCACACGGCAGTCAAGATCGCGCCGCACTACGAAGGCCCGGTCGTCTACGTGCCCGATGCCTCGCGCAGCGTGAGCGTGGCGCAGTCGCTGTTGTCCGAGCAGGCGGCCAACTACATCGACGAGATCAACGCCGATTACGACAAGGTGCGGCAACTGCACGCCAACAAGAAGCAGGTGCCGCTCTGGCCGCTCGCGAAGGCGCGCGCCAACAAGACGCCGATCGACTGGTCGGGCTATGTGCCGCCGGTGCCGAAGTTCATCGGCCGCCGCGTGTTCCGGAACTTCGATCTCACCGAACTTGCCAAGTACATCGACTGGGGCCCCTTCTTCCAGACCTGGGATCTGGCGGGGCCTTTCCCGGCGATCCTGAAAGACGAGATCGTCGGCACCGAGGCCGTGCGCGTGTACGCCGACGGCCAGCGCATGCTCAAGCGCCTGATCGAAGGCCGCTGGCTCACGGCGAGCGGCGTGATCGGCTTCTGGCCGGCCAACACGGTGAACGACGACGACATCGTGCTCTACACGGACGAGTCTCGCAGCGAGGCAGCGCTCACCTGGTGGGGCATGCGCCAGCAGACCGAGAAGCACGTGATCGACGGGGTGACTCGGCCCAGCCGCTGCCTCGCCGATTTCGTCGCGCCGCGCGAGAGCGGTCTCGCGGATTACGTGGGCATCTTCGCGGTCACGGCGGGTCTCGGCGTCGAGAAGAAGGAGAAGTATTTCACCGACGACCTCGACGACTACTCGGCCATCATGCTCAAGGCGCTGGCCGACCGGCTCGCGGAAGCCTTCGCCGAGGCGCTGCATCACCGAGTGCGCACCGACCTCTGGGGCTACGCGCCCGAAGAGGCCCTGACCAACGAAGCCATGATCGCCGAGAAGTACCGCGGCATTCGGCCCGCGCCGGGCTATCCGGCCTGTCCCGACCACAGCGTCAAGCGGCCGATGTTCGACCTCCTGAACTGCGCGGACATTGGCATGACCCTGACGGAAAGCCTCGCCATGATGCCCGCCGCCAGCGTGAGCGGCTTCTATCTGAGCCATCCCGATTCGACGTATTTCAACGTCGGGAAGATCGGGCACGACCAGTTGCAGGATCAGGCCGCGCGTCGCGACGAAAGCGAAGCGGATCTCGAGCGGCTGTTGGCGCCAAATCTAGGATGACCCCCAAGCTCGCGCACTTCGTGTCGCTCTCCACCCCCTTCCAGGGGGCAACACCGGCGGCCCGGGAGGATGTTGCTCGCCCCCAGGCTTGCTCACTCCGTGTAGCCGCCAACCCCCTACCGGGGGCAACACCAGCGGCCCGGCGAAGCCGGTTCCACGGTGTTTCACGAACGGGCCTGGCTGCGCCGGCCGACGGTTTGGGGCATTTGGGGGGTGCGCGCAACGCACCCGTTCGGGGGCTGCCGAAGCGACACGAAGTGCGCGCAGCCTGGGGGGGAGACTCTTGATCATGTTTGCCGCCGCGCACTATGCGGCATTGGCGGTCTTTGCCGCCGCCTGCTGGGGTTTCGGACGAGCACTGCTGGTGCGGCTCGGCGCGCCGGCGCGCCGGGATGTCTGGCTCGAGACGGCCATGGCCATCACGGCGGGCATCGGGATCTTCGTTTGCATCTTCCAGGCGTTCGCCATCGCGCGCCAGTTCACGGCCGGCGTCGTCGTGGCTTCGGTCGCGGTCGGCCTCGTCGCGGTGATCCTGCAGGTGCCCGCCTGGCTGCGGCAGGTGCGAGGGCGCGAAGTGTCGGCGCAGCTGTCCTGGCTCGAGAAGCTGGGTCTGGTCGTCATCGCACTGGTCGCGGTGCCGACGCTGATGGCACCGCTCGCGCCGCCGGCCGTCTTCGACGAGCTGATGTACCACATGCCCTATGCCCGCGAAGTCGCGGAGAGCGGGGCGCTGGGCATCTACGAGTGGCTCCGCTACCCCTGGTTTCCGTACAACTACAACCTTCTCTATGCCGGCGCGCTGCTCGTCGGCGACGACGTGTTTCCGCACTTCCTCAGTGCGCTCGCGGGCTGGACGTCGGTGTTGATCATCTATCGCCTGGGCGTGATGCACGTCAACCGTGTGGTCGCCTGCGTGGGCGCGGCGATCTGGCTGGGGATGGGCGACTACACCAGCGCGCTGATCGACATGAGCGTGGCGCTCTTCGTGCTCGCGGCTTGCGCGGCCCTGTGGTGGTGGCGCGAGTCAACGCCGCCACGCAGTGCACGCTGGCTCGCGCTGGCGGCCTTCTTCCTCGGCGTCGCGGCCGGCTCCAAGTACCAGGCGCTGACAGTGCTGCCGCTGCTTGGGCTGTTCGTGCTCTGGCACGAGCGCCGTCCGCGCGTGCTCGCGCTGGCGCTGCTGTGCTTTTTGATCCCGTGCGTGTACTGGTATGCGCGCAACGCCATCCAGACCGGCGATCCGTTCAATCCGATCGGCGCCCGCGTGTTCGGCTTCACCAACTGGAATGCGCAGGACTACCGGGTCCAGCTACAGGACGTGCGCGACCATTCCTCCCTGCCGAACGGGTTCATCTGGGCCGTGCTGGCCGTTCCCTTCAGTTCCTACTGGAAGCGCTCGCCCGCTGTGCGCGCGGCGCTGGTGTTCTGCGCCTATTCGCTGTTCGTCTGGAGCCTGACCTCGCGCTACCCGCGCTATCTGACGGCGGCCTTCCCGTTGCTGGCACTGACCGCTGCCGTGGGCTGGCAGACGATCTTCAGCGCGATCGCCGGGCGCCTGCGCCGGGCCATGCCCGAAAGCGACCGCAGCGGCGGGCTCGATCGCGCGGGGCGGTGGTTCGCGGTGATCCTTCTGGCCGCGGGCGTCGGCGTGATACTCCACCTGACCCGTGTGAAGGCGGCGATGGTGGCGGCCACGCCCGCGCAGCGCGAAGCCTTCCTGCGTGGCCGGGTTCCGGGGTATGAGGTCATGAAATACCTGCGCGAACACGCGACCGGCCGCGTCTACCAGGTCGCGCTCAGCGAGGCGACATACTACGGACCCAGCCCGGTATGGGGCGATGCGCTCGGGCCTTGGCGGTATACGGACTTCCTCCTGCTTCCGCCAGCGGAATACGCGCGCAAGCTCGCCGACCTGGGGTTCGAGGCCATGGCCGTGGCTTCCGGGACCGTGCCGGTCCTGGAAGCGCAGCCCGGGTTCCACGAACATTTCGCCTTGATGTACGAAAAGGACAATGCCAAGGCCTATCGGATCCTCGATTACAAGCATGACCGCAAACCCTGAACACCGCCCCTTGCGCATCGCCGCCGTCATCCCATGCTTCAACGAGGCGTTGGCGATCGCGCAAGTCATTGCGGAATTCCGCGCGGCGTTGCCGGAGGCCGAGATCCACGTCTTCGACAACAACTCCACCGACGACACCGTCGCGGTCGCCCGGGACCAGGGCGCGTCGGTGACGCACGTGGCGCTGCGGGGCAAGGGCAACGTGGCGCGCCGCATGTTCGCGGATGTCGAGGCGGACGTCTACGTGATGGTCGACGGCGACGCCACCTACGACGTGCGCGAGGTGCGCCAGCTCATCGGCATGCTGGTGGAGGGCAACCTCGACATGGTGGTCGGCTCGCGGGTCGACGACGGCGCGGACGTGCAGACCTACCGGCGCGGCCACCGCTTCGGCAACCGGCTGTTGACCGGCGCCGTCGCGGCGCTCTTCGGCGGGCACCTGACGGACATGCTCTCGGGCTACCGCGTGTTCTCCAGGCGCTATGCCAAGTCCTTCCCGGCAGTGTCGAAGGGCTTCGAGATCGAGACCGAACTGACTGTCCACGCGCTGGAACTTCGCATGCCCTTCGCGGAAGTGCCCGTGCTTTATCGCTCGCGGCCCGAGGGGTCGGAGAGCAAGCTCTCGACCTACCGCGATGGATGGCGCATCCTGAAAACCATCTGGAAACTGTTCGTGAGCGAGCGACCGCTGTTGTTCTTCAGTAGCGTTGCAGCGTTTCTGGTCTTGTTGTCGGTGGTGCTCGCGGAGCCGCTGGTCGTCACTTATTTCGAGACCGGGCTGGTCCCACGCCTGCCGACCGCAGTGTTGGTGACCGGCACCATGCTGGTGGCGATGCTGTCTTTCGTGTGCGGCGTGGTGCTGCACACCGTGACCATCGGGCGACAAGAGGCCAAGCGGCTGTGTTATCTCGCGATCCCGGGGGTGCGGCACCGCGCGGAGCCATGAAAGTCGGCAAGGAATTTCTGTCGTTCGCGGTCGTCGGCGCGATCGGCTTCGGCGTCGATGTCGGGGTGCTGTACCTGCTCGCGCCATACGTCGGGTGGTATGGCGCGCGGGTGGTCTCTTTCATCGCAGCTGCAACCGCGACCTGGGCGCTCAACCGACACTTCACCTTCAGGGAACGACGTTCAGGTGGATCGGTCCTGCGCGAATACGCGCACTACCTGCTGACCATGATTGGCGGCGCGTTGGTCAATTACTCGGCTTATGTGCTGACGCTGCATTGGGTCGGCGGCCCGCTGGCGCCGGCGCTCGGCGTCGCGATCGGGAGCTGCGCGGGCCTCGCGGTGAACTTCCTGTCGGCCCGTCACCTGGTGTTCAAGTAGAGCGGGCGGCGAGCTGGACGACCACTGGGATCTCGGTGGCTGGCGGTGTATTCCGGCTGCGACCGCATCGCACGAGTCCATCGATCATCACCATCCCGACACCCGGAATGTCGCCGAGCTGAACGCTTTCGAGCAGCGTCTTGCCGGCCGTGTGCTGCGCGCGGTCCATTAAGACGAAATCCGCGGCGCGGCCGACTTCGATCAGCCCGCAGTTGAGCTTGCGGATGCGTGCCGTGTTGCCCGTCGCGAAACAGAAGACCAGTTCGGCCGGAATGTTCGCGAGCGACGACAGCATCGAGACCATGCGCAGGATGCCCAGCGGCTGAACGCCCGAACCGGCCGGTCCGTCGGTGCCCAGGATGATGCGGTGCGGGCACTTGAGATCGAGCGCCGCCTTCGCCGCCGCGATGGCGACCCGCTCGTTGCCGTTGTGCACGATTTCGATCGCGCGCGACGACTTCTCGCACAGCTCGCACACATGCGCCTCGGGCAGCGAGGTGTGCCCGCCGTTGATGTGGCCGATGACGTCGGCATCGGCTTCGAGCACCACGTCCTTGTCGATCAGGCCCGACCCGGGGATCGACGGCCCGCCCGTGTGGATGGTGCTCTGGATGCCGTATTTGCGCGCCCAGGCCACCATCTCCTTCGCCTCGTAGCCGGCCTTGACCGAGCCCAGGCCGACCTCGCCGAGCAGCCCGACGCCGGCTTCGGCCATTTCCTTGAAGTCGCTCTCGACCATGCCTTTCTCGATCACCGGCGCGCCGGCCAGCACCTTCACGCCGCCGGGACGGAAGTTGTCGAAGGCGCGCTGCGCGGTGATGGCCAGCGCCTTCACGCCGACGATGTCCTTCGGACGGCCGGGCAAGTGCACTTCGCCGGCGGAGATCATCGTCGTCACGCCGCCGTTCATCGTCGATTCGATCCATCCAAGCTGGCTCTGGCGCGGGGTCCAGTCGCCGAAGACAGGGTGTACGTGGCTGTCGATCAGGCCCGGCGCCACGCAGGTCTTCCTGGCGTCGATGACGGTCTGCGCGCCTTCGAGGTCGCAGTCCTTTTCCTTGCCGATCGCGACGATCAGGCCGTCGTTCACCACGATGGTGTCGGCGTCGAGAATGGGCTTGTCGATATCGCCCGAGAGCAGCAGCCCTATGTTCCGGATGACGACCTTGCCCGACTTTGCGGCGGTTGCGATTTCTGCCATGTCTCTACCTCGTGGGGGGGTGTGGATTCTTCATCGGGAGCTCCAATGTCGACGGCGCGCAGCAGCGTCTCGATCACGAAGTTCTCCCAGTGCGTGACGGCCTCCGGCGTCTCCAGCGGCTCGCCGAGGAATGCGGTCAGCGTGTGCCGGTTCGACGTGTAGAAATAGCCGGTCGACGCGATCAGGAGGTAGAGATCGCGCGCAGCCACGTCGGCGCGAAACAGGCCCTGTTCGACGCCGCTGGCGACGATCTCCCGGATGATCGCGATGGCCCGCGACGAATACTCGCGCGCCCGCAGCGACTTCGCGATGTGCCGCCCCTTGTGCAGGTTCTCGGTGTTGAGCAGCGTGACGAAGTCGGGATTGCGGCGGTAGTAGCCGAGCACGAAGCGGATCACTGCCGTGAGCGACTCGACCGGCCGCGATGCATCGAGATCGAGCGCGGCCTCGGCATCGTCCATGCGCCGATAGATGCCTTCGAGCACCGCGATGAACAGGCCTTCCTTGCTGCCGAAGTAGTAGTAGATCATCCGGTCGTACGACTTCGCGGCCTTCGAGATCTTCTCGACGCTGCCGCCGTCGTAGCCGTACTTCGCGAATACCTTGGTCGCCGCGCGCAGGATGCTCTCGCGCGTGGCCTGCGCCGCCGCCTCGCGCACGCCGGTGCGGCGCTGGGGCTTGCCTGCTGATGCCTTCCGCTCGGTCATCGCCGGGGGGCTGTCATTTTTCAGCGAAGGCGCGCTCGACGACGAAGTCGCCCGGGGTCGAGGTGTTTCCTTCCTTGAACCCGCGGCCTTCGAGGATGTGCTTGAGGTCGACCAACAGGCCCGGGCTGCCGCACAGCATCACTCGATCTTCCGCAGGGTTGAGTGGCGGAAGGCCCAGGTCGTCGGTGAGCTTGTTGGTCTCGATCAGCTCCGTGATGCGGCCCATGTTGCGGAACTCCTCGCGCGTCACGGTCGGGTAGTAGAGCAGCTGCTTCTCGACCATTTCGCCGAGGAATTCATGCCTTGGCAGGTGGTCGGTCACGAGGTCGTGATAGGCCAGCTCGTCGATCTGGCGCACGCCGTGCACCAGGACGACCTGCTCGAACTTCTCATAGGTGTCCGGGTCCCGGATGATGCTCATGAACGGTGCCAGGCCTGTGCCAGTACCGAACAGGTAGAGGCGCTTGCCCGGCAGGGTGTAGTCGATCAGCAGCGTGCCGGTGGGCTTGCGGCCCACGATGATGGTGTCGCCCACCTGGATGTGCTGGAGCTTCGAAGTCAGGGGGCCTTCCTCGACCTTGATGCTGAGGAACTCCAGGTGCTCCTCGTAGTTGGGGCTCACGATGCTGTAGGCGCGCAGCAGAGGCTTGTTGTTGACCTTCAGGCCGATCATCGTGAAATGGCCGTTCGAGAAACGCAGGGCCGGATCGCGCGTGGTGGTGAAGGTGAACAGGCGGTCGGTCCAGTGGTGGACGCTCAACACACGTTCTTCGCTGAATGCACTCATAAGGGTCAGGAATGGTTATGAACGAAAAAGGGGATCCCCCGATTGTCGGTGAAGGACGCCCACGAAAACACCATTGCAAGCATCGGGCCTGTTTGCTACATTGATTCTCGTTAATGTAGTGATTGCCACATGAAAGTGTAGGGAATGCTACACAAACGTCCCTTCCGGCACAAGCGGGTTCCCGGCACAGATGTTGCACACCCGACGACCTTCCATCGAAGAGACCCTGACAAGACCCTACGAACCGATTGCCCGCGATGACCGAACACACGAAGACAGACGGATTGCCCGGCATGGACGTGCCGGTGATGCCCGAGGCCCTGGGCCGCTCGCCCCTGCGCAACGAGCGCATGAGCACCAGCAAGGTGGAATGCAACGCCTGCCCGGTGCTGTGTCAGATCTCAGACGGCCGCACGGGCGCGTGCGATCGCTATGCCAACAAGGACGGCGTGCTGGTGCGTGTCGATCCGGTCGTGCTGTTGCGGCGCGAATTGGCCACCGAATCGCCGGTGCTCGTTCCGTTCGCCAGGGACGGCGCGGACGCCGAGACGGAGAAGGCCGACCCCGACTGGAACGGCGATCTCCTCCTTTCCGACGAGGTTTTCGTGACCGGCGTCGGTTCGTCCACCACCTACCCCGATTACAAGCCTGCGCCCTTCATCGTCGCTTCCAAGGCGCAGGGCGTCGACATGGTGACAGTCGTGACCGAAGGCATCTTCAGCTATTGCAGCTTCAAGGTGAAGATCGACACCGACCGCTTCCTCGGCGCCGAGCAGGCCAATGTGCGTTACCGCGGCGAAGTGGTGGGCCATGTCACCACTGCGGAATACGGCTCGCAGATGTTGTCGCTCGGCGGCGTGCATCACCTCACGGGCGGCAGCAAGAAGGAAGGCCGCATGACGGCCGAGCTGATGCAACTGCTCGGCAACAAGAAGCCGGTGGAATGCGTGATCGACGGCGGCGCCAGCATGGTGGTCGAGGCGGGCAAGGCACCGATCGTCAACGGCATCGAGGAACAGCGCATGCGCGTGGGCTGCGGCTCGGCGGCCATCGGCATCTTCGCGCGGCAACTCTTCGGCCATGCCGATGAAGTGGTGGTGGTCGACGACCACATCACCGGCGTGCTGACCGAGCACCAGGCCGGCCGCTGCCTGGACATGCCGGCTTCGGGCATCCAGATGCGTGGGCGCAAATCGACGCCCGGACGCTATTTCCAGGTCGCGAATCCCGGCAACGGCTGGGGCGGCACCGACATCGACGATCCGCTGTCCATCATCGAAGGATGGGAAGAGGGCGTGGCGCGGCCGGGCCTGCGTCTGCTGATGACCTCGACGACCGGAGAGCACGCGCAGTGGTATGTGCTCGACGATGCGCTGAGGCCCGTCGAGCAGCAGATGCCGGCGGAGGTGCGCCGCATCGTCGAGCGCATCGGCGAGAACTGCGAGCCCTCGCTGTGCAGCGTGCTGTTCCTCGGCGGCGCCGGCGGCAGCTTGCGTGCAGGCGTGACGGAGAACCCAGTGCTGCTCACCCGCGCGATCAAGCGCGCGCTGGTCAACGTGACCTGCGGCGGTGCGCCGGCCTATGTGTGGCCGGGCGGCGGCATCACGGTGATGGCCGATGTGCTGCGCATGCCCGACAACAGTTTCGGCACCGTGCCCACGCCGGCCATCGTCGCGCCCATCGAGTTCAGCATGCGGCGAGAGGACTACGCCGCGCTCGGCGGTCACATGGAGCATGTTTTCACGCTTGAACAGGCGCTTGCACGCGGTGCCTGGCAGGAAGACGGTGCGCCGCTGTCGCGCCGGTGGCTGCGCGTGGACGCGGCCAATCCCTGGCCTTTGGGCCAGCCCCCGATGCTCGGCTAGAAATGACCGCCCAACGCACCGCGCTCGACGGCGGCCGCTGGCACCTCAACCACGGCCCGATCGACATCGTGGCCGAGGCGCATGGAGACCCGGTCGAGGTTGCCGTGGCGCACGAGCTCGCATGGCGGCGCTTCGGCACCGTGCTCGACGAGCTGGTGGCTGAGCTGCCCTTGCTGCGTCAGCCCGTAGGAACCGACTGCGCGCTACGCGGCGTCATTGCACGACGCATGTGGCAGGCGTGCGCGCCGTTCCGTGAAGGCTTCATCACGCCCATGGCTGCCGTGGCCGGCTCGGTGGCGCAGGAGCTCATCGGCTGCTATCAGCGTTCCGGCATCGAGCGCGCGTGGATCAACAACGGCGGCGACATCGCATTGCATCTCGCGGAAGGCCATTCCGTGCGCGTGGGGCTGTTCGCCGATCTCGCCCGATTCGACCTGCGAGACGCGGGCCCGCTCACGACCGACGGCCAGTTCGAAGTCACCGCCGCCATGCCGGTGCGCGGCGTCGCCACCAGCGGTTGGCGCGGACGAAGTTTTTCGCTCGGCATTGCCGACAGCGTGACCGTGCTCGCCGCGACCGCGGCCGAGGCCGATGCGGCGGCAACGGTGATCGCCAATGCGGTCGACGTCGAAGACCCGGGCATTCATCGCAAGCCGGCGAGCATGTGCAAGGACGACAGCGACCTCGGCGACATCCCGGTGACGACAAACGTCGAGACGCTGCCGCCCGCGCAGGTGCGCCGCGCACTGGATGCGGGCGCGGCGCGCGCCGAGGCGCTGCAGCGCCTGGGTCTCGTCAGCTCGGCAGTGCTCGTTTGTCAGGGGCAATGGTGCGCGGTACAACCCTTAAGCTCACAGGCTTCGATCGCTCCGCCGCAGCTCGGCGGCGGCATCGCGGACGATGCAGTTGGTTCAGTATTTGCTTAACGAAAAGCAGGACTACTTTTCATGATCGATATACGTCGTGTCTTCACCCAGGTCGAGCACATTCACCACGAGTTCGGGCCGCGCGCCGCAACGCCGCTGGTGCGTGGCGCGATCGCCGCGGTGCTGGCCAATCCCTTTGCGGGCCGCTTCGAGCCCGACATCCTGCCGATGATGAAACTGCTCGATCCGGTGGGGGTCGACATGGCGCACCGCCTGCACGCGGCAATGGACGTGCCTGTCGAGCGCATCGCCACCTACGGCAAGGGCGCGATCGTCGGCGCCGCCGGCGAACTCGAACACGGCGCCTTGTGGCACGTGCCAGGCGGCTATGCCATGCGCGAGCTACTCGGATGGAAGGGCGATCGCGATGCCTATCGCCAAGGCAAGGCCGAGGAGAAGACAGGCCAGCCCGGCAATGCGCTGTCGATCGTTCCGTCGACCAAGAAAGTCGGGCCGCCCGGCGCGACGCTCGACGTGCCGCTCACCAACATCAACGCAAGCTACGTGCGCGGCCAGTTCGACGCGATCGAAGTGCGCGTGCCCGGCGCGCCGGCGGCCGACGAGATCGTCTTCATCCTGGCGATGACCACGGGCTACCGCATTCACGATCGCGTCGGCGGCCTGCGCGCCGAAGACATCAGCAAATGGGATGGCCTGCGCTGAGCGCACCATTCGACTCCAGAGACAAGGAAGAAAACCCATGAGTGCCAACATCCGCAAGCTAGTCGTTCAAGTGGACGAAACCCGCAAGGAAATGGGACAGACCATCGAGCCGCCGACACGGCGCGCCGTCGCCATCGCGGTGATCGAGAACCCGTATGCCGGCCGCTACAGCGAGTCGCTCGACGAACTGATCGCCATCGGCGAGGAACTCGGTGCGCTGCTCGGCCAGAAAGCCGTGGCGGCGTTGGGCATCGAGCCAGGCAAGGCGCAGAGCTACGGCAAGGCGGCCATCGTCGGCGAGGCCGGCGAGCTCGAACATGCGGCGGCGATCCTGCATCCCAAGCTCGGTGCACCGCTGCGCACTGCGGTCGAGAAGGGCGCTGCGCTGGTGCCTTCCGCCAAGAAGCGCGGCACGCTCGGAACCGCCATCGATGTGCCGTTGGGGCACAAGGACGCGGCCTTCGTTCGCAGCCACTTCGACGCCGTCGAGGCGCGCGTGTCGGATGCGCCGCGCGCCAACGAGATCGTCGTCGCCGTTGCCGTGACCGACAGCGGCCGCCCGCTGCCACGCATCGGCGGGTTGCAGGTTTCCGAGATCAAAGGTGAAGACGGTCTCCGTTGAAGCCCTTCGCCACGTCATTCCATTTTTTTCGACCCCAAGGAGCTCTCGATGAATCAACTGCGCTTTGCCTTCACGGCAGCCGCCGTCGCCACGCTGTTCACTGCACTCGTTCCCGCGCATGCGCAGGGCGTGATCAAGATCGGCGAGATCAACAGCTACAAGGCACAGCCCGCCTTCCTCGAGCCCTACAAGAAGGGCATGGAACTGGCGATCGACGAGATCAACGCTGCCGGTGGTGTCAACGGCAAGAAGCTGGAGCTCATCAGCCGCGACGACAACGCCAACCCGGGCGACGCCGTGCGCGTCGCCGAGGAGTTGGTGTCGCGGGACAAGGTCGACTTGATTGCCGGCACCTTCCTGTCGAATACCGGCCTCGCGGTCGCCGACTTCGCCAAGCAGAAGAAGGTCTTCTTCCTGGCCGGTGAACCGCTCACGGACAAGCTCACCTGGCAGGGCGGCAACCAGTACACCGTGCGACTGCGCCCCGGGACCTACATGCAGGCCGCGATGCTGGTGCCCGAGGCCGTCAAGCTCAAGAAGAAGCGCTGGGCGGTGGTGTACCCCAACTACGAATACGGCCAGTCGGCAGTCGCCGCGTTCAAGCAGTTGATGAAGGCCGCCCAGCCCGACGTGGAGTTCGTCGCCGAACAGGCCACGCCCCTGGGCAAGGTCGATGCCGGCAGCGTGGTGCAGGCGCTGGCCGATGCCAAGCCCGACGCGATCTTCAATGTGCTCTTCGGAGCCGACCTGTCGAAGTTCGTGCGCGAAGGCAACACACGTGGCCTGTTCAAGGACCGCGAGGTGGTGAGCGTGCTGACCGGCGAGCCCGAGTACATGGACCCGCTGAAGGACGAGGCGCCCAATGGCTGGATCGTCACGGGCTATCCGTGGTACGGCATCACGACGCCTGCGCACAAGGCCTTCGAACAGGCTTACCAGGCCAAGTACAAGGACTATCCGCGGCTCGGCTCGGTGGTGGGCTACAGCATGATCAAGTCGGCCGCCGCTGGCATCGCCAAGGCCAAGTCCACCGACACCGAGAAGCTGGTCGCAGCCTTCAAGGGGCTGCCGGTCGATACGCCCTTCGGCAAGATCACTTATCGCGCTGAAGATAACCAGTCGACCATGGGCGCCTTCGTGGGCCGCACCAAGAACGACGGCGGCAAGGGGGTGATGGTCGACTACGTGTATCTCGATGGCGCCGATGCGAAGTACCAGCCTTCGCCTGCGGAGATCAAGAAATCGCGCGCTGCGGATTGACGTCGGGACAGGCGAGCCATGAGTTTTTCAGGTTTCATCGTCCAGCTGCTCAACGGCCTGGCGAGCGCGTCATCGCTGTTTCTCGTGGCGGCGGGCCTGTCGCTGATCTTCGGCGTCACGCGGATCGTGAATTTCGCGCATGGCTCATTCTTCATGGTGGGCATCTACATCGCCTACACGCTGGTCGACCGGCTGGGGACGGGGGTGGGGTTCTGGCCTGCGCTCGTTCTTGCGGCGGTGGCGGTCGGGGTGCTGGGTGCGTTGATCGAAGTGGTGCTGCTGCGCCGCATCTACAAGGCGCCCGAACTCTTCCAGCTGCTGGCGACCTTCGCGCTGGTGCTGGTGATCAAGGATGCGGTGCTGTGGCTCTGGGGGCCGGACGAGTTGCTCGGGCCACGTGCGCCAGGGCTTTCCGGATCGGTCGAGATTCTCGGGCGCCAGTTTCCGACCTATGACCTGTTCCTGATCGTCGTCGGTCCGGTGGTGTTGGGCCTCGTCTGGATGCTGCTCACGCGCACGCGCTTCGGCACGCTGGTGCGCGCTGCGACGCAGGACCGCGAGATGGTCAGTGCGCTTGGCGTCAACCAGGCGTGGCTCTTCACGGCGGTGTTCGCGCTCGGCGCATTGCTGGCGGGCCTCGGCGGTGCGCTGCAGTTGCCGCGCGAACCGGCGACGCTCGAAATGGACCTGAACACCATCGGCGCCGCTTTCGTCGTCGTGGTGGTGGGCGGCATGGGTTCGATTCCCGGCGCCTATGCGGCAGCGCTGCTCATCGCGGAGATCAAGGCGATCTGCATCTGGCTCGGGGTGGTCGATGTCTTCGGGCTCAGCATCTCGTTCTCGAAGCTCACGCTGGTGGTGGACTTTCTCGTGATGGCCGTCGTGCTGGTGTGGCGGCCGTGGGGGCTGTTCGGAAAACCGCAGGCGCCGAGCCGCTATGTCGGCATGCAGGAGGAACCGCTGCGCCGGCCTGGCAAGGTCTATCTGACTGCAGCGGCGGTGTTTGGTCTTGTGCTGGCGGTGGTGCCGTTCCTGACGGCGGATTCGCCGTACACGACGGTGTTGATGATCGATCTCATGATCGCCGCGCTGTTCGCGACCAGCCTGCACTTCATCATGGGGCCGGCGGGGATGCATTCCTTTGGGCATGCGGCGTACTTCGGGCTTGGTGCCTATGGGGCTGCGTTGCTGGTGCGCTCGAGCGGGATGCCGATGGAATTGGCGCTGATCGTTGCGCCGTTGGTTGCGGCGGCGGGTGCTTTTGTCTATGGGTGGTTTGCTGTGCGCTTGTCGGGTGTTTATCTGGCGATGCTGACCCTGGCTTTTGCGCAGATCACCTGGGCCATTACCTACCAGTGGGACAGCTTCACTGGCGGGAGCAATGGGCTGACCGGTGTGTGGCCTTCGGCATGGCTGTCCAACAAGAATGCCTATTACTGGTTGACGCTGCTGCTGGTGGGGCTTGGGGTGCTGTGGCTGCGGCGCGTGCTCTATTCGCCGTTCGGCTATGCGTTGCGAGCGGGGCGTGATTCGGCCTTGCGGGCTGATGCGATCGGGATTGATGTCAAGCGGATGCAATGGGCTGCGTTCGTGATTGCGGGGACTGCTGCGGGGTTGGCGGGGGCGCTCTATGCGTTTTCCAAAGGGAGCATTTCGCCGGAATCGCTGAGTGTCGGGAAGTCGGTTGATGGGCTGGTGATGGTGCTGCTTGGGGGGATTCAGACGCTGGCGGGGCCTATTGTTGGTGCCGTTACTTTCACCTGGTTGCATGACACTGTTGCGCGGAATACGGACTACTGGCGGGCGATGTTGGGGGGGATCATTCTGTTGCTTGTGCTGCTGTTTCCGCAGGGGATTGCGGGGTTTGCCAAGCAGCTGTTTGATCGGAAGCGTCATGTGGCTGAGGCGGCGGGGTTTGAGAAGGGGGCTGAGGCGTGATGCTTTGGGGTGTTGCTTTTGGGGAGGGTGGGGGCCGGGTCTCGCCCCGGCGGGCGACTTACTTTTCTTTGCTTCGCCAAAGAAAAGTAAGCAAAAGAAAGGCGACCCTGCTGTGGGCGTCCCTTCGCTTTGCTACGGGCAACTTGCGGTGCTCACTTTTCGCGGGGTCCGCGCGAAACTCGCTTCGCTCAAACACGCGCAGCCCTGATCCGCGAAAAGCTCCGCTCCTCAGCACCCCCAGAAGGGAGTGCTCGGGCCTTTGCTTCGCTCGGCCCACCGAATACCAACAGCCAACCCAACAACACAAGGACGCGCCACGGCGCGTTCTGCCTTGGTATTGGTCTTCGTGTCGGGGTCCCCTCTGTGCGTGCCGAGGAGCGCAGCTTCAGGCGGATCAGGGCTGCGTGTGTTTGAGCGAAGCGAGTTTCACGCGGACCCCGCCTGAAGCGAGCACCGCAGGTTGCCCGAAGCGAAGCGCAGGGACACGCACAGTGGGGTCG
>NZ_JBFTJF010000012.1:0-219804 GCF_056395305.1 Variovorax sp. 10L426 | reverse complement strand
GCGGGCGGTGTGCGCTGGGCCGGCCGTTGAGGCACCGCCGAGCAGCGCAGCGGTACGCGGATCAGGGCTGCGCGTGTTTGAGCGAAGCGAGTTTCGCGCGGACCCCGCGTACCGCGAGCAGCGCAGGGCAGCCGCGAAGCGGCCGGTGACGTCGGCCGGCCCAGCGCACACCGACCGCCTCCGCCACCCCAACCCCAACCCCAACCCCTAGAACTCAACCCTGAAACGGCGGCGCCCCCCGCATCTTGCGAAACAGCAGCCCCGGCAACCGCAGCACAAACTCCACCATCAGCCGCGCATGCATCCAGGTGAGCAGCAGGTTGTCGCGCACATAGCGAAAGTGCGACACCCCGCCTTCTTCCGCCGTCAGGTACTTCACCGGCGCGTCGATGTTGACTGGCTTGACGCCGCGCCAAGCCAACCGCACGACTGCTTCAGTGTCGAAGTCGAAGCGACGCATCCATGGTTGGCGGGCCATCGTGGCGATCAGGTCGGCGACTGGATAGACCCGAAACCCATAGAGCGAATCACCGACGCCTGCGAACAGGGTTTCGAGCTGGGTCCAACTGTTCGAGACGCGCCGGCCGCGCACCCGCAACAGCGGCGCGCTCGCATCGAAGACGGGGCGGCCGAGCACCATCGTCTCGGGCCGAGCCTGTGACGCTTTCATGAAGGCCGGGATCAGTTCCGCCGGATGCTGCCCATCGGAATCCATCGTGAGTGCATGCGTGTAGCCAGCCTCCTGGGCGGCACGCAGGCCGTGCAGCACAGCGGCACCCTTGCCCTGGTTGTGCGGCAGTACCCAGACCCGCAATCCCGGATCGGATGCTGCCATCTGCTGAATGCGTTCGGCGGTTCCGTCGGTGCTGCCGTCAACCACCACCCAGACCGGATTCCATTGAGCACGTGCCGCGTTGACCGTCGAGAACAGGCGTTCGCCCGTGTTGTAGCTGGGAATCAGGACAAGGTGGGTGCGCGAGACGTCTGGCATGCGGGCTGCGCGTGGGGAGCGCGCTGTTCCATGGATTGGCGGAAGTATTGTTCGATTTGCTGCAGCAGCGCATCGCTGTCCTGGGAGGGCGCGAAGCGTTGTCCCAACCGTAGCGTGAAAACGATGGGCAAGGGCGGTACGCGCCACAGCGGCCACCCCTTGGCCAGGTAGGGCGAATCAGTGTCGATGAAAACGGTCTGGATCGGTGCCTGCGCCAGCTTGGCGATCAGCGTGACGCCGGGCCTGAAGGCATTCAGGGGCGGCGTCACGGTCCGCGTGCCCTCGGGGAAGATCACCAACTGCCCGCCGTTCCTGAGGTCTTCGACGGCCAGACGCACCATCGTGCGGGCCGAGTCGTTGCGGATGTAGCGCGCCAGTCGTGCACCGGCACCGAGAAAGATGTTCCGCATCAGGTCGGCTTTCATGATGCAGGCACTGCGCGGCAGCCTTGCCACCAACAGCAGGGCATCGAGCATGGTGGGATGGTTGGCCACGAAGATCAGGCCGCGTTCGTCGCGCAAGGCGTCGAGGCAACTGGCGTCGATGCGCATCATGCCGCTGAAGGACGCCGCGGCCCAGAAGAAGCGGTAGGCGCGCGCGATGACCATTCGGCCCAGTGTGCGCCCTGTTTCCAGGGGCAGCACCGGGTAGAGCAGCATCGCAATCAGGTTCCAGACGAGGGAAATGCTCCCCAGCAAGGCGAGCAGGATGTAGAGCGGCAACGCGAGCGGGATCGAGAGCGCCTGACGAAGCGGCCGGTTCATCGCAAGAGGCGCGTCGTCAAGCGCGCAAGCTGCCGCTGGCAACGGCATGGGCTTCGATTTCCACCAGAAGGTCCTGGCGGCAGATGTCGGCTTCGAGGTAGACCGCGTGGCTGACCGTGTGCGCGTCCACGCCGAGCTTCTCTTCGAGCACCCGCCGCACGATCGGCGCGTCGGCCGCGCGGCGGACATACACCACGCAATCCAGCGCGGAGAGGTCGAACCTCGCGGTCGTCCGCTCATTGGCCGCGGCGATCACCGCGCCCAGGTTGCGCAGTGTTTCCTGCGTCTGGGTCAGAACTTCGCCGATGTGCACGGTCTCGTGCCCGACGATGCTGGCCGTTCCGGAGATGAAGAGCGCGACTTCGCCGCCGCCGATCTCCGCAATGGCGGCGCGCGAGAAGGTGGGTGCGCGCGGCCCGTAGGTCGGCGGATAGCGGTAGGCCGAGACCTGCCGCGGGTTCTCGATCGGCAACGGTGCCGTGCGCCCGGCGAGGAATCGGATGCAGAGCGCACCTTGATGGATGCCGAGCGCACAGGCCGCCGGTGCCCCTTCGAACGCAGCGTGGCCCGCTTCGACGAACGCCTCTTGCCGCCCGAGGTTGAACTGCCGGTAGCGTTCGAGACCGCCGCCGTCGCCATTGATCTGCGGGAGGTAGTTCCAGATGCGCAGCAGGTGCGCGCTGCCTGTTTGCTCCAGCGACCGGAAAAGATCGTGATAAGCCCGCTGGGCGAGCGTGGCCAGCCCCTGCTTTTCGACGGCTTCGTCAAGGTCGATCGCGCCGAGCATCCAGTGCCCGTCGCAGCGCCAGCGCACGACGCCGGTCGTTCCGGATTCGATGTGTTCGCTGGCGTGCCAGACGTCCGCCATGGCGCCACGCGCCGACAGCACGCGTGCATTCACGGTCGGCATCCACGGGAGCCCATCGGGGGTTCCGTAGCCAAGCGCACCGAAGGGTGAACGCCCGCTGGCGGCAAGGGCCAGGCTCTCAGGCAAGGAAAGACGCTCGACGCGCAGGGGCGGCGCCCCGAAAGGTACTCTTGCTGTCACTTGGCCTCGACAATGGTAGGAATGTTCATGCGCGGTGGCTGGGTGATCCAAAGAAGAAGATGCCGAGGAAGGCGGATGGCGCATCAGCGCGGGATTATCCCAAAAAGGCATCGACGCCCGCTTCACCGCCTGTCACATTGCGCCGGTCGCGGCCCGCGCCGGACAGTAAACTCGCTCCTTGCTTTTGAAAACTCAGGATAGCGAGAGATTGAGCCATGGCCGGACACAGCAAATGGGCAAATATTCAGCATCGGAAGGGCCGGCAGGACGAGAAGCGAGGAAAGCTCTGGACCCGCGCCATCCGTGAAATCATGGTGGCCGCGCGCACGGGCGGCGGCGACCTCGGCGCCAATCCACGGCTCCGGCTGGCGGTCGAAAAGGCCAAGGCGGTGAATCTGCCGGCCGACACCGTCAAGCGCAACATCGACAAGGCCACGGGCAACCTCGAAGGCGTCAACTACGAGGAAATCCGCTACGAGGGCTACGGCATCGGCGGCGCGGCCATCATCGTCGACACCATGACGGACAACCGCGTCCGTACCGTCGCCGAAGTGCGTCATGCCTTTGCCAAGCACGGCGGCAACATGGGCACCGAAGGCTCGGTGGCCTTCCAGTTCAAGCACTGCGGGCAGTTCGTGTTCGCGCCGGGTACCAGCGAAGACAAGGTCATGGAAGTGGCGCTCGAGGCTGGCGCCGAAGACGTGATCACCGACGACGACGGCGCCATCGAGGTGCTCACGGCTGTCGGCGATTTCGAGGCCGTCAAGAACGCCCTCGAGGCGGCCGGCCTCAAGCCCGAAGTGGCCGAGGTCACGATGCGCGCCGAAAACACCATCGACCTCGCCGGTGAAGACGCCGCGAAGATGCAAAAGCTGCTCGACGTCCTGGAAGACCTGGACGACGTGCAGGATGTCTATCACAACGCTGCGTTGTCCGAATGATGGACGCGCGAACGAAGGCCCGCGAATGAAGGTACTGGTGATCGGGGGAGGGGGCCGCGAGCATGCGCTGGCATGGCGGCTGGCGCAGTCGCAACGCGTGAGCAAGGTCTACGTTGCGCCGGGCAATGGTGGTACGCGCACCGATGCGCGCTACGAGTGCGTCGATATCTCGGAGCCCGCGGCGCTGCGCGCGTGGGCGCAGCAGGAAAAGATTTCGCTGACCGTCGTCGGGCCTGAGGCGCCGCTGGCGGCAGGCGTGGTCGACGAATTTCGCGCGCATGGCCTGCGCATCTTCGGGCCGACCAAGGCCGCCGCGCAGTTGGAGAGTTCCAAGGCCTTCTCGAAGTCGTTCATGAAGCGACACGGCATCCCGACCGCCGAGTACGAAGCCTTCACCGATGCCGCCGCTGCGCACGCCTATGTGGACGCCAAGGGCGCGCCGATCGTGATCAAGGCCGACGGGCTCGCGGCCGGCAAGGGTGTCGTCGTTGCCACCACGCTGGCGGAGGCGCACGAAGCCATCGACTTCATGCTGCTCGACAACAAGTTCGGCGTCTCGCACAACGAAGGCGGCGCCCGGGTCGTCATCGAGGAATTTCTCCAGGGCGAAGAAGCCAGCTTCATCGTCCTGTGCGACGGCAAGAACGTGACGGCGCTCGCCACCAGCCAGGACCACAAGCGACTGCTCGACGGCGACGAGGGACCGAACACCGGCGGCATGGGCGCCTATTCGCCCGCGCCGGTCGTGACCGCCGAGGTGCATGCGCGCGCCATGCGCGAAATCATCCTGCCGACAATCCGAGGCATGGAAAAGGACGGTATTCCGTACACCGGCTTCCTGTACGCCGGTCTCATGATCGATGCTGCGGGTCACCCCAAGACGCTCGAATTCAATTGCCGCATGGGCGACCCCGAGACGCAACCCATCATGTTGCGGCTCAAGTCCGACCTGTTCGAAGTCTTCTGGCACGCGACCGACAGCACGCTCGATCAGGTCGAGCTGGATTGGGATCGCCGCGTGGCGCTCGGCGTCGTGCTGGCGGCACATGGGTACCCGCTCTCGCCGCGCAAGGGTGATCGCATCACCGGGATTCCGCCCGAATCGCCCGATGCCGTGGTCTTCCACGCAGGCACCACGCTCGAAGGCAGCGAACTCACGACCAGCGGCGGGCGCGTGCTTTGCGTGACCGTGCTGGCCGACAGCGTCAAGCAGGCGCAGCAGCGCGCCTATGCGGTCGCGGCACGCGTCCAGTTCGATGGCGTGCAGTACCGCAAGGACATCGGGCACCGCGCCGTGCACGCGCGCGGTTCGCAATCTTGATGCAAACCCCGCCAGGCGTCGAGCCGGCGGAAGTCGGCGACTACCTTCGCGGCTTGCAGAAGAACATCGTCGCGGCCGTCGAGGCGGCCGACGGTGGCCGTTGCGTTCGCGACGAATGGCACAAGGATCCCGGCGAAGTCTTGCAGGGCAGCGGACTGACCTGCATCCTCGAAGGCGGTGTGTTGTTCGAGCGCGCGGGTTGCGGCTTTTCGCAAGTACGGGGCTCGAAGCTGCCGCCTTCCGCGACGCAGCACCGGCCTGAGCTTGCTGGCGCGCCTTTCAAAGCCATGGGTGTGTCGCTGGTGTTCCACCCGCGCAATCCATACGTGCCGACAGTGCACATGAACGTTCGGATGCTGGCTGCGCTGCCGGCCGATGCATCACCCGTGTGCTGGTTCGGCGGCGGCATGGATCTCACGCCGTACTACGGCTTTGAGGAAGATGCCGTCCACTTCCACCGGACTTGCCGCGATGCGCTCGCACCTTTCGGCGAGGACAAATACCCGCGCTTCAAGACTTGGTGCGACGACTATTTCTTCTTGAAGCATCGCAACGAGCAGCGCGGCATTGGCGGCATCTTCTTCGACGACTTCTCCGAACTCGGATTCGCGCAAAGCTTTGCCATGCTGCGTTCGGTCGGCGATGCCTTCGTGCCGGCCTACATGCCGATCGTCGAGCGCCGCCGCGACACACCCTACGGTGAGCGCGAACGCGAATTCCAGCTCTACCGCCGCGGTCGCTACGTGGAGTTCAACCTCGTGTGGGACCGGGGCACGCATTTCGGCCTGCAATCCGGCGGACGCACCGAATCGATCCTGCTCTCCATGCCGCCGCTCGCCAGCTGGGCCTATCGCCAGCAGCCCGAGCCCGGAAGCGCGGAGGCGGCGCTCTACAGCGACTTCATCGTGCGGCGCGAATGGCTCTGAAATGGCTCTGATGAAACCGCGGATCGGCGTCTTCGGCGGCGCCTTCGATCCGCCCCACGAGGCGCACGTTGCGCTGGTGCAAGCGGCACTTGCGCAACTCGATCTGGCCGAACTGCGGATCTTTCCGACAGGGCAGGCCTGGCACAAGGAGCGCACGCTGAGTGCAGCCAAGCATCGACTCTCCATGTCGCGGCTTGCCTTCGCCGGACTTGCAAACGCTGAGGTCGATCCTCGCGAAATCAACCGCCCCGGGCCCACCTACACACTCGATACCCTGCGCGAATTGCAACAAGAACATCCGGCCGCGCAACTCGTGCTGATCATGGGTGCGGACCAGGCTCTGTCGCTTCCCCGCTGGCACGGTTGGGAGGACATTCTTTCGACCGCTATAATTTCCGTAGCATATCGCGCAATATCCACGGGCTCTTCTGGCGAATTCGATCCTTCGAAACTGCCATCCCTTCCAGCCGGCGCGCGATTCGAAAAGCTCGAACTCCCGCCAATGGACATCAGCGCGACCGACATTCGGGCGCGCGCCGCGCATGGTGAGGGCCTGTACGAACTGGTTCCGCCGGCGGTTGCACGCTATATTGAACAACACCATCTCTACCGATCCGCCTGATGAGAACTGAAGCCGCCGCCAAAAAAGACACCCAGAAACTCCAGAGAGCCATCATCGATGGCCTAGAGGACGTCAAGGCGCAGGACATCCAGGTTTTCGATACCGAGCATCTGTCTCCACTGTTCGAGCGCGTGATCGTCGCTTCCGGAACCTCCAACCGTCAGACCAAGGCGCTCGCCGCGAGCGTGCTCGACGCTGTGCGCGAGGCCGGTTTCCACAAGCCGCGGGTCGAAGGTGAAGCCAACGGCGAATGGATCATCGTGGATTGCGGCGCGGCGGTCGCGCACATCATGCAGCCGGCCATCCGCCAGTACTACCACCTCGAGGAAATCTGGGGTGACAAGCCCGTGCGCACCAAGCTGGGTGCGACGAAGCCCACGGCGGTCAGGGCCTCCGAGTACGAAGAGAAGGCGCCTGCCGCGAAGAACACCTCGCTGCGCCGTTCGAGCGCAGCCAAGACAGCGATCCGCGCTGCCGAGCAAGCCGCCAAGCAGAAGCCCGCGGCCAAGAAGGTTGCAGCGAAGAAAGCGGCACCCAAGCCGGTCGTCAAGACCGTGGTCGTGAACAAGGCGCCTGCCAAGAAGGCCGCCGCGAAAACGCCTGCGAGGAAGACCGCACCGGCAGCCAAGAAGGTTGCGCGCAAGACCGCTGCCTCCAGGTCATGAAACTGCTGGTGGTCGCAGTCGGGCAGCGCATGCCCGACTGGGCGCAGACCGCCTGGGACGACTATGCCAAGCGCTTTCCGCCTGAGCTGAAGCTCGAACTCCGGGCGGTCAAGACAGAGCCTCGCGGTTCCAAGACCCTGGAAACACTCTACGCCGCAGAGCGCGAGCGGATCGAGGCCGCCATCGCCAAGGGCATGCGCATCGTTGTCCTGGACGAGCGCGGCACATCTCTCACCACGAAAGCGCTCGCCGCCCGGCTGCAGGCTTGGCAGGGCGAGGGCGACGATGTCGCATTGGTCATCGGCGGGCCCGATGGACTGGACCCGGCCTTCAAGGCCGCTGCGCATGAGCGGATCCGGCTTTCCGACCTGACGCTTCCGCACGCGATGGCGCGGGTGCTGCTGGTCGAGCAGCTCTATCGTGCCTGGTCGGTCAACGCGGGTCATCCTTATCACCGCGAATGAGCCGACTGGCATGAACCCCGGTTTCATCTACCTCGCTTCGCAGAGCCCGCGACGCGCGCAACTGCTCGGGCAATTGGGTGTTCGTCATGAACTGCTTCTCGCGGGCCCCGAAGAGGACGCGGAGGCGCTGGAGGCCGTGCAGCTCGGCGAATCGCCCACGGCCTACGTACAGCGGGTCACGGCGCTCAAGCTCGATGCGGCCGTCCGGCGGCACGAGCGTCTGGCACTTCCTGGCGCGCCGATCCTGTGCGCCGACACCACGGTCGCGCTGGGACGCACGATCTTGGGCAAACCGGAAGACGAGCCCGATGCCGAGCGCATGCTCGCCATGCTGTCCGGCCGTACCCACCGCGTGATGACCGCCATCGCGCTTCAACACGGTGCCGAACGCCAGGCGCTCCTCAATGTGTCCCATGTGCGCTTCGCGGCGATCGATCCGACGCAGATCGCGGCGTACGTCGCCAGCGGCGAGCCGATGGGGAAGGCGGGCGCCTATGCCATCCAGGGCAGGGCGGCAGCATTCATCGAACACATCAGCGGCTCGCATTCGGGCATCATGGGCCTCCCGATGTTCGAGACCGCCCGGCTGCTGCGCCAGGCTGGCTTCAGGCTTTAGACCTCACAACCGATGCAAGACATCCTGATCAACTGGTCCCCGCAAGAGACGCGCGTCGCCGTGGTCGAGCACGGCGCTGTCCAGGAACTCCACCTGGAACGAACGCTGGAGCGGGGGCTGGTCGGCAATATCTACCTGGGCAAGGTGTCGCGGGTGCTGCCGGGCATGCAGTCGGCCTTCATCGATATCGGGCTGGACCGGACCGCTTTCCTGCACGTTGCGGACATCCTTTCACCGTTCACCCCGGGCTCACGTGCCAGCACGGCATCGCCGGAGCGCGACCATCGCAATGCCGCCGTGATGGTTCCGATCGAAAAGCAGGTGTTCGAGGGGCAATCGCTGCTGGTTCAGGTGATCAAGGATCCGATCGGCACGAAGGGTGCACGGCTGTCCACGCAGATCAGCATCGCTGGTCGACTGCTGGTCTTTCTGCCGCAGGACAACCACGTCGGTGTTTCGCAGAAGATCCCGCCCGACCTTCGTGATGCGCTGCGCAGCCGGATGCAGGTGCTGATCGAGGCGGCCGCAGCGGCCGACGGCGGCGGCGTGGTTCCCGCGAACACCGGCGGCTTCATCTTGCGCACCAATGGCGAGGATTCGAGCGACGCCGAGTTGGCCGAAGACATTGCCTACTTGCGCAAGACCTGGTCGCGCATTCGCGAACTGTCGGTGCGCATGCCGCCCATGTCGTTGTTGCACCAGGACCTGAGCCTGCTGCAGCGTGTGCTGCGCGACATGACCAGCGAAGACACGCAGACGATCCGCATCGATTCGCGCGAGCAGTTCGACGTGCTGCTCAAGTTCGGTCTTGAATTCATGCCGCAGGCGGCGGGCAAGCTGCAGCTCTACAAGGGCGAGCGGCCGATCTTCGATCTCTATTCGATCGACGAGGAAATCGCCAAGGCGCTGGGGCGGCGTGTCGAACTCAAGTCGGGCGGGTACCTGGTGGTCGACCAGACCGAGGCGCTGACCACCGTCGATGTGAACACCGGCGGCTTTGTCGGGGCGCGCAATTTCGACGACACGATTTTCAAGACCAATCTCGAAGCCGCGCAGGCCATCGCGCGTCAGCTTCGTCTGCGCAATCTGGGCGGGATCATCATCGTCGACTTCATCGACATGGCGCGCGACGATCATCGCGAACAGGTGCTGGCCGAATTCCGCAAGCAGCTTGCGCGCGACAGGGTCAAGACCACGGCCGGTGGATTCTCGCAACTCGGGCTCGTGGAGATGACGCGCAAGCGCACCCGCGAGTCGCTGGCACACATGCTTTGCGAGCCATGCATTGCCTGCAGCGGGCAGGGCATCGTGAAGACGGCGCGCAGCGTGGCCTACGACGTTCTGCGTGAGATCCTGCGGGAGGCGCGACAGTTCACGCCGCGCGAATTCCGGATCGTGTCCTCGCCCCAGGTGATCGAACTGTTCCTCGACGAGGAGAGCCAGCACCTTGCGGGACTGAGCGACTTCATCGGCAAGCCCATCTCATTGCAGGCCGAACCCCAAATGGGGCAGGGCCAATACGACATCGTGCTTCTTTAGGCTCGCCCCCAGGTTGGCTCACTTCGTGTAGCCGCCCACCCCCTACCGGGGGCAACACCGGCGGCCCGGCAAAGCCGGTTCCGCGGTGTTTCTGGAAGAGGTTGCGCCGCGTTAGATCCTTGGATCTTGGCCAGGCTGGGCGCCTCGGACCGCTAGGTTTTGGAGGCGGGCGTAGAGGCCGTCGAGGGCCATCAGCTGGGCGTGGCTGCCTTGTTCGGCGATGCGGCCATGGTCCATCACGACGATGCGATCGGCGTGCTGGATCGTCGAGAGACGGTGGGCCACGATGAGGGTCGTGCGGCCTTGCATCAGGCGTTGGAGGGCCTCCTGCACCGAGCGCTCTGATTCTGTGTCGAGCGCTGACGTGGCTTCATCGAGCAGCAGGATGGGCGCATCCTTGTAGAGCGCCCGAGCAATGGCGAGTCGCTGTCTCTGGCCGCCGGACAACTGCGTCGCGTTGTGGCCCAGCACGGTGTCGATGCCGTTCGGCAGGCTCTCGACGTGCACCGTCAGGTTCGCAGCGGCCACGCAGTCGCTGATCCGGTCGCGATCGATCTCGGCGCCGAGGGCCACGTTGGCCGCGAGGCTGTCATTCAGCATGACGACGTCCTGGCTCACCATGGCGAACTGTGTACGCAGGCTCTTGAGCTGCCACTCTGCGACGTCGTGTCCATCGAGAAGCACCTTGCCGCCGCTCGGCAGCACGAAGCGCGGCAGAAGATTCACCAGCGTCGTCTTGCCGGACCCTGAAGGACCGACGAAAGCCACGACCTCACCCGGCTCGATGGTGAGATCGACGTCATCGAGCGCCCTCGATTCGTCGTCTCCGCGATAGGTCACACGCGCCTTGCGAAGCTCGATTCGTCCTTCGGCGCGGCGCACTTCGAAACGACCTTGCGGTTCGGCACCCACGGTATCTACCAGTTCGAGGCCGCGCTCAAGTGCCGCGAGCCCGCGAGTGATCGGATTCGCCATGTCGGCAAGCCGCCGGATCGGCGCGATCAGCATCAGCATGGCGGCGATGTAGGCGACGAAACCGCCGACGGTCAGGCCTTGTTCATTGCTCTGCCAAAGCGCGATCACGACCACCACCGACAGTGCAACGGCGGCAAGCAGTTGCGTCAGCGGCGTCATGGCAGCTGACGCAATGGTCGATTTCACCGCCAGCCGGTTGAGGCTGTGGCTCAGGCGCTCGAAGCGGTCCGTCTGGCTGGCCTGGGCGTTGTGCAGACGCACGACGCGATGAGCCAGCACGTTTTCCTCGACGACGTAGGCGAGTTCGTCAGTCGCGATCTGGCCGAGCCGCGTCAGATGGTAAAGGCGCTTCGACAGGACCTTCATGATCCAGCCGACGCCCGGCACGAGCACGCCGACGATCAGCGTGAGCTTCCAGTTCAGATAAAGCAAATAGAACAGCAGCGCGATCAGCGTCAGTCCGTCGCGCGACAGGYCCAGCAAGGCCTGCACCAACAGCATGCCGCCGGTCTGGACCTCGTACACGACGGTGTTTGACAAGGTGCTGGCGGATTGCCGCGAGAACAGCGCGAGCTCGGCCGCCAGCAGCTTCTCGAACAGCATGCGCCGAAGCCGCTGCATGCCTTCATTGGCGATGCGCGCGAGTGCGTATTGCGAAATGAACTGCGCCAGCCCGCGGACCGCGAAGAGAAGGATCATGCACACCGGCACGATCCAAAGAGCCAACTGGCCACGTGTGAAACCACGGTCGAGCAGCGGCTTGACCAAGGCGGGCATCAGGGGCTCGGTGAGCGCGGCAATCAGGGCTGTAAAGAATCCAAGGGCCCACCAGCGGCGCGAACCGCCGAACCAGGCCATCAGTCGCGCGAGTCGGCGCATCAAGGGGGGGCGCGCGACTTCGGCGGCGGGGGAGGGCTGCATGGCGGCGCATTCTACGTTCGCGCTTTCCTGTAGGACCGCGCCGGGTCATACACGTTTTGTGACGCTACGGGCATCGCAATGTGTACCATGTGGCCTCGTCAAGTCCGAGACAAGAAACTTATTCCTCGGAAACCTCTCCGAACCGCATGAAAAAGCAGTTGCAAGACTTTCCCCCAACCCCTTCTTCATCGTTCCTCGCTCGCCGCGCCTTGATTGCGGCTCTCGCTGCCTCCCCCATGATCCCCGCGCTCGCCCAGTTTCGGGTTGAAGTCTCGGGGGTCGGGTTGACGCAGCTGCCGATCGCGCTTGCCCCTTTCAAGGGTGAAGACGCCTCGCCGCAAAAGATCTCCACGATCGTTCAGGCCGACCTCGAGCGCAGCGGGCAGTTCCGCGGCGTCGATGCCTCCGGCCAGTCACTCGATGAAACCTCGCGTCCCGACCTCAGCCT
Source organism: Variovorax sp. 10L426 (assembly GCF_056395305.1). Lineage (NCBI taxonomy): Bacteria > Pseudomonadati > Pseudomonadota > Betaproteobacteria > Burkholderiales > Comamonadaceae > Variovorax > Variovorax sp. 10L426. The sequence goes on along the minus strand of NZ_JBFTJF010000012.1, from coordinate 207,563 downwards.
GTGGCGTCAGCGCACGGCCGATTCGCTGGTCGTCGGCAGCGTGACCCGTCTTGCGGATGGACGCTACGACGTTCGCTTCCGCCTCTGGGACGTGGTTCGAGGCCAGGACCTCGGTGGTCAGAGCTACACCGTGCCGCAGGGCGACCTGCGCCTCGCGTCGCACCGGATCGCCGACTACGTCTACGAAAAGCTGACCGGTGAAAAGGGCATCTTCTCCACGCGCATCGCCTATGTCACCAAGGCCGGCAGCCGCTACAGCCTCTGGGTCGCCGATGCCGACGGCGAAAACGCACAGGCGGCACTCGCAAGCCCCGAACCGATCATTTCACCCCGCTGGTCTTCCAACGGGACGCAGCTCGCGTACGTGTCCTTCGAGTCGCGCAAGCCCGTGGTCTACGTGCACAACGTCGCGAGCGGCCAGCGCCGACTTGTCGCCAACTTCCGCGGCTCGAACAGCGCGCCGGCCTGGGCGCCCGACGGCAGCACGCTGGCCGTCACCTTGAGCCGCGATGGCGGCTCGCAGCTCTACACCATCTCTTCCAGTGGCGGCGAGCCGCGCCGGCTCACGCAGAGCAACAGCATCGACACCGAGCCGTTCTACTCGGCAGATGGCGGCACCATCTACTTCGTGAGCGACCGCGGCGGTGCGCCGCAGATCTACAAGATGGGTGCCAGTGGCGGCAACCCGACACGGGTCACCTTCACCGGCACCTACAACATCTCTCCAGCCATCAGCGGCGACGGCCGGTGGTTGGCCTACATCTCGCGCGTCAATGGTGGCTTCAAACTCCATGTGATGGAGTTGGCGAGCGGCAATGTGCAGGCCATCACCGACACCACCGCCGACGAGCGTCCGAGTTTTGCTCCAAACAGCAAGTTGATCGTCTACGCCACCAAGCTCCAAGGCCGCGAGGCGCTCATGACGACGACGCTGGACGGAAAAATAAAAGCACGCCTGGCGGGACAGGCGGGAGACATCCGCGAACCGGACTGGGGTCCGTTTCAAAAGCAATGATTAACTTGAGGAGTTCGAAATGTTGAAACGTACGATTTATTCGTTGGCCATCGTGGCGCTGATCGCCGGTTGCTCGTCGGGCACCAAGCTCAACGACACACCTGTGGTTGATCGCGGCGGCCAAGGCTCGGGCGGTGCGGCCAGCGGCGTTGCGCCGGTCACCATCGACCCCAATGCACAAACCGCGCAGGGCCCGGTCGGTGTCGCGCGGATCATCTATTTCGACTTCGACAGCTACACGGTCAAGCCCGAGTTCCAGTCGCTGATCGACGGACACGCCCGCTTCCTGAAGGCGAATCCGCAGCGTCATATCTCCATCGAAGGGCACACCGACGAGCGAGGCGGCCGCGAATACAACCTTGCGCTGGGACAGAAGCGCTCGGAAGCGGTTCGTCGCTCGCTGACCCTGCTCGGCGTCAACGACAGCCAGATCGAAGCCGTGAGCTTCGGCAAGGAAAAGCCGGCAGTGCAAGGCTCGGGTGAGGACGTGTGGGCGCAAAACCGCCGCGCCGAAATCACCTACCGTTGATGATGCCCCGTGTTTCCTTGCGAGGGGCGGCCCTCGCAGTTGCCTTGTTGTGCGCCTCCCTGGGCGCACAGGCCGCGCTTTTCGAGGACGACGAGGCACGGCGCGCGATTCTCGATCTGCGCCAGCGCGTCGAGACCATGCGTACGCAGGGCGCCGACGAGAACGCGCAGTTGCGACGCAGCTTGCTCGATCTGCAGAACCAGATCGAGCAGATGCGCGGCGATCTCCAACGCATGACCGGCCAGAACGAGCAACTGACGCGCACCCTCACCGAGATGCAGCAGCGGCAGACCGAAGTCGACAACCAGCTCAAGAAGAACGAGCCTTCAAAGGTGTCGATCGATGGACGCGAGTTCAATGCCGATCCCAAGGAGAAGGCCGACTTCGACGCGGCGTTGGGCGTCTTCAGGGCCGGCCAGTTCGCACAGGCGCAAACGGCGTTCGCCGATTTCGTCAAACGCTATCCGCAGAGCGGCTACAACGCATCCGCGCTGTTCTGGCTCGGCAATGCGCAGTACGCGACACGCAACTACAACGAGGCGATCGCCAATTTCAGGTCAATGCTCACATTGGCGCCTGATCATGCGAAGGCACCCGAGGCCGTGCTGTCGATCGCGAACTGCCAGATCGAATTGAAGGACACGCGTGCGGCGAAAAAGACGCTGGAAGATCTGACCAAGGCCTACCCGCAGTCCGAAGCTGCACAGGCCGGGCGCGAGCGGCTTTCGCGCCTGCGCTAGCTTGTTGAGCACCATGCCTTCTCATGTCGTCACCGCCGACGACGCGGATCTGGCCCGCCGATTCGGTGGGCTGGAGCGGCTCTACGGAGTCGCAGGCGCGGCCGCCATTCGATCGGCCCATGTGCTGGTCGTCGGGATCGGCGGCGTCGGTTCGTGGGCGGTCGAGGCGCTGGCCCGCAGCGGCGTGGGACGGCTGACGTTGATCGATCTCGATCACATCGCCGAATCCAACATCAATCGCCAGATTCATGCGCTCGATGCCACCGTGGGACAGGCCAAGGTCGGGGCCATGCGTGAACGCATCGCGCAGATCAATCCGTCCTGCGAAGTTGTGGCCATTGACGAATTCGTCGAGCCGGGCAATTGGCTGTCGCTGCTCGCCACGGCCATTGACGCGAATGGATCACCCACCGCGGTCATCGATGCTTGTGACCAGGTTCGGGCGAAGCTGACGATGGCGGCATGGGCGCGTGAAACCGGCACTGGCTTCATCACGGTGGGCGCTGCCGGCGGCAAGCGACTTGCGCACAAGGTCGATGTCGATGACCTGGCGTTGGTCACTCACGATCCGTTGCTTGCGCAGTTGCGCCAACGACTGCGCAAGGAGCACAGCGCACCGCGCGAAGGGCGCAAGATGGGCGTGACCTGCGTGTTCAGCCGCGAGAGTGTGGCACCGCCCGATGCTTCGTGCGCGGTGGAGGGCGATGGCTCGCTCAACTGTCACGGATACGGTTCGGTGGTGAGCGTGACCGCCACGTTCGGTCAATGTGCGGCAGGCTGGGTTTTGGACCGGATTGCCAAAAATGGCGCGCTATAATTTCGGGCTTTGCCGGACTCGACGTCGGCAAGGATGAAGAAGCGAGAAATCGGTAGGGGACGTTAGCTCAGTTGGTAGAGCAGCGGACTTTTAATCCGTTGGTCACTGGTTCGAATCCAGTACGTCCTACCAGTAATTGCAAGGGTTAGCCGGTGAGTACCTGCTAACCCTTTCGCATTTCTTGCCTGTCTTGTCACGATCCATGTCACGATCAATCGTGGCCATGTCGTCGTCATGGCTCGGTCCGCGCCTTTTGAAGAATTTCAGCGGTCTTTGGAGCCTTACGCAACTGTTCAAGCACTCCAAGAACCGAATGGTTGGCTTGTAGTGCCTGCACTTCGTTCGACGACTCATCGCCATAGCGCACCTTCGGGGAGCAAGCTGCAAGTTTCAGCAGAGCGGCATTAATAGTGATCCCATGATGCGCGGCCAGAATGCCGGCAATGTGGTCGAGATTGTGGCCGTTGGGTCCGCCCGTTGGAAACTTCGTTCCGGCGATTGCCAGCAAACCCTTCAAAGTCTTCTCTACTGCCTGCTGTGCAGCCCATCTTGCCTGTCCGTAGCGACCTCCGAGCACGCTTGCCGTAGATTCGTCATAGTCGGCGCCTGCCATATTGAGCAACTCCGTTCTTGGAAGTCCGTCACGCCACTGAAGGCTTTCGAACATGAAGAGGTAGAAGTCAAAATATTCTCGAAGCGAGCTGTCGGAAAGGCGGTCGGCGACGCCCTGGGGTAGTCCGTCGACTTCACAAAGAACATTGCTTGTTGGGGCGACACTGCCGCTTCCCTGGTCCGCCCCCTTGTTCAGCAAGTTTCTATCAACGTAGAGCCTTATACGGCCATAGGTGAGCCCCGCTCGGACGCGCCAGACGTTGTTTCCGAGACGGACGGGAGCAAAGCCATAGGCCCAGTCAGCCTTCAGCCGTTCGCCATAGGTGTCCTCGTACCATCTTTGCGCTTTTGCCATAAGCACATCGCCGTCGAAGCCCGGCTGATCCGCCAAAGCTCGTGGCGGAAATATGCTCCCGCCCCATCCGAACGCTTCCCAAAGCTTCCGTCCAATATGAAGCGGGCGCTGAAAGACCTTCAACCCCTCCTCGGACAGCGTGCCATCGATCGCTCTCATCAATGCTTCCAAGTCGGCAGCGGATCGGGGTTGAGCCGGCCAACCAAACCTCGTTGTTGAACCACCTTCTGCATCTGACATCGGCACTCCTCAATTGACTCTTCGAGCTGAATTCTGCCGTAACACTCGACCCGACCCGTCCGATCTCGACGAGGTGATCTTCGATGCGTCGCCGGGCGGCGACTGGGCGATCAATCGCGAGAATGCGGTCCTTGCGGGGGCGTGATATTTCTGGGCAAAACGGCCACCTCGGCGCGACGACCGCTGCTCCTGAATGAGTGCCGTGCGCCACAATCCGTCAGCCAATAACAACTCCGAGGAGTGACCCATCGTGAATGTGGATCTTGAGCTATACAGTCCCCGTTGGGGCCACGACGACACCTACAGAGTCGACTTGCAGCCAGACGTGATGACGATCACCATGCAGGTTCGGAAAGCCACCTGCACGTACCAACCAAACGCGGACCCGGTCTGGACCGGCGAGCCCCTGAGCAAGATCCTGCGCAACGACAGCATCCCGCCGCTCGAACAGCTTACTAACCTGCTTGAGCACGCCTGGCTGGCCTGGCGAGGCGGCGAGATCAACGATGCAGAGGTCGCCGGGGAGCTTCAACTCCTGGCCGATTGGATCAACACCATCACCAAGAACAAGCCCGGCAGCCCGTTTTGGAAGAGGTACTTCTGACCTGCCAGCCGTATGGCCTGTCGGCGGTCGCTCGGCACCGATTTCTCGGTGTTGGTTTGGCTGTTGGTGATCGGCGGAGCGATCTTCGCTCATCTGCGCCGGCAGCTCAAAACTCAGATCACCGAAGTGAACCTAGGTAGCGCATGGCCTCGCGCTCACTTCACACGCAGAACGTCGTCAGAGAGGTCTACCAGAATTGGGAGATCTACGTCCGCTGGTACCCGTCGTTCTTCTGCGCGGCCGAGGGTTGGCTATGTAAGGTCATCGCACCCGGAGCTGCAGCTGCCGTCAATATCGGCAGGTTCGGCAGCAGTTCGACAGCACTCGAACGAGGGCGAGCATGGGTCGATCAGAAGCAGCGGCCTTCAAAGCCAAAGGCGCGAGCTGGGCGTGGGCGTTTGATTCGATAGCGCCATTGCTGTGTGTGGACCAATGGCGACACATGGACCATAGCGACGGTCGTCCTTAGGAGGTGATCCGCGCGCAGACCGCCCGTTGGCGGTCATTTGCATTGAACCCAATCTGCTTCCTGTGGCGCTTCTGAGAGACGTTCTAGCTGAGACGCGAAAAGAATTTTTCTATGAGCTTCGGATACTAGATAGTTTCTACTGACAGTAGTTGTCTATCATGATCGTTCAGAGGGAAAGCGGCACCGGGACCACGTCGCGCCGCAACTACTACAAGTTGAACGATGCCTTGAAAACGGGGTGTCCAGGCGATTTGCCGGTTTATCCGGTTGAGTACAGTTGTGATTCATGAAGTCCGAAAGGTCGCCGGACATAACTGAAGGATTGCCTCTGGAGCATCAAACACCTGGGCCGCGTACATAGCGGCCTCGTTGCAGTCGCCGTGCTGGTCACGGCGTTACAACTGGAGTTGTTGCTCATGAAAGCTACAGAGGCGAGCCATCGGCGTGCGCAATCGTGCCATGCCACCGAGCAGATGCATCAGCGCACGCGAGTGGGCCAATCCCATCTCACCCAGCCAATCGAAGTCGCATCGAATCGGGCCGCATTGCTCAGGCGCCCTACGGTTGAGGCGTTGGTCGGATACTCGAAGTCCACGATCTACGACAAGGTTCGGAGCGGTACATTCCCGGCGCCGATCATTCTCTCGTCCAGGTGCGCCCGCTGGCGCGCAGGCGATGTGATTGACTGGCTCGAAGCTCAAGGCGGTCAGGCATGAACCGCAAGCCGAAGAGTCCCGGAAGCACCTCGACGGGCGCGCAGGAGCGACGCATCGTCGAAGCTCTGCGGAGAGGCCCGAAGACTACCGATGAGCTGAGGGCGATTGGTTGCTACCAGACTTCTGCTCGCATCTTCGGGCTACGTCGTCAAGGCTATCTGATCCATACCGAGCTGTTCAACGGCTATTCGGTGGACGGATACAGCCATGCCCGCATGGCGCGGTACACGCTTATCGGCGAGCCAGGGACGGTCGCTGCACGCGAGCCGAGAAAGGTCGGCGGCGGTCGATCTGGTACCACCAAGCGGAGCGCAGCATGACGAGGGCCAAGCAGTTCCGCGACCCGCGCGGCCATAGCCTGCGCATCTATGACGACACCTTCGACAGCCCAGCATTCAATGCTCTGGACTTGCCCGACGTGCGGGCATACCTGTCATTGCTGCGGGATTTGAGGGGGCACAACAACGGCGACTTGTCGTTGCCGCTCACGGTGGCGAAAGAGCGCGGCATCAAGCACCACGTCACGCTCGCCAGGTCGCTGCGCGCGCTGTGCGCTGTGGGCTTGGTCGCCATCACGCGGAAGGGCGGGTGCACGAAGGGCGGCCGGCGGACGGCAACCCTCTACCGGGTTACTGATCGGGAGTGTTTCGCGATCCCTTCCAAGTTCCTGGAGGCCCTGCCTGCGACCAACGAATGGAAGAAGGTCATGAGCGTCGAGCACGGAAGGGCGTTGATCGCCGCCGCCGAATTGGTAGTCAAAGGGAGCGGCAGAAAAACAAAAGCCGCAGGACACCAAGTGACAGATATCACGTCACCAGATGTCCTAGTCGGGGCAAAAACCAGGACACCTCGTGACACCGGCACGACCGGACCAGGTCACGACGTGACTATGGCGGAAAGCGGCAAGAACCTAGCATCCATGCGGGTTCCGGGCCGATTCAATGGCAAGCGAGAAGTTGCAGGCCATAGGACATCTCGTGTACCACCTTTATATATTGCCACCCCTGACTGCGAAATTGCTGCAGATGTGGAGGTGCTAGCGTGACGAGCGCCGAAGCATTCCTCACTTTGGACAGCGCCGGCTTCACCCTCGGGGTGAAGGATGGTCATCTCTGCATTTCGCCGGCAACCTCGCTGACCACTGAGCTTCGCGCGCTGGCAACCAGCCACAAGCATGAGCTTCTGGTCCTTGCCCGCGAAGCCGAGCGAGCCGCGACCGAACTGATCGAGGCCGCCGTACAGCGACGCCGCTGTGCCTCCACAGGGCGCCAGGGGAGAAGCGTATGAAACGCCGTCTAAGGAAGGACGTTACCCGAGCGATCAACGTCCTGGCATTTGCTGAGAGTCGCCGACGCTACGAGGAAATGGCGATGGAGATGAGGGTCCGAGCCCATGAGTTGCTCGACACAGGATTGTCGTTGGACCGGCTCATCAGCGCCCTATGCGACGAATTCGACATCCGGGCGAAGCCCGCCGACTTCAGCGGCTCAACTGGCGATGGCGCTCGTCGATGAGTGCATTCCAACTGGCCTGCGTGTTGCGGATCGCGCGTCTCATCGAATGTCGGTCGAGGCGCGGAAGGTGGTTTGCAGGCAGAAACGTCCAGAACGCGGGCGCGAGGCAGATTTTATCGAGCCCTCATGCATGTGATTTGGTGAGATTGGGTGTGATGCAACGAGAAAAACGTCCACCCGATCCAGATGACGAAATATGGTTATGGCGAACGACGAGAGCGAGAGCTTCAACCATATGACCAAGACTGTGAAGTCGAACATAGCTGCCGCATCGACATCGCGCAGCGTCCGTGCAAAGCAAGGTGCTGAGCTTCTGGGGTGCTCAATTGCTGCCTATTGGCGATGGACCAAAAGGGCTGGCTTCCCGCCTGCGCGTCGACTTTCACGAGGTGTGACGATCTGGTTGGAGAGCGACCTCATTGAATGGCGAGACTCCCATCAAGGAGTCCCACCGCGTCCTGCGCCTTGGCAGACATCGGCCAGCGTGAGAGGCGGTTCTCAATAACGGCAGACGACTTCCTCGCGGAAGGCTTCGACACCTATCTCGACAACCTGCGCGCCCAGTTCGAGGCCGTGCAATCGAAGGAGTAAGCCATGTGCATGGGCGGCGGCAGCGACAAGAACCTCGGCCTCGCGGCGATGTACACGGCCCAGGCCGACATCGTTCTCGGGCAGCGTCAACTCGATCTGGCTGAAACGAAGAACAGCCAGGACGCGCAGCTCCAGCGCGAGTACCTCGACCTCATCAAGGCCAACCAGCCTATCGAGGAGCGCATCCAGACGGCCCAGGCCGATTCAATGGACCTCGCGCTCCAGCGTCAGCGCGACGTGCAGTTCCCTCTCGAAGACAAGATCATCGACGAGGCGAAGAACTACGACTCGACCGAGCGCATTGCCAACGAGGCGGGCAAGGCAGACTCCGCTGTCGTCCAGGCTTACGACAAGGCGACGGCCGGCGCTCAGCGCGACATGCTGCGCTCGGGCCTCAACCCCAACTCTGCCAAGGCGCTGGCCCTGCGCGAGAACGCCTCGCTGTCCCAGGCCGCCACCGCTGCCAACGCATCGACCGCCGCCGCCGAAGCGGTGAAGGGCAAGGGCTTCGCGATGCGGATGGATGCCGCTGCGCTCGGCCGCAACCTCGCGCCCAACTCGGTCGCCTCTGCGGACAGCTCGCTGCGTGCCGGGCAAGCCCAGGCATCCGGCATGAGCGGCGTGATCCAGGCCGCAAACCAGAGCTTCGACTCGACCATGCGCGGCTTTGGCTCGGCGGGCAACAGCTTCAGTAACGCCGGGAGCAACCTCACCAGCATCGCCAGTCAGCAGCAGGCAGCCAGTGCGCAGAAGAACGCCGGCATCGGAAGCGCCGTAGGCACGGCTGTCGGAGCCCATGCGTCGAGCGCGAGCGCGGCTGGTGGCAGCAGCGCCATCGGCTCGGGTCTGAGCTATCTCGGCTCGGCCCTCGCCAGCATGTAATCGAAGGAGAGCGAAATGGCTGGAGCTGGATTCTGGGGTGGCTTCGCTACCTCTCAACTACAGGCATTCGGATTCCAATGAAGGCTGAAGACTTCCTCGACTTCGACCGCAACGCCTACCTCGCCGAGACCGGCCGTGTTCTCGGCCTTCCCGCTGGGTGGTCCGCCGCGCAGATCGGGGTCGAGTCGGATAACGATCCGACTGCCGTCTCGTGTCGCTTCTGCCGATAGCTCGCAGTCGCTCACGAAAGTCCGCTCGTTCTCTGGGCGTCGCAGGAGCTGAAGCAGCCATCAGATGACCCGATGACCTTGCGCGCCGGGCATTGGAGGCTCTTCGAAGAGGATGGACATCCGAATGCAAAGTGCACACGCGATCACATCCAGAGTGTCGACAGACGGGCAGACGAGGCCGCGCTCGGTTCGAGAGAGCATCGAACGGGAGATCCCCGCTCGCGTAGCTAGCTGACCACCCGACAGACCGGCGGCCAGCCTAAATGCTCGCACGTTGGTTCCAACCATGACGCGCCGGCTCCGGTTAGGCAGTCGGCCTAGCCTGGGCGCGGGCCGATCCGACTCCGGCATGAATGGCGGCGAGATGGTAGGGAAGGGGGAGGTGGAAAATTCTATATACCCTCGACTCTTCCGCCCAAAGAGGCTACTCGCCATTACCCGATCAGGTAGGGGGGCCCACAAACGACAAAGCCACCCGAAGGTGGCTCTGAAGTCCGGTTCCGTTCCCGGCGTCCTCGACACCACACCGAGGACCGTCGCGTCCCCCACCACAGGGGACGCGATTTCAGCCTGCCGTGGCCGCGCTGGTGGTCCTGGCGGATCGGCGCAAGCTAGGCGCATCGGATGCCACCGGGGATGACGGGACGACATCGGCGAGCGGAAGCGCCTCCCATTCCTCCAGCTTCTCGCTCACGATTTCCAAGCCCAGCACCGCGAACATCAGAACCGCCTGGAGCCCCCAGGTCAGTAGCAAGAGCGGAAAGGTCGCCTTGCTCCGTAGCTCTTTCAGAGTCTTCAAGATCGTCCCACACTCGAGGCACCTCCAACGCCTCGACCTCATGGCCTCGGCAGTTGCTGCTCCGCGATTCGACGCAGCGGCGCGGGTATCTCAAAGTCATCACCCGCCTTCCCCTCTAAGGGCACCCGAGGCAATGGCCGACCGTCGAGCTGCACTGCAGATATTTGGTGCAGGGTGAAGTCCGCGTTCCACCACGAGCGATAGCGGTACACGCGGCCGTGCCGGTCTCGTCGAGCGCCTGCCGGCAGCGGCGGCCCGACGAACGGATCGACCTTGCGCAGCCGGGCGGCGAGCCAGCGCATCGTGTTCATGAGCTACTCGTCCGCACTGTCGGATGGCGGGCTCTGTACCGAAGAAGGAGCCTTGGGGAACGGCCACTTGGCGTTCGGCGGCAGCGGCCCCGGCTTGCCGATCACAATCTCGCTGTCCCCCTCCAGGTTGCGCTCCTCGGACATGCCGAGCGCCGCCACCTTGCGATTGGTCTGCCGCCTCAAAGGGCAAGCCTTGTACCGCTCCAAGTCCCGGCGCAGCATCTCCCTCATCTGCTGCGGCGACATCTCGCTCAGCGCCTGGAAGAGCGGATCGCTCACGTCGATTACTCCAGTCTCGCGGGGCTTCTTCATGTCTGATCCTTCGTCGCCCATGGTCGCGGGTGTATTGCTCGGCGACAGCGAAGATGCGGGGTCTGGCCCGACGACGTCGCTATGTTACTCACCCTCGCAAACGTCCGGTCTATGCGGGCCCTGTACAGCCGCTGTGGGCCCCATCGCAGCCTCTGAGCATGCCGTCCCCAGCGGCAGATTCGCGCCCCATTGCTGTCCACTTTGGCTCGCTGGGTGAAAGCAGCAGCAGACTCAATGCGTAGTTCGCCGCTATCACCCTCAATGTCAGACAGGGACTTTTATCGAATCTCGAACGTACAGTAGTACTGATACTCCACGCGCCCAAAAAAATCCTTCTTGCTGCTCTCCCCCGAAGTCAAGACGAGAAGAGTCTTGCCGGGATAGTCTGGTGACAGCTTTGCCTGGCCTTCCTGGCACGCTTGGGCCTGCGTATGCCCACCACCAAGCCAGCCGGTTTGATGGGTAACTGTCGCCGGCTTCGTTTGGGCGACGTTGGTGTTGGTGCTCGGCCTAGTGCTGGGGAGGCTCGGAGTGCTTGTGGATGAAGTCGACGGTAGTGAAGGGGTAGGTGCTGAGATGGCACCGGGGCATTCGCTGCTGGGTTTGGATCGAGCGCTGACGTAGGTGGTGAGCCTCGTGCGACGAGTGAGGTCGGTGACGAGACCGGCTTCAAGAAGGGCATTGATGCTGGCCGCCGCTTTACAGGGGTCCTTGACTGCCTCTTGGATACGGGCAAGTTCGGCCTTCTCGGTCTCGAAGTCCCTCGTCTGCGCAGACTTGTTTGCCTCAAGACTCCGCTGGTTATCCGCGTTCATCAGAGCTATGTAGGCGTTGCTGGCGGCGGCGACGCTCGCCGCAAGCACGGACAAGACCAAGGGACTCGACCAGCGCGCCCTGCGGATCTCGTCCAGTTTCGCCGCCACCTCGTCTCCGCGCAGCTTAAGCTCCTCCTGGGCCCGAGAGTTGTCGGACTTCCACTTCTCGCGCTCAAAGTCGAACTGGCGCTTGCGCAGTTCCAATTCCTCGTTGTCGCGGGCTTCCTGGGCCTCCCACCTCAGTCGGTCAAGATCACCGGCCGCTTGGAGAATGACTTGTTCGTTCGAGCCTACACGGTCGTCTTTCACGGTCCACTCCCGCAAGCCTTGGTTAGGCATCATTGTGGCGAATCTATCTCGCCGCATCCTTAAATCGTGGGATGCAGTAGAGCCCCGGCGCACTTGTCTAGACTAGTGGTCCATGAACGGGGCAGCGATTTGGATTCCGCGGACGTAGCATGGCGCGTGGCTAGGCTGGCTAGGCAACTTGAAGGTCCGCTTCGGACGCCAAGCGCGGTCGACCGCTCCTGGCCGTTCACGGTACTACCGTGATGCCTTGAAACTTCATGGCGGCAACGAAGTTCTCGCGCATTTGGGGTTGCTTCTCGGGCGGATTGGTCATCCGCAGGTTGTCCCAGCGGTTGAAAGTGTCCTTTGCGATTGCCTTCATCCCACACCTTCGCGCTCGACATAGACGGTCACGACCTGGGAGCCTTCGCGGTAGGCCACAGAAAAGCGGTCGATGCTCTGCACCTCGAAGCCATCTCGATCCCGCTGTCGCAGTGGCTTTCGATCGGCGGCCCGCTGTCGCTGCTGATCGACCGACTGGCGCGGCGAGAAGATGGTGAAGCCGACCGACACGGCCGGCGAGACCATGATGGAGGGCACCGACATGGTGGCGAAGTTCATGCTGCCGAACCTGCCGGCGCCGGGCCTGGGCTGGCTGCTGCGCAAGATGGGCGCCCCGGTCGATACCGGCATGCTGGACCCCTACGGATGGACAGGCATCGAGCGCAGGCTCAAAGGGGCGAAGGACGGCTTCGGCAAGGAGGTCGACCCCTGGCGTCCAGACGGCCCGCTCGCTGGGCCTGAAGATCGAGGCCCGGCCGCTGCAAAGCGAGCTTGCCCGCATCGGCCTGGATGCCAAGGCGAAGGAGAAGGAGATCGAGACTGACGCCCGCTCCATCGGCCGCAAGATGGGGCGCGGCGAGATCAGCCGGGAGGAGGGCGAGCGCCGAATTGCCCGCGAGGTCGAGAAGCTGAAGGAACTAGGGAAGAAGACTCGCGAGAAGTTGACGCCAGCCCCCGCCGAATAGTCGGACACGGCGTGGCTCAGCGCGCGTTCTTCTTGGCCTGGGTGTCCACCCACTCCTGAACCTTGGACCTATCCCAACGGCGTGTCATCTGGCTAAGGTTCAGGGCTGGGCGGGGGAAGTCGGGCCGCTTGGTTAGGTTTTCCCTTGCGTGCCGATACCCCACGCCCAGAAGATCGGCGATGTCTTGGATTGTGAGCAGTGGCTTCACCATGACGCCTGCTCGTGTTGAGCATTGGCGCTTCTTCAGAGTTGGCAGCACCCTGGCGGCATACTCCGCGAATGTCTCACCCCGATTGGCGGCCGTCGAGCTTCTCAACTGCGCCTTCATCGGTCGAGTCTGGGTGGTCGCGTGCTTGCTGCCAGCAGGCGCGGGCAATGACGCTCTCGCAGACTCCTTATAGGTCTCCCACGCTGCATCGAGATCGGCGCGTTCGAATAGAACCGTGACGCCGACCTTGGTTCCCTTGCCTGTGAGCAGGGGCGCAATGTGGGTCTCGAATGCGCGGCGCTTGAGGCCAAGGTAGTGCTGCGATTCTTGAATCGAGAAACAACGCTTGAGCCAGTTGGCTCGCGTCGGCGGCTCAACTTCGTTCATGTTTGCCCCTTTGACTCAAGGGGGACGATTTTCTTGTTCGACTGGCTATGGAGGAGTCGGCATTGCCGAATGCCTATGACGAGCGCGCGCCATCTACTGAAGGTAGATGCAACGTCACCTATCGGTAGGTGAAAGCTGCGTGCAGCATGAAGCCTTCTGGAAGACGACGCGGCCGTGCAAACCGTGTCCCACAAGTCAGGTGACGGGATGGTTGATCGGCGTGACGGCAATTTGCCGAGCTTGCTTGCCGGCCGTTGGCAAGGTGCGCCAGCTTCGCCGCCACGGCCGCACCCGGCTCTTGCCACAATGCGCAGCTCAACTCGCCACGATGCCCATGCCACCCACCCGACTGATCATCACCCGCGACGAGAGCACGCTCGTAGCACTTCGCGAGCGCGCCGCTCGTATGGCCGCCGCCCGGCCCGATAAGCTCTCGGAGTTTGAGACGGCAGTCCTGTTTATGCGCGGCGTCGTCTCCAGAGCTGCGATGCTGCTGCCAGCCTACTATTTCTTTCTCGGCGCCACCTGCACCGAGTCGAAGGAAAAGCGCAGCTACGACGAGCTGGTCCTCTCGGATTCGGTCCGCTTCTCGTCGCTGAGTACGATCGCTCTTGTCTGTCGGAAGGTGTTTGACCACGATCCCAAGGGGATGACCGGCCGGCACTTCGCAAAGTGTTCCATTGAGACGTTCGAGCGCCTCGGCGCTTACTGGGCCGAAACTTCCGGGCGAAGCGTGGCCGATGCCATGCAAGCCATCGCCCTGCTACAGATTTTCTTCAACGAGTGTTCCGACTCGACCAAGGTACTGCTGGAAGGGGAGACGGCGTTGCACCTGCGCCTCGGGCTGCTGAAGCAGTACGCGAACAACGCGGCCGCCCACATGACCATGAACCCGTTTGAGATTGCCTTTCTCGACTGCGCGCATCCGGTCGCTGCACTTGCGATCATCGGCAGCATCATTCAGGGCTTTGATGAACCGGGCGGCACCTCGCAGCACTTCAACACCCTCGATGCGACGGCGTGGGCCTGCGCGGCCAAGGTATTTCCCGACTTGGTGGGCCAGAGGCTGTTCGATAGCTTCGATGTGCATCAGCAGGGCACGCTGTACTGGAAGTGGGATACCCTGCGTGGAAGGGACATGCTGCTGAAGCAACTGCCCTACGCAATAGGGTGGTTCTAGGCTGACTCAGGTCACGGGTGTCGCAGCGCCCGCGAAGACGAGCAGCCGCGCCGCCGCCCTGGTACTCGCGCGCTTGGTGCTCAACCATTCGCCTATCTTGTGGGCATGATGGCGACATGGAAGATATCCAAATCACGACGACGGGCGGCGGAATCCATATCGAGGGCTTTCCGGACGCAATCAAACTGGCTCGCGTTGAAGGTGAGAAAGCCTACAAGCTCAAAGACCTCGCACTTCATCGGCTTGACTTGCACTTTGCCGCTCAATGCCTGAAATCCATCAACGAAGAGGCTGCGAGCGATTTCATGCAGGATGCGCTTTGGCGTTGTGCGATCGTTCACTACGTCAAGTGTTTCGGCGAGGGCGCGCGGAAGCCATTGAAGGCCGGCGCTGTCTACAAGGACCATCCACCCGAAGCCTTGGACGCGCAGGAGCATTTTTGGAATCTCCGCAACAAGCACATCGCTCACGACGTGAGTGTTTTTGCCAGGTGTAAGTCGGGGCCGTCATAAATCCGCCAGATTGGCCCCAACGAATCGCCAAGATTCTGTGTCCGATGTTTCGGGTCGACACGCTCGACGATGGCGCGTTCAGCAACCTCAAGCTGTTGATCGAACACGCTCTGGAGTGGGTTGATCGAGAACAAAATCGGCTGTGCGACGCGATCACCGCCGACCTCGAAAAGGAAAGCCACTAGAACCTGCTGCGCCGCCCCAATGTGACGTACACAGCACCGGCCGGCACCGACGTTCGGCGCGGGCGTCGATCCACCCCGACACCGGACACCTTCTGAGGGAGATCCCTGGGCCGCAAGAACTGGCTGTTTGCCGGAAGCGTACTCGCCGGTCAGCGCGCGGCCGTGGTGATGAGCCTGGTTCACTCTGCGCGTCTGAATGGCCTCGACCCCTACGCCTACCTGCGGGACGTGCTCGCGCGGCTGCTCACGCACCTTAACAGCCGCATCGACGAACTGCTGCCTCATCGCTGGCAGAAGCTCGCATCCTGATCCCAGGCAGTTCAGAGCGTCGTTGCCTCGACGCCGTCACCTCACGGGGGACGCCAAGCCGCTCACACGAGGTCAACGATCCCGCCGATTGACCGATTGACCGGCGCTGCGGTCAAGGTGGGACGGCAGGACGCTCACTCTCTACGTCTCGGACCGAGGCAGGAAAACGGCGTCGCGGGTTCGCTATTGCAAAGGCGGGTAGGGATTTTCGCCGTCGACGGGGTGCGTGAAGAGTTGGTCGACCAAAGCAGCATGCCAAGCAACACCAACCTTCAAATCCTCCAGGGACTTATCTCCCACCGCTCCCGAATAGATTCCCGCAAAACGCAGGAGATTGATCTCGCGAGAATTCTTGGCGCCTTCTCTGAGTGCATCGATGTCCAGCGACGCGATTCTGTCTAAGGCTGACCCCGCGTTCTCCAGGCTCTCGAACCGCTCAAGGCTCTTCTTGAGACGCTCGTGGTTTTCAGGCGTCGTCCCGAAGACCTTCTCCTTTGACAGCATAAAAATGGGAGAGCCCGACATGCCTGGCCTGCCCGGAGCATCAAGGTAGAACTTCGGGAGGCTGCCAATGAGAATGGAGGGTTCGGACGCCACGTAAGCGCGCTTCCAGATGGGGTACGGATTCGACCCATCGATGCCGAATGGATACCCGACGATGACCACGTCTCGGCCGATTGTGAGAATGTCCCCCTTGCCGGGCGCGAACTGCTCAATCGGTGTTATCAGTAGCCTATCGTTCGCGCCACTAAAGTCGAAGCCCACCGCCACCAGATCGGCGCGCCCTGCGGCGCCCACTCCTGGAATTTTTGTCTCTCTCCACACAGGCTTGTCGTCTTTGTACAGGGGATAGATCTTTGACGGGACAAAGTGGTTCGGATCATCTTCTCGGGGCAGGTGGATGCGAAAACCACTGGGTGAGGCGGGATACCCATCTAGCAGCGAAGCGGGATTTTCAGGCTTCCGCCCAGCGAGCACATGCCAATTGGTTATCAGAAATGTCTTTCCGTCTCGCCGGTGGAAAAAGCCAGTTCCAGAGCCAGCTGGATGTTCGCTTCCATCAATCCTGCGGCAGAAAACATCGATGCAAACGGCGACGCGGCTGGCTGGGTCAACTTGACCAATGATGGGGTGCTTAAGGATTCTTGAGTCTGCTTGAGCTGAGGCCATCGATGTAGTTTACGAGAGCGTAAAGAGCAAGAGGGTCTTCGGCGCGCGCTTACACCGCACCTTGTCCAGCACCGGCAGGATGTAGCGCTCGCCATCGTGCGCGAGCGGCACCGAGATTGTTGAAGCCCCGTCGTAGATCGCCGCGCGCAGGTTCGGCTTGGATGGCGGCCACCGCAAGGCGAACACCCTCTCGATGACAGCGATAAACAACGGCTTGCACGAAATACTGGATAAAACTACAGCATCCCTTATGGACCGGGAAATTTGGATTGCCGTCTGTGCGCATCGGCTGCAACGACAGTGGCGCACCGTTGATCCCGAGCAGTTGGACGAGGTGGCAGCGGAATTGTGGCGCGACGACGCCTACGAGATCTGCCGCCAGAGGCCGCCGCAGTGGCTTGGTTGGGTCCTATCCTGCCTCGGCCATTCTGAACGAACGTTGGAAAGCGTCCGCGCAGCTGCCCCGTAACATCTCGTCCAAACAACGAGGAGTTTCAATGGCTGACGCCACAACAACAAGTCAACTGATTCCGCTACTTTCCGTGCTGCTCGGCGGCGCCCTGACGGCCGGAGGCGGCTTTGTGGGTCAGTTCTTCACACATCGGTGGACGCAGGAGCGAGAGGAAGGGAAACTCGCCAAGGAGGGGGCGCGCGAAGCGGAAAAAGTACGCAGGGAGCGAATCGAAGCGCTGGTTAAGGCTGTCTATGAGCATGGTCACTGGCTCGATGACAGAAAGCAAAAGATGATCTTTGAGAAGGCTGATCACAATGCGCCTTCGCCGCTAAGCGAAGCGCGCATGCTCCAAGAACTTCACTTTCCCGACCTCGGAGGGGAAGTCCTCGCGATCATGAAAGCACAAGGTCCGATGATCGCCTTCGTCGGTCAGCAGCGCCTGGCCCACATGAAGAATCAGCAGGAATGGGCGGCGGCGCGGGACGACAAGCCGTACTACGACGCCTACGTCGTCTATCTTGCTGCCATCAGTGCACTCACGAAGAAGTGCCGTGAGATGCTCTATGCCAACACCACGCCCATAAGCTCGGCGCCGGCATTGGCATCGGCCGGGCCTATGGCCTCACACGGGAAACCAGGGCCGATGCTGTCCAGGTGATCGTCTTGAAAACCTCGCCCGTAACTTGAAGCGACAGCGCCCCGTTTGTGGTGTCGGCCACGGTGCCGAGAGCCCCATGCGCTCGCGCCGGAGTCGGCGGCCGTGTTTGATGTTTGCCGTGGCCACCAACGAAGCCGCCGCCACGTTCGCACCACGCTTGACCATGCATGGCGGAGAAGACCCACCCTTCGCTGTCGCCTCGTGTTTCTGTCGCGCACACTTGGCCCTGGTTGACCGACCGAAGCCGACGTAGGCTAACAGGGTCCGCGTTGTGACCGAAACTGTCTCCGTTTGCCTCTGCACGGCTCATAGTTGCATGCCCACTTCGCAGTTTTGAAAAGTGCACTGCATGAGTCGGAGCGTTTTGCCATTGCGATCAATGATCTTGAGCACTTCGTGATTGCCTTCGAGC
Source organism: Variovorax sp. 10L426 (assembly GCF_056395305.1). NCBI lineage: Bacteria > Pseudomonadati > Pseudomonadota > Betaproteobacteria > Burkholderiales > Comamonadaceae > Variovorax > Variovorax sp. 10L426. Next base: position 189,221 of record NZ_JBFTJF010000012.1, on the reverse strand, counting down.
AAGTAGCCTTTGACCTGCATCTTTATACGTTCCACGAAAATGCCTACTGTGGGAACGAATCGAAGCATGAGGGCGATCTCCCCCGGACCCTCTCGCACGGTAAGGAAGCCGCCTTCCACCGTCACATCCCATTGGCCAGCAATGACCTTCCACACGTTTCGCTCGATGTCGAGAGCCGGTGTGCTCTTCGAATCAAAAAAAGTCGCGGAAATGAGGTAGGGGCCGCCTGCCTCATCGGGCTCCTCTATGCGCACGACAGGCATGCCCGAGACTGCTAGCGGCACCGGACAATTGATGAAGTGTGCGCCACCAAGAGCAATGCGGGGCGGTGTTCGTGAGGGGTCAAGTTCGTCGAAAGCGAAACCGGCCTTTTTCGCAAAGGGATTATTCGATCCAGCTTCGACCGTGCTCGTCGCAATGTGGCCTTTGGTCTTCTTCGCGTGACACATGGGGCACAGAAGGGCAATCGCGTCCGGTTCGTGAGCCCTTGCCTCAGCAAAAGGCGGAGCAACGTGGTCGTACTCCACGATCGCGCTTCCACATAGCACACATCCGAACCCGCACCGTTGCCTGACTTCTCGTGCGACAGCGGCGGGGATGGTGCGGGGGAGGCCGTACTTGTTTGTCCTATCGTCTTGGTGCATCTAACAATACTACCCAGTGGAATGATCACGCAAAGACAAGTCAGGGCGTAGTCTTCGATCAATGGTTTTCCATCATCGGGCAGGGGCACACGTAGGCCACCTCCGTCCACGCCCTAACAGCGATCAAGGAGATGCGACGATCATCGCGCGGATGAAGAACAAGTCGGCAACTTCATAGCCGGCAAATTGAGGTGCGAGTCGCTCCAAAATGTGTGCCTGTGGAGGGACGTTACGCGGGCGCAACGCCGATCGAAATCAACATTCAGTTCGACGCCGGAAGTGGCTCGACGACCTTCACCGACACCGGAACGTGTGGCACAAGCTGGAGCGGATCGGCGGGCGCCGCATGCAGGGTCGTTCAGGTGTTTTCGGGTGCATCGTCCCTGCTCCTGCGAGCGAAAACCGACTAGACGCGCTTCCCGACCTTCACGTTCTGGTGGTGCAGCAGCGCCTGGGCGGTCTCGTCGGCCTCCGAGTCGCTGGCCGCTTTGGCCCGCATTTCGCGCCCTTGGCCGCAAGATGGATCGCGGCGAGATCAGTCGCGAGGAAGGCCAACGACCGATTGATGCGAGGTGGAGAGTTGCGTGGCCCTTGGACAATTTGAGCCTCTGTAAACTCGCGCCAACAAAACCACAGACTGCCTGGAGCGATATGAAGCCAGAGGAAATTGCAGCGTACATTGGGGCGTTGGCGTGGATGCCACAAGTGGCGACTTGGCTTCATCGCGTTTTCACGAGACCGAAGGTTCGCTTCATCCCGGCTCCGGAAGCCCAGGTCGGGTTCACGAACTTCGGGCCGATCTTCAACATTCGGATGGCCTGTTTTGTCGAGCACGGCGATGTGATCGTGGAGGATATGGAGTTGAGCATCGCCCATCAGGACGGCGACACTCGAACATTCAGGTGGGCTGGCATCGCTGAGAACTTCAGCGAGATTAGGGATTCGGCAGGCAATCAGCAGCAGATCGTCGGTCGAGATCAGTCGCCCATTGCGCTAAAGATCACGCAGGTCGGCTACACCGAGAGGTTCGTTCGGTTTCAGAACCCCGACTTTCAGCGGGTTGACAAAGCATTGAGTGACACCCTGCTAAACCATTTCAATTTCCTAAGGCAGACGAAGCCAGAGACCTTCGCCGAGGAGTGCCTCAAAAGCAAAGAGGTCTTTGACCTCATTGGTTCACGTCAAAAGTGGCCGGCGTGGAAGGCGGGGCACTACACAGTCACCCTGAGTGTCACTTCACCGCAACGGGTTACGTTTGAGCGGACCACGTTCGAGTTTGATCTGTCGCCCGCCGACATCGAGCATCTCAAGAAGAATGTGCCGATGCTTGAACATGAGTTGCGCAACATCATCGGCTCGAACATCAAAGATTTCAAACACACCGCCTTCACCTTCCAATGGGTTATGCCGCGCGTCACTCGTGCTTCAGCTGCAAGACGGTCCATCTGGTGGAAAAAGGCTCCCCACTAGCATGCCACGGGGTAGGTCTGGAATCTTGCGGTTAACGTGCGAGGGCGCGGCACTGTTGATCTCCTTGACCAGCATTGCAAGTTGCCGCATGCCCTCGGCGGCTTTCTCCAGCAGCGATAGATTCTCGGCCGTCATCTCGATGGTCCTCCAACGGTGTCCGCAGGCGCCGCAGCGGCGGAGGCGGACGATCTTCTCGCCCACCGGGCGCGTTGTCATCACCAGTTGCTCGGTGCTTTCACAGGCGGGGCATTTCATGGTGGCCCTTCTCAGAAGAGAGCAGTGAAGCACGCGAGCTGTCGCGTGTCTCGGATGCCGTTGGGCGCCCATGCCCGCAACGCGCCATCTACCAAGAGTAGGTCGACAACAACCTCTGGTAGTGCCGGCTCTGATCTCTCTTTAGGCGTGGCGGCGGTTGAGCTGTACGACGTTGCTGTCAACGTTGGGTTGACCAATGCACAGGTCGGCCAGGTAGTCGTTCCACTTCCGTAGCGCCGCCCCCTTGCGCTCCAGGTAAGTTCCACGGTCATAGTGCCGATCCTGCACGCCGCTCAGGCCGTGGCTTAGGAGTTGGGCGCGAGTGTCCTTGTCGACGCCCAGTCGCTCGCCAAGCATGGTCTCAGCGGTGCGCCGGATGTCTCCGCCACGGAACGGCCGCTCCGCCTGATTGGCTTCGATCATGGCTTCGCTGATGTCGTGCACAGCGGCAGATAGTGTCTCAGCGGCCATGGGGATTCCGTTGGTGGCGAAGAGAAGGCGACTCTCGCCTGGATCGCCAGCGTCCCTCAATTCGCGCAGCATGTCGATTAGTTCGGCCACTTCATGAATGGCCGGCAACTCGTGTCGCCGAGCCTCCGCGCGCTTGCCCTTTGGGTCGAATAGCGTGATCGAGTCGCCAGCAATGTCATCGACGCTGAGGCGAAGTAGCTGTCGGATCCGTTGTCCGCCAAGAGCGAGTTGAAGGCGCAGAGCTATGCGTGTGAGTGTGGAGGGCAGGGCGTCCACATAAACGAGGTATTGCGTCAGCTCTTCAGCAGATAAGACGCGCTCGCCGGCTCTATTGAACCTTGCAGCCATCGAGGTGGCAGGAACTGCGGCGGCTGGGTTGAAGGTTAGCTTAAAGCCGGCTGCGCTGGTTGGCGCCATCGGATCAGTGCTGGCGCCGAGTGCCAGTTTGAAGGCGGCTCCCATGCACGCACGCAACTTCAAGGCTGTGCGGCCCTTCTTCGCAGTGACATCAGGCCCAACAAGGCGAGCCAAGACGCGGGTGACATGCTCTGGTCTGATGCTTGCCGCAGGCAATGCCGCCAGTTCGGGGAAGGGGCGCCTCACATGGTTGTCGAAGAGGTTCTTGGCATCGTAGGCACTGCGTTCCTTGCTCTTGCTTCGCAGGCTATCGACGTATGCATCCAGCAGCGCAGATAGGTTCTTGTCCTGAGCCTCGCGCACTTCCGCTATGGCCGCCCGCTGCGCATTCTTCGCCTGTTGTCGTTCAAGCTCGCGCTGTCCCGCAGGGTCCTTGCCATTTCGGACCAGCTCTTGCAATGCCGTTGCCTTCGTCCGAGCTTGGGGGAGGGTGAGGGCTCCCTCGGCTTCGGTAACGCTGTGTCGTCCGATGGTCAGACGTGCCGTCTTGCCATCGCGCCTTGACTCAAACAGCCATTCGGTTACTACGCCCCCAGCAGTCTTGCGCTTCCGGACCTTCAAACTGCCGAAGCCCGGCCGGATCGCGCCGTCTGCGAGCACAGTGCCGGGGCGCATATTCGTAATGGCCGTCGCGGTTAGCGGGCGCGGGGCAGTCCTCTGAATCTTCTGGGTGTTGTCACGTTTCATGTCACGTTCCGAGACTGGATGTCAGCGGCCCGGATTGTGCCATAACGGACAATGTGTTGATCTAAGTGATTGATTTGAAAGGAATCATCGAAGGTGGATCGTGACACTTTGGGCTACCTCGGAATCGGCTTCACCTGCCTTTTAATCCGTTGGTCACTGGTTCGAATCCAGTACGTCCTACCACTCAATTGCATAGTTATTGAAGAGCCCGCTGCCAGATTGGTAGCGGGCTCTTTTGTTGCGGCGGCGGTCAGCGCCTTTCCCATGCGGAGGCCGTTGTCGCGTTTGGCTCGCGCTTCGCGTGCATCGACAGCTCGCTCTTGATCTTCCACTCGAGCATCTTGCGCTTCATGAGTGCGAGCTGTTCGTTCGGAACGACCAGCGGACGCGACTCCGTAGGATCGGTCGCCAGATCGAAGACCTCCATCGGGGTGCGGTCGTAGTAATAGATGAACTTCAGCGAGCCCTGCCGGGCCCCCAACGCAGAGCCGTCCATGCTGGTGGACATGAAAACTTCGCGGTCCTGGTCCGGCGGCGCGAGCAGCGAGACGCCGGGCAACCGTCCGCCCCGGCCTTCATAGCCAAGCAGTTCGAGCACGGTGGGCACCACGTCGATCTGCTGCCGCGCACCTTTGATCACACCTTTGAGTTCCGGCATCCCGGGCGCGTAGATCAGCGTGGGAATCTGGACACTTTCCTGGTAGAGACCGTTGTAGGCCTGCTTGAGACCGTGCCCGCCCATGGGCTGCCCGTGATCGCCGAGGATGATGAAGATGGTGTTGTCCCTCAGGCCCTGCCTCGCGTAGCCCTGGATCAGCTTGTCGAGGAAGCCGTCGATGTACAGCAGGCAGTTGTAGTAGTCGTTGAGCCGCTCGTCGGTGACGCCAGGGAACTGCACCTTCTTCCAGGTTTCGGGCGTCATGTAGGGGTGATGCCCGACGTTGGTCATGATCGCAGTCAGGAAGGGCCGGCCGGCCTTCTGCTGCGCCGCCGACCACTCGAGGATCGGTTCGATCATGGATTCGTCCGCGCCGCCCAGGTAGTTGACGCGCTTGCCCCCATCCTTTTTCAGTTCGGGGTCCGAGACGATGTGCTCGAACTCCAGAGCGCGCACGACATCGATTTCGTCGATGAAGTTCAGATCCGTCGGCGTGAAGAAGGCCGTCGAGTAGCCTTGCGCGGCCAGCAGCGACGGCAACGCGTGGATGCGACGCTGGCGTTTGTTCTCCTCCGTCCAGCGGGTCACGCCTTCGATGGTCAGGGGGTATTGGCCGCCCAGGATGGCCATCCAGGCGCCGTTGGTACGCGGATAGACGACGCTCATGTCTTCCACCATCAGGCTGTCCTTTGACAGTCTTCGCAGGAATGGCGTCGTCGGCAAGTCGGGCTGGTAAACCGACGTGGAAATGGCGCGCACCGACTCGAGCATGACGATCACGACGTTAGCCTGCCGGGTCTTGGCAGTGGGTTGCAGCGTCATGTCGATGCTGTGCCAGGGCGGCTGCCCGTCTGAATCGAATTCTTGTTCGACGCGCAGAGCCACGTCCCGCGTGGCCGACGACGCCGTCGATCTCAGGAAGGCGATGACCGTGCCTTCCCTGTGCCGTTCGAACGGCGACAAGTCGGTCGAGTTGAGGGGTATCAGTAGGGCCAGCGAGCCGATTCCGGCGGCCAGCAAGGCCTGGCGATCCAGGCGAAGGGACGCCCCACTCCCCGCCTTTCGACGGCTCAGCCAGTAGAACCACGCGACCGCAAATGCACCACCACCCAGGATGGCGAGCACGCGCGTCGGCGTGACCTCCGACTTGACGAGCGGCATCATGTCCTGCCAGCTCGTTATCGCAAAAAGCACCACGGCCGCGTTTGCCGGCTGCCCGATCGCCGCCTCGTAGGCGAAATCGGCCCCCATCAGCATGCACAGCACGACGACGATCGCCATCACGATCCAGCGGAGTCCGCGGTGGAGCGCAACGGGCAGGAAGCGAAACAGCAGGCCGACCGTCAGCGCCAGGAGCGACGCCGTCGCCAGTTCGCGCCACATGCAGTCGAGGTACACCAGGATCTGGTGGATCGCTGCGGTCGTTCCGGCGATGAGAAGGCCCATGAAAGTGCGGCCAGGAAGGTACCAGGCGAAAAACGCCGCCATCCCGATCCAGACCAGCGCCCACAGGGGCCACAGCGCCATTGGCCGCCTTCGAAAGAAGATCTTCTGAAGGACAAAGGCTGCGACGAAGGCGCAAGCCAGGCGAAACCAGCCGTAGAAAAACATCCACATCAGGAACTCTCGCGGCGTCTGGTTGCGTGGCATCCCTTGCAACTGGGGCTCCATCAACGTCAGCGAGAACTTGGCCGTCTTGTCCAGCAGCAGCCAGATCGCGAAGGGCGCGATCAGGAGCCATGCAGTGAGCCAGGGGTGGCGCTTCGAATCAGGGGCGAATTCTTCTTTTGGCAAGGTGCTCACGTGCGAGGTCCTCCGCGTGCCCACGTCCAGGGGAAAGGACGCAACGCATGGATAATACTTTCTTTTACATGTTTGTCACACCGTTGACACAAACTTGTGCTTGTCCAGAAGAGGACTTGCGATCAATCGCAGCCGCCCAGGGGTGTCCAAGTTTGCGATCCCGGTTCCTGCTCCGATACGTGCCTGTCGATCGAACGGGTCAACGGGCCGCCGCTTCCGCGGCGATGGCGCAAAAGCTGTAGTTCTTCCTGTAGATGCGCGAATCGATGTTCTCGGCTACGTTCGGCCAAGATGCTCGCGGAGGCCTGACATGTTCAACAGCACAGTGCTGGAAGTTGCCATTGGGTTGGTGTTCTGCTTTGCATCCGTCAGCCTGATAACGAGCCAGATCAACGAGGCCATTGCTTCGATGCTGGGCTTGCGTGCCAAGGGGCTGCTGAAGGGCGTCAAGGACCTGCTGAACGACCAGCAATTCAATTCCCTGGCGCTGTCGATCTATCGGCACGCCCTGGTCAATCCGCGCGGCACCTTGATGATCACGAGCGAGAAAGACCTGAAGGCCAAGCCGTCGTACATGGACCCTTTGCACTTTGCCCAGGCGTTGCTGGACAGTATCCAGACCAACGCCGCCGCGGCGGGCAAGGATGGCTCGAACCTCGCGACTGCCATCGACAGCGTCGGCGATCCCCAGATCCGGGGCATGCTGGCGGGGATGTATCGGCGCGCAAACGGAGAGCGTGCTGTGCTCGAAGCGCAGCTCTCCACCTGGTTCGACTCCGGCATGGAACGTGTGGCGGGGTCTTACAAGCGCCGCACGCAAGTCGTGTCTGTCGTCATTGGCCTGGCTGTGGCTGCGGCGCTGAACATCGACAGCGTCGGCGTCTTCAGCGCGATATGGGCTCGCCCAGCCTATACCGCGCAGATTGCCGCAAGCGGAAAGGTCGACGGCCAATCGCTCACGTCGGTGGTCGACTCCATGGCCAAGCTGCCCGTCGGCTGGACAACCGACAGCGTCAAGGCGTTCGACCTGCAAACGCCGAAGACATGGCAACAGATGGCGGGCTGGTTGCTGACCGGGCTGTCGGTGTTGTTCGGAGCGCCGTTCTGGTTCGATTCACTTCAGCGCCTTGTGCAGTTGCGAGGGACGGGGAAGAAGCCGGGCGAGAGCGACAAGGACGCGTGACGCGGGCCTCACAGCGCCATCTTGATGATCGTGAAATCATCCTCGAGCACACCCGGCCCGTGCGCATCCCGCGCGTAGTCCAGAAGGCTGTCCAACTCGGACCGACCGTCCTGCACCGGCCGTGCGAGCAGCTCTGTGAACGCAGAGAACTCCAGCATGGACCCATCGGGCCTTTTGATTTCGTAGGTCCCGTCGCTGAAGATGAAGAGCCGTGCAGGGGACTGCAAGACGCACTCTCCTTCCTGGTAGCGGGCTGTGGGGGAGATGCCAACGCAAGGCCCCGATGCCTGGAGTTGTTTCCCCTCGCCAAGGGCTTCACAAGGTCCGCTCACGAGGATGGCCGGCGGATGTCCGGCAGAGGCGAAGCGCAGGCGGCCTGACTTGCGATGGTAGACCCCGTACCAGACGGTGCAGAACAGCTCGCCATGACTTTCCATCTGGTAGGCCAGATTGAGCGCCGTGAGCACCTCGCCGGGATTGCGAAAGTCGATATGCGCAAGCGCCTCCGAGCGCAACGTGTCGGCGACCGCCACGGAAAGGAGGGCGGAGCCTACGCCGTGGCCGCAGACGTCGATGAGGTAGAGCGCGAAGTGCTCGTCATCGACCCAGTGGTAGCCGAACGAATCGCCGCCCAATTCGGTCGACGGAACGAAGCGCCAGTCGACCACCAAAGGCTCCGACAGCGGCGCAGGCAGGATCGCGCGAACGTAGCGCTCGGCGTCGCGCAACTCCTGCTGCAGCCTGTCGTGGGTGCGTTGAAGGTCTTCGCGGGATGCGGCGAGATCGCGATGGGTCCGCGTCAGTTCCTCATTGGCCGATTCGAGCTGCGCGATGAGGCGAGCTTCGCGCTGGCTGAGCAAAGTCATGTCATAGGCCTTCTGCTGCACGCGCCGGGCCTCCTCGTATTCCGCCGTCACGTCGAGCAGAAGAATCCAGACGGTGTTGTCATCCGCGAAGAAATGAACGTCTGCCACGCGCCCGCTGGGCATTTCCATGGAGCGAATGAGAAACGGGGTCTCCGCCAGCGGCAGCAAGCCTTCGAGGAACGGGATCTGGTCGGATGCACAGCCACCGGACCGAAGATCAGCCAGCCCGTAGTGTTCCAGGTGTCCGCCGGCCTGCACCAGGTTCAACGAGCCATCCACGACAAAGTGCGCCAGAACGCGCTGCGAATGGAGCAGCAGCAGAAGCGAATCGGAGATCCGTGTCGGCAGGTCCAGCATGACTATCGCGCAAGCCGCGCCGCCAGTGCCGCGAAGGTCTCTTCGACGCTATCGCCCGTCTTGGCGCTGGTACGGCGAAAGATCCAGCCCGCCGCCTCCAGCACCTCGATCCGTTCCGGTGGGAGCGCCCAGTCCTCCACGAGGTCCGCCTTGTTGAGCAGCACGAAGAAGGGCGCGGCGCCGATTTCCGCGGTGATGCGCTTCTGGATGGACTCCGCGGTGTCCAGCGTCTCCGGCCGCGTGCCGTCCACCACGAGGAGATAGCCCGCGGCGCCGCGCAAGTAGCTCACGCGCACGGCTGCGATCTCGTCTTCGCCGGCGATGTCCCAGAGGATGAGAGCGATCTCTTCCGTGCCGACGGTCAATACCTTCTTGTCGATCTTCACGCCGACGGTGGTCAGGTAGGCGTCCGAGAAGATGGAGTCGACATAGCGGCGTATCAGGCTGGTCTTTCCGACGCCGAAAGCTCCGAGCAGGCAGATCTTCTTTTGAAGCATGGTTATTCGCCCGTGGTCACGGCGAAGGACACGCGCCGATTCATCGACAACTCGTCTTCGCTGGCGCCGGGCCGGAGGGGTTCCAGTGGGCCGGCGCCGCGCACGGCGAGCAAGCCCTGATCGATCCCGCGCGCGCGCAGCATGGAACGCACGACCTCCGCGCGGCCTACGCTGAGTGCGAGGTTGGAGGTGTCCTTGCCTGTGGCATCGGCATGGCCAACGATGGTGACCTTCACCGGGAACCCCAAGTCGCGGGCAACCTGAACCAATTCACGCATGTCCTTGGCGATGGCATCGAGCTTGCCCTCCTGGTCTGCCGCAGGTCGCGGCATGCCGAAATCGAAGTGAATGAGCTGCGACTGGATGGCGTCGCGCAGGTGAACGTAGGTCGGATCCTCCACGTCCTTGAGGGCGCTGAGATCGACTTTCGGGGCGCCGGCGGGCAAGGTCAGCAGGTAGGTGCGTGCCTTGTCCGTCCACTGTTGAGTGGCACTGCCAGTGACGCGAATGCCGCCGGCATCCTGGGCGAGCTTGACCGTCGGCGGCGGATTCAAGGTCGCCTGCAGCCGCTTCAGCATGATGGCCGGATGCAGTGCCTGGTAGGGCTCCCACCGGCCGACGACGCGCGAGGGATCCAGACGCGACTTTTCCAGCAGCGCTTCCGGCGGCATGGCCAGCGGGTCGCGGAGCCCGGACACCAACCACTTTCCGTCGCGGCGATCGGCGGCCGTCACGACGATGCCCGGCTGATCCTGCAGCGCAGAGACATAGGCATCGACGCGGCGACTCTCGATGATCCGTTGCGCGAGCCAGTAGCCCAGCGCCAGCAGCAGTGCCAAGGGGATGATCCAGAGCAGCGGCGAAAACTTCCTGTGCGTCTCCGAGGTCTGGGACAACAGGCAGGGGCGCAGGCGCTCGCCGGCGGCCTCGAAGGGGTCGGTGTCGCCTTCGAAGTCTTCGAGTTCGTTGCGCCATTCGCTGTGGATGACTCCCAGCGTTTCCCCGATCCGGGTACGCACCATGGCGGGCGGATTGCCGTGGATCACCGCGGCGAGGAAAGCCAACGGGCCTTCTTCGCACCACAGCAACAAGTCGCCCAGCCGGAGGCTGTCGATGCCGCGCCCGCTCGTGCCGCCGCTGCCGGATTCGTCGAACGAATCGCGCACGAAATCCTGAATCGCGGAGAGCATCGCCGAGACCAACTGCGGGTCTCGTGTCGTCGCATCGTCCCTGGCGACGTGCGCAAGCAGCAGGCCGGTCTTGCGATGGATGAGGAAAAGGTGCTCGACCCGGAACACGGCCGTGTGCTTGAGAACCACGTCGCCGAAGGTGCTGCCGGTGCGCCAGGCCTCGATGCGCCACTTGAGGCCGCGCCATGACAGGCTGTGCTTGAGCGCCTGGTTGACTGATTGGAGCGTGCCCTCCAGGGTCTCGGCGATGGCCTTGCGAATCGCCGGCCCCATGACGGGGTAGAGGATGTCGACCATCGTGCCCGGGTTCTTCCGGATCGACGCCTGGGTGGCGCGTTCGACCGTGGGGGCGATCACCTGGCCGAGGCGGTCGTCCTGCTCCGCCGCCAGCGTGAAGGCGGCGGGCAGCACCGCGCCCACCGCATCGGCGAATTCGCGCGGATCGTCGAATTTCTGTTGCAGTCTCGCCAGGGCCACCTGCTCGCGTTCGAGCAGCACGCCGCGCAAGGCCTCCAACCGCGGATCGTGGTCCAGGGAACTCGGCACCGTCGCGGCCACGTCCGGGTTGACGCAACGGGCCAGCTCCAGCAAAAGTCCGGCCAGCCGCCGGCTCCGGTCCTCATCAGCCGGGCTGCCGGGGGTGCTCGTCGGAGCCAGCGACAGGCGTGCGTTCACCGCGCACCCGTCCCGGCGCTCATCCGCGCTCGCTGCCGTTGCTGCCCTTGGGCGATACGTCCTGGTTCAGGCATTTGGCGATCTCGACAAACAGTCCCGCGAGCAGATTGCGATCGGTCTTGACGTTGCTGAGCTCGGCGAACATCCGCTCGGTCGTCGCGCGCATGTCGTCCTGGCGCTTGCGCATCTCTTCCCGCAAGCCCTGGACCTCATGGCTCAGGCGATCCGTGAAGTCGCGCTCCTGGCGTGCCAGCTGGTCCGAGACCTGCGCCAGACGCTTTTCCAGCGCCTGGGTGTGATCGCGCAAGCTGCGCTCCAGCTCCTTGTCGGCGTCGGCGCGCAGATCCTTTTCCTCGCGGAACTGGCCGGCGACCGATTCGAGCTGCTTCTTGATCGTGGTTTCGAGATTGGTCAGGCTGCGGGACGACTCCGATTCCAGATCGCGCATCCTTTGCTGGAAGCGGTCTTCGAGAATGGAAAAGCGCTTGTCGTAGTCCTGCATCTGGTTGCCGAACAGCAATTCGCGCATCTTGTCGACGCCGGACGCCTCGCCCGCGCCGTTGCCCTGGGTGGCGAGCGCCGCCTGGGCCGCCAGTGCGCTTTGCGCATCGATCATTGGTGAGTTCTTGGCTGCAGTTCCCATCGAAATATCTCCTCGGTAGTGGATTGAGAGGGCGACGCCGTCGGCGTCGTGATGCGAATCTCCGGAATCAAGGGGGTCGGTCATGGTGGCTTTCCGGCTCGGAAGAGCAGCGTCAGGCAGTTGCGTCCGTCTTCGTGGCGGTAGCGCAGGTCGTCGGAGAAGCGGCGAACAATGGGGATGCCCCAGCCACCGACGCGCGCGTCGCGGACGTTGGTGGCCGGGGCCGGTTCCGGCACCTTCCGAGGGTCGAACTCGCTGCCCTCATCCTCGACCTCCAGGGCCACGTCTTCGCCTTGCCAGCCCAGGTGCAGGTGAATACGCTGCGCCTGTTCGTTGCACGCGTAGTTCATGATGTTGGTTACCACCTCGGTCGAGCAGAGGTCGAGCTTCTGTGCGACCTTTGCCGGAAGTCGCTGACTCTTTGCCCAATCCTGGATCCAGGCGCTCACGCGCGAAAGTTCGCGCAATTCGCTGCCGACGATCAGGGATGCGCTTGGATCCCCGTCGCTGGGGGACATCAGCGGCTTTCGGCGAGCGCCATCAGCGCGCTGCAGGCTGTGTCGACGTCTGGGTATACCGGGATGATCGTGTCGATGCCTGCCATCTTGAGCACCTCCGCAACAAGGGGCTGAGGGTTTGCCAGCGCCATGCCGCCACCGCGCATGGACTGTGCCCTCGCATTGATGACCAGCGTGCGAATGCCGATGGAAGCCAGAAACGACACTTCGGAGAGGTCGACCACAGCGAGAAGCTTCCGGGTCGCCACGAGCGCGGCAAAGCGCGTATCGATGTCATGCCCGCCGATGCTGTCCATGCGGCCGACGAGACTGATTTTTTCGACGCCGTCAGCCAGCTGTTCGCTTCTCAGATCCATACGGTCTCCGCAGTCGATATCGATGGGTTCCGGACCGGTCCTCCGCCGCAAGAATGGCCTCAATCGCTCAAACGGCTTCTTGTTCCTAAAACAAAACAAGAGCGTCTTACGATCGACAGGTAGAACCTTCTTCTAGCTTACGCCCAAATTTTGGTCACGTCGATGGGCGGAACGCGCATTCAACTGTCAGTGCGCGGCGGAACATTGCGCAGGGCTTCGACCAACCGATCGACGCGAATCGGCTTGGTCAGATAGTCGTCCATGCCGGCGGCGATGCAGATCTCCTGGTCGCCCTGCATGGCATTGGCGGTCATCGCGACGATGCGCGGCCGGCGGTCGGCCTCCATCAGCGTGCAGATCTGGCGGGTGGCGTCGAGCCCGTCGAGTTCGGGCATCTGCACGTCCATCAGCACCACGTCGTAGGTCTGGCGCTGCACGGATTCCACCGCCTCGATGCCGTTCGAAGCGAGGTCGGCGCGGTAGCCCATCTGCTGCAACAGGCGCATCGCGAGCTTCTGGTTCACCGCGTTGTCCTCGGCCAGCAGGATCCGCAACGGATGGTGCGCCGCCATCGTCGGATCGATCTGGGGCTTGGCCGCGGCGCTGGGGACTGGCTTCGCGGCCGACTCGTGTGCGAGCAGGCTCACCAGGGTGTCGAACAATTGCGATTGGTGGATCGGCTTCGACAGAAAAGCATTGAAAAGCGATTCGGCATCGCCCACGTCGCGCCGCCCCAGGGAGCTGAAGAGCACGAGCGGAAGCGTTGCATGGCTGGCACGAATGCGCCGCGCCAGTTCGATGCCGTCCATCTCGGGCATGTGCATGTCGAGGATCGCGAGGTCGAAGCGCTCGCCCTGGTCGAGCAATTGCAGCGCCTCCCGCGGCGATTCGACATCGCGCGATTCCATGCCCCACTTGGCGGTCTGCAGCGCGAGCACGCGGCGGTTCGTCGCGTTGTCGTCGACGATCAGCACCCGCTTGCCTTGGAGTTCAGCCTGAACGCCGGTGACGATGCGACGCTTGCTCGGCGGCATCTCGGCGATCGGCGCTTCCATGGTGAAGAAGAAGGTCGAGCCCTTGCCCGGGCCTTCGCTCTCGACCCACATGGTTCCACCCATCAGTTCGGCCAGGCGCTTGCTGATGGCGAGGCCCAGGCCGGTACCGCCGTATTTGCGCGTGGTGCTGGAGTCGGCCTGCGAGAAGGACTGGAACAGCCTGCTCATACCTTGCGCCGAGAGGCCGATGCCCGTGTCGCGCACGGCAAAGGTCAGGCCGACCTTGCCCGCAGGCAGGGGGCTCGACCTGACCGTCAGCACCACCTCGCCGGCCTCGGTGAACTTCACCGAATTGCTCAGCAGGTTCAGCAGGACTTGCCGCAGACGCGTGAGGTCGCCGCTCACGCCCAGCGGAATGTCGCCTTCGAACACATAGGCGATGTCGAGCTTCTTTTCGGCGGCGCGCGTGCTGACCAGGTCGAGTGCCGACTCCACGCAATCGCGAAGATCGAACGGATGCGATTCGATATCCATGCGCCCGGCCTCGATCTTCGAGTAGTCGAGGATGTCGTTGATGATGGTCAGCAGCGCATCCCCCGAATCGCGGATGGTGGAGACGTAGTCGTGCTGCTCGGTGTCGAGCGGCGTGTCGAGCAGCAGACCGCTCATGCCGATCACGGCGTTCATCGGCGTGCGGATCTCGTGGCTCATCGTGGCGAGGAACGCGCTCTTGGCTTCATTCGCGGCCTCGGCCGCTGCGCGCGCTTCCTTGGTCTCGTTGAACAGGCGCGCGTTCTGGATCGCGATCACCGCCTGGTCGGCGAAGGTTTCGAGCAGCTTGATTTCCTTGCAGGTGAACGCCTCCGGCGGCTGGCGCGCGACGTGGATCGAACCGATGTACTTGCCTTCCCACACCAGTGGCGCAATCAGGATCGCGAAGTTGCCCATCTGGTCGGCCACCTCGCGCATGAAATCAGGCAGATACGGTTCGGCGAGCACGTCCGGAAGGTGAAGGACCTCGGGCCCGGCCATGGAGTCGCCGAAGGGCGAATGGTCGATGGGCCGGGGATAGAAGCGCTCCAGCGTTTCGCGGGCGGATCCGCGATGCGCTGCCAGGTGCACGAGCCCGTCGTTGTCGCCCATCAGCGAAATGCCGAGCTGCGAGCCGGAGAACAGGCGCTGGCAACTCTCCAGGATCTTGTCGAACACCGGCTGCGCGTTCTCCATCGATTCGCTGATGACTTGCAGGACGTCCGCTGTGGCGGTCTGTTGTTCGAGCGCTTCCTGCGTCTCGTTGAAAAGCCGCGTGTTCTCGATCGCGATCACGGCCTGGTCCGCAAAGGTCTTGAGAAGTTCGATCTGGTGCCTGGGGAACGGACCGGCCGCCTTTCGTGTCACGCTGATCAGGCCGATGGGCAAGCCTTCATGCACCAGCGGCACAACGGCCTGGCCTCGCCATCCCCTGCGCCGCGCGAGTTCACGTAATGCCTCCGAGATCTGGGTATTCGACTCGGTGTCTTCGCAGACAAGCGGCTCGCCGGTTGCCAGCGTCTGGTCGATGAAGTAGTCGGACGCCACCGGCGCGGGGAAGAAGTTCTTCAGCGCCTGGTCGCCTTCCTCGGTGGTGGGTGTAAAGGCAGCAAGGTGGACCGAATCCCCGATGCGGCGCACCAACGTCGCGGAAAAGCCGTCAATCAATTGCCGCGCGCTGTGCACGATGGCGGCGAATACCGGCTGCACGTCGGCGGGTGAGCTTGCGATGACCTTCAGGATGTCCGCGGTCGCCGTCTGCCGTTCCAGCGCTTCGGCGGTCTCGTTGAACATCCGCGCGTTCTGGATCGCGATCACGGCCTGGTCGGCGAAGGTCTTCAGCAGCGCGGCTTCCTGCTCACTGAAGGGCTGCGGCGGTCGGCGGATGACGTACAGCGTGCCGATACCCCGGCCTTCCCACTGCATGGGCGCGAAGACTTGCGAGTAGTTGCCGATATCGAGCATGACTGCGACATTGCGCACGCCCTTGGGTGTGTCGGCCCCGTTCATCACGTCGGCATAGCGCAGCACGCGGTTGTCGCGGATCGCCCGATGGACCTCCTCGTCGCGCAAGGGCAGCGGGAAAATGCGCTTCACTGCGTGCTCAGCCTCGCCGCGGTAGGCGGCGGAACGCAGCATCTGGTTCTCCTCGTCGATGGTCAGGATGCCCAGTTCGGAACTGCGAAACAGGTGGGCGCAACTCTCCAGGATCTTGTCGAAGACCGGCGCGGTGTCGGCGACCGAACTGCTGATGACCTGCAGCACGTCGGCGCTGGCGGTGCGCTGCTCCAGCGCCTCCCGAGTCTCCCTGAACAGGCGCACGTTCTCGATGGCGATCACCGCCTGGCGGGCAAAGGTCTGCAGCAGCGCGACCGCCGTGTCGGGAAACAACCCCGGCTCTTCGCGCGCCACGCCGATGGTGCCGATCGCCCGTCCTTCGTGAAGAAGGGGCACGGACATGATGCTGCGAAAACCCATCCGTTGTGCGGCCTCGACGTCGGGGTAACCCGGTTCGACGCGCACATCGGGAATCTGGACCGGCGCAAGTTCGCGAATCGCGCGTTGCAGATTGGGCGGTGCCAGTTCGAGCGCCACCGGAAACACGTTGCGCATCGCCGCTTCGGTTTCTGTAGACGTGCCGCACACGCTGGCCAGATGCACCACGCCGCCCTCCAGATACGACGTAGCACCCACCTGTGCCTTGCACAACAACCGCGCATGCCTGGCAATGGCTTGAAACACGGGCTGCACGTCAGTCGGTGAACCGCTGATGACGGCCAGGATGTCGGCGGTGGCCGTCTGGCGCTCGAGCGCCTCGCGGGTTTCATTGATCAGCCGCACGTTCTCGATTGCAATCACGGCCTGGTCGGCGAACAGCTTGAGCAGGTCGATCTGCCGTTGCGGCGTAGGGCCGGGTTCCGGCCAAGCGGTCGTGATCACGCCGATCGGCGCGCCGTCCTTGAGCATTGGCGCGCCGATCACCCGGCGCCTGTTCCCGCTGTTCGCCAGTCTGCGGTCGTAGTTCGGATCCGACCACGCGTCCTCGATGTTCAGGGCCCTTCGCTCCACGATGACTCGGCCGTTCAGCTGGCGCGGGTCGGGCGGTGCGGGCCACACCGCTCGCGCGGCCTCCAATGCCTCCGCGGACCAGTTGCGGGTCGCGGCCAGGTGCACCATGCGTCCATCGAAGGTGAATACCGCGGACGCCGGCCCCTCGAACAGCCACATGGTGCAGTCCAGGATGGCCTCGAACACCGGCGTCACATCGGTGGGCGATTCGCTGATGACGCGCAGAACATCGCTGACGGCAGTCTGGTATTCGAGCGACTCGGTCAGCTCGGCGGTGCGCTCCTCGACCTTGTGCAGCGCGACTTGCGTCTCGTTGAACAGGCGCGCGTTCTGGATCGCGATGACGGCCTGGTCGGCGAAGGTCTTGAGCAGGGCGCGCTCGCTGGGCCGGAACGGGCCGACCTCGGCGCGCTGCATGCTCAGGATGCCGATGCCGCGGCCTTCCCAGATCAGCGGCGCCGACAGATTCGCGAAGCTCGTCCCCGCATGCGCAGCATGGCGGCGCAACACCGGCGGCGCGGCGGGATCGTTCAGTACGTCGGGGATTTCCACGAGATCGCCGGTGCGAAAGGATCGTTCAGCCGAGGTTCCAGCCAGCGACATCGGGTAGTTCGACTGCATCTGCTCGGCAAGCTCGGCCAGACGTTCGCCGTTCATCGCGGCGCGACCGGCCGCCGTCATCAGCCAGCGTGTCAGCTCGAGGTTCCCCTGGTCGTCGGTCATCATCAGGGCGAAAGAGCTGCCGTCGAACAGGCGCGCGCAGCATTCGAGGATCTTGTCGAACACGGGCCCGGGGTCGGCCACCGAGCTGCCGACGACCTGCAGCACCTCGGCCGCGGCGGTCTGGTGGGCGAGCGCGTCTTCCATCTCGCGGCCTCGGCGCTCGGTCTCATCGAGCAGGCGTGCGTTCTCCAGCGCCAGGCCCGTGCTGGCCGCCACCGTTTCGAGCAGGCGGAGCTCATGCGCCCCGAAGGCGTATTCGCGTTCATGGTTCTGCAGCGAGATGATGCCCAGGGCGCGATCGCGGCCGATGATCGGGACGGCACAGACTGAAAGCGCCCAGTCCGTTCCGGGCGCGGGACGAAGGCCTATCCGGGTCTGCTCCTCGCGCGTGTTGGCCGCACCGGCATGGCGCGTGCGCAGCAATCCCGCCAACGGCTCGTCCGGCTGCAGGGGCCGCGCCGGCAGCAGCGGGAGGGGGCGGTTGTGTTCGTAGCGGTAGAGCACCTGGACCAGGTTGGTCTTGTCGTCCCACCACACGATGTTCAGATTGCCGGTGTCGAACAGTTCGCGCAGCTTGTCGCCCACGAGGTCGACGATGGCCTGGAATCCCAGCTTGGCCGCCATGCCTTGCTGGATGCTGTTGATGAGCGTGAGTTCGTTGGAACGCTGCCCGAGCGCGCTCGCGCGGTCGGTCAATTCACGCCGGAGGTCTTGCTGGATGCGGATGTTTGCCAGGGCGCTTGCGGCCTGATGCGCCAGGGTGTCGAGGAAGTCGCGGTCTGCGCGGTCGAAACGTCCGAAAGGGCCTTCGATGTCGGCGTAGAGATAGCCGAACAGTTCCTGTTGCACGACCCACGGCGCGATGAGGCACGAGCGCTGTTCGACGGCTTTGGCGCCCTCGGGGCCATGCCGCAGGGTCGCCTTGCGGCTGCGGCGTGTTTCGGTCAGCCAGGGCGTGATGGCATCGAGCAGCTTGGCAGCGTCTTCGCGAGGCGGCAGGGCCGCGCCGGCGTTGTGCAGGCCGGCGTCGGTCTCGAGCACCAGCAGCACACGTTGCGCGCCAATGAGCCGGGCGGCCTCGTCGACCAACAGCGTGTACACCTCTTGGGCGCTGCGAAGTGCGTTCAATCGCAGGCCAGCGTCGACCAGCCGCTCGCGCGGATCGCGCAGTTTGCTGTCGGCACGCGGCGCGTGCTTGGACAGGGGTCGAGATCGGGACTCAGCCATGGGGCATTTGCCTTCAGCGATCAGCGGGTTGATGCGCGGTGGCGCACACGGCGTGGAGTCTAGCGGCGAAGAGGCATTCGTTGCATGGGAGCGCTCCCCAGGCCTCCATAACGAATCAGGCCGCTGATGCGGCCCGATTTGTATGCTTGTCTTCTATGGCGGGTCAGCCCGCGGTTGCGTCGTTGCCGTGCATCGACGGCTCTCGTGAAACTGCGATGGTGGAGACGATGCCGACCGCACCGGCGCGAATCAGTTCTTGTCGAAGTGCAGCTTCCAGCAGCCGGCGCGCAGTCTCCGGTCTGTCGTGGTCATACTCTTCGTCCAATTCACAATGCAGGTAGTAGTCGACTCGGGCCATCAGCCGCTCTACCGACGCTGCAAGGTCTGTCTCATTCATATATTCCGCTCCTCCGAAAAACCGTCGTGCGGAGTGGATCTTTTTTGATCCGAACCTACGCTCCCAAGAACTGACACCAGCCTGACCCATGTGGCTTCGGCGCATTATCCACCGCTTGCACACCAGTGTTGCATCAGGTGTCGCGGGAGTCCAACAGGGCGTCATGGACAAATAACCCCGTACTTGCTAACGCAATTTGAGGCGATTCCAGACGCCGCCCAGACGGGAAGGCGGCTTCGGTCCTTCGGGCCGGGGCTTGATCGGCGCGTCCGGCGGTGGCAAGAGATGACGGACAGATTGGGCGACTTTCACGCAATCCTTGATGTGCAATTCCCCCAATGCTCGGAGCGCCGCGTAACTGAGTGTTGCGGATACAACCTGTCCGACGATGGGAACGTACCTCGCAGCCTGCCTCGCCGTCATCCGGAAGCCGGCGTGACGGGCCAGGCTGATCAGCAACTCTCGCGTGAGCAGCCTGCCCACGAGCAATGCGCCGACAGCCGTGGCTGCTTTCTGGATGCGTTCGCGGTCGTAGGGAGCGAGGCGGTCGAGTTGCGTGACCGACAGACCGAATTCCGCGCTGATCTGCGGAATGACGCGCGAGAGGAGGGTGGCGTCGGCCGCCCAGTCGATGCCCGGAATAGGGACCGCGCCCACCGCGGCAGCCATCAGGGCCTTGCGGCTCAACAGGCGGCGGCTGCGGCGGATGGCCGCAATCAGTTGCGGGTCACCTTGGGCGAGATCGAAGGCGGAAGACATGCCGCGTGCATTATCAGGCGGCGAGCGCTTCCAGTTGACCCGACAGGGTCAGCCAGCGTTCCTCGAGTTGCTCGATCTCGTCGTTGAGTGCCTTCAGTCGCTTGCCGGCCTCGGCGATTTCAGCAGCGGGGAGCGGTTGCGCAAGCCGTTGCTCGATGGACGCCCTTTCGCTGCCGGCAGCCGCCAATCGCTGGTCGACTTGTGCGAGCTCCCGCTTGAGCGGTCTGGCCTGCTCGCTGCGTTGCTGGCGTTCCTGTGCGTCCTGCTTGCGCTGGTCCTTGCCGGAAAGGGTCGCCTCCTGGGCGGCTGGCGCTGGGGCCTTCGCGACTTGCACCGGTGGCGCGACCTCTTCTTCGGCCGCAGCAGCTTCGCGGGTTGCCAGCTTGGCTTCTTCGCGCAGGCGCTTTGCCTCGTCCAGCAGGTAGCGCTGGTAGTCGTCGAGGTCGCCGTCGAAGTCGCCGACCTTGCCGCGGCCGACCAGCCAGAACTCGTCGCAGACCGATCGCAGCAGTGCCCGGTCGTGGCTCACCAGCATCAGCGTGCCTTCGAACTCGTTCAGCGCCACCGCGAGGGCTTCGCGGGTTGCCAGATCCAGGTGGTTGGTGGGTTCGTCGAGCAGCAGCAGGTTGGGGCGTTGCCAGACCATCATCGCCAGCACCAGCCGCGCCTTCTCGCCGCCGCTCATCGTGCCGACCGCCTGCTTCACCATGTCACCGCTGAAGTTGAAGCTGCCGAGATACCCGCGCAGATCCTGCTCGCCCGTGCGCTCCTTGACCGTCGACCCGAGTTCGCGCGCCATGCGGACCATGTGTTCGAGCGGCGTGTCCTGCGGACGTAGAACGTCAAGCTCTTGCTGCGCAAAGTAGCCGATGTTCAGGCCCTTGCCCTCGGTGACCGTGCCGGCGAGAGCGCCCATTTCGCGCGCGATGGTCTTGACCAGCGTCGACTTGCCCTGGCCGTTGGCGCCCAGGATGCCGATGCGCTGGCCGGCCAACACCGAGCGGTTGACGCCGGTCAGGATGATCTTGGGCAGCTCGTCCTCGCTCCGGTAGCCGAAGCTCGCATCGCTGATCGAGAGCATCGGGTTCGGGATGTTGCCCGGCTCCTTGAACTCGAAGCTGAAGTCGGCTTCGGCCAACAGCGGCGCGACCTTTTCCATGCGCTCCAGCGCCTTGACCCGGCTCTGTGCCTGCTTGGCCTTGCTGGCCTTGGCCTTGAAGCGGTCGATGAACTTCTGCAGATGGGCGATCTTGTCCTGCTGCTTGGCGAAGGCGGATTGCTGCAGTTCCATCTGCTGGGCGCGCAGGGTTTCGAAGGCGCTGTAGTTGCCGCCGTAGCGGGTGAGTCTGGCGTGCTCGATGTGCAGCGTCACGTCGGTCACCGCATCGAGGAATTCACGGTCATGGCTGATCACGATCATCGTGCCGGCGTACTTCTGCAGCCATGCTTCCAGCCAGACGAGCGCATCGAGGTCCAGGTGATTGGTCGGTTCATCAAGCAGCAGCAGGTCGCTCGGACACATCAGCGCGCGTGCCAACTGAAGCCGCATGCGCCATCCGCCGGAGAAGCTGTTGACGGGCTGGTCGAGTTCGTGCACCTTGAAACCCAGCCCCAGGATCAGCGCCTGGGCGCGAGGCACGGCGTCATGCTCACCGGCATCGGCCAGATCGGTGTAGGCGTGGGCCAGGGCCATGCCCATATCGTGATCGTCGGGGTCGGCCTCGTGGCCGGCTTCGGCGAGGGCGAGCGCCTCGCGCAACTCGACCAGCCGGGTGTCGCCGCCAACCACGAAATCGGTCGCGGACTCGTCGGTTTCGGGCATGTTCTGCGCGACCTGCGCCATGCGCCACTGCTTCGGCAGGGAGAAGTCGCCCCCATCTTCATGAAGCGAGCCGTTGAAAAGCGCGAACAAGGTCGACTTGCCGGCGCCGTTGCGCCCCACCAGGCCGACCTTTTCGCCGGGATTGATGGTGACGCTGGCGCCGTCGAGCAGCACTTTGGCGCTGCGGCGCAGGATGACGTTCTTGAGGGTGATCATTTCAGTTTTCCACCACGCATCGTGCGATGTGAGACGCATGAGACTGGCGCGCGCGAGGCCAGAAATACCGCGGAGCCGGCTCCGCCGGGCCGCTGGTGTTGCCCCCGGCCGGGGGGTGGCGAAGCGACACGAAGTGCGCGCAGCCTGGGGGCGAGCTTCATTTGAGAGACTCGCGCGGGACCAGCAGGACGTGGTCTTCTCCCGCGCTCGTAGGGAGCCACATCACTTCGAGCTGCGGAAAGGCCGCTTCGAAGTAGGGGCGTTCGTTGCCGATCTCGAGGACCAGCACGGCGGATTCGCTCATCCGGGCCGGCGCTTCGGCGAGCAGCCGGCGGATGAAATCCATGCCGTCGGCGCCTCCGGCCAGGGCCAGTTCGGGCTCGGCGCGATATTCGGCGGGAAGGGCGCTCATGCTCTGCGCGTTGACGTAGGGCGGATTGCAGAGGATGAGGTCGTAGGGGCCGCGCACGCCGGCCAGGCCGTCGGATTCAATCAGCGTGATGCGCGCGTCGAGCTGATGCCGCGTCACGTTGATCGCAGCGACTTCGAGCGCCGTGGTGGAAAGATCGGCGGCATCGACGGTGACGTCCGGATAGGTCATCGCCGCCAGCACCGCGAGGCTGCCGTTGCCGGTGCACAGGTCGAGCACGTTGCGCGTATGTTCGCCGAGCCACGGGTCGATGCTGCCGTCGGCCAGCAGTTCGGCGATGAAGCTTCGCGGGACGATGGCGCGCTCGTCGACGTAGAAGGGCATGCCTTGCAGCCACGCTTCCCTGGTCAGATAGGCGGCGGGCTTTCGCGTCTCGATGCGTTGCGCAAAGAGCGCGGCGATGCGCGCAGCGTCGGCAGGCGCCACAGGGCGATCCGCGACGCCGTCCAGATCGTCGAGCGGCAGGCCAAGGCGCCAAAGTACGAGCCAGACGGCTTCGTCGAACGCGTTGCTCGTACCGTGCCCAAAGGAAACGCCCGCATCGGCCAGCTGCTGGGCACCGGCCTCGATCAGTTCGATGACAGTGCTCATACGTGAAGCAGTGCTTCGAGCCTGTCCAGGGTGCGGCGGTAGATGTTCTTGAGCGGCTCGATCTCGGCGACCGCGATGTGCTCGTCGATCTTGTGGATGCTGGCGTTGGTCGGCCCCAGTTCCACCACCTGCTTGCAGATCTTGGCGATGAATCGCGCATCGCTGGTGCCGCCGCTCGTCGACAGTTCGGTCTCGATGCCGGTTTCGTCGCGGATGGCCTGCTGCACCGCCTCGACCAGTTCGCCCGGCGTCGTGAGAAAGGGCAGGCCGCCGATGGTCCAGGCGAGGGTGTAGTCCAGGCCGTGCGTATCGAGCACCGCGTGGACGCGTTGTTGCAGCGATTCGGGTGTGGATTCGGTCGAAAAGCGGAAATTGAAGTCGATCACCGCCGCGCCCGGAATCACATTACTGGCGCCGGTGCCTGCGTGGATGTTGCTGATCTGCCAGCTGGTCGGCTGGAAGTAGGCGTTGCCGCTGTCCCAGCCGCCGGCCTGGTTGATGGCGACCAGTTCGGCCAGGGCCGGCGCGAACGCGTGCACGGGGTTCTTCGCCAGATGCGGATAGGCGATATGCCCCTGCACGCCCTTGATGGTCAGCTTGCCGCTCATGGTGCCGCGGCGGCCGTTCTTGATCATGTCGCCGCAGCGCTCGACGGCGGTGGGTTCGCCGACGATGCAGTAGTCGATGCGCTCGCCGCGCGCAGCCAGCGCGTTGCAAACCACGACGGTACCGTCGTTCGCGGGGCCTTCCTCATCGCTGGTCAGCAGCAGGGCCAGGGACAGGCGAGGGTTCGGCGTGGCGGCGAGGAATTCCTCGATCGCGACGACGAAGGCAGCCAGCGACGTCTTCATGTCGCAAGCGCCGCGGCCGTAGAGCTTGCCGTCGCGGTGCGTGGGTGTGAAAGGATGGCTGGTCCACTGTTCGAGCGGACCGGTTGGCACGACGTCGGTATGGCCCGCAAAGGCGATCGTGCGCGACTCGCTGCCTGCAGCGCCGGGGCGCACCGCCCACAAGTTGGTCACCCGGAAGTCCGAAGGGCCGCTTTCGATGGTTTCGAGCTGGAATCCAAGCCGTGCCAGGCGTTCGCCGAGTAGGCCCTGGCACCCCGCGTCGTCGGGGGTGACCGAGGGTCGTGAAATCAGTTGTTCGGCAAGCTGGAGCGTTCGGGACATCGAAAGGGCAGTTGGCTCACAGACGCACGTCGAGCGTGATGTCAGTGAATGTGGGTTCCTCGACCTGGTCGAGGATGGAGCGTTCTTCGTGCCGCGCGGCGGGTGCCTTGCGGTTCTGCAGGCGCCACATCAGGTTGGTCGGCGAATCGGCTTGCGCCAAGCCTTCCTCGCGGGTGACGAGATTTTCGGTGATCAGGCGGGCGATGTCTTCCTCGAAGGTCTGAGACCCTTCGGCCATGGACTGCTCCATGGCTTCCTTGACCGCCGAGAAGTCGCCCTTGCCGATGTGCTCGGCCACCAGCGCGGTGTTCAGCAGCACTTCGAGCGCCGGCACGCGCGCGCCGTTCGGCGTGCGCAACAGGCGTTGGGCGACGATGGCGCGCAAGGCGCCGCCGAGGTCCCCCAGCAGGGTGGCCCGTACTTCCACCGGATAGAAGCTCAGGATCCGGTTCAGCGCCCGATAGCTGTTGTTGGCGTGCAGCGTGGCGACGCAGAGGTGGCCCGATTGCGCGTAGGCGATCGCGGCCGTCATCGTCTCGCGATCGCGGATCTCGCCGATCTGGATCACGTCAGGCGCCTGGCGCAACGCGTTCTTGAGCGCGATCTGGAGCGACTGCGTGTCGCTACCCACGTCGCGCTGGTTCACCATCGACTTCTTGT
Source organism: Variovorax sp. 10L426 (assembly GCF_056395305.1). Taxonomy (NCBI): domain Bacteria; kingdom Pseudomonadati; phylum Pseudomonadota; class Betaproteobacteria; order Burkholderiales; family Comamonadaceae; genus Variovorax; species Variovorax sp. 10L426. The sequence continues at coordinate 164,440 of NZ_JBFTJF010000012.1, read as the reverse complement.
TGGTGAAGGTGAATTCGATCGGTTCCTCGACCGTCAGGATGTGGCCGGTGGCATTCTCGTTGCGGTAGTCGAGCATCGAAGCCAGCGTGGTGCTCTTGCCGGCGCCGGTCGAGCCGACCATGAGGATGAGCCCGCGCTTTTCCATCACGAGCGTCTTGAGAATCTCGGGCAGGTTCAGGTCTTCGAAGGACGGAATGACCGAGGCGATGTGCCGCACCACCACGGCATAACTGCCCCGCTGGCGCATCGCGCTGATGCGGAAGTTGCCGGCACCGTCGAGGCCGATCGCCATGTTGAGCTCGCCGGTGCGTTCCAGCTCGGCGATGCGGCTTTCGTGCACGACTTCGGCCAGCAGGCTGAGGGGGGCTTCGGGGGGAAGCACCTGCGCGTTGATCGGCATACAGTTGCCGTTGATCCGGATCAACGCCGGAGAGTTGGCCGAAAGGTAGATATCAGACGCCTTGCGTTCTGCCATCAAACGAAGAATTCGCTCCATCGTGTTCATCGGCTCTCTCTCCTCGACTCTTGGTTGTAAAACTGGCCTCGCATCGGGCCGCCCCCTCAGGCGGCCGTCCGCGTACTTTTCTTAGTCGCGCAGCAAATCGTTGAGCGACGTCTTTGCGCGGGTTTGCGCATCGACGCGCTTGACGATGATTGCTGCGTACAGGCTGTACTTGCCGTTGTCCTTCGGCAAGGTGCCGCTGATGACGACCGAGCCTGCCGGCACGCGGCCATAGGTCACTTCGCCCGTGGTGCGGTCATAAATCGGCGTGCTCTGGCCGATGTAGACGCCCATCGACAGCACCGAGTTTTCCTCGATCACCACGCCTTCGACCACTTCGGAGCGCGCACCGATGAAGCAGTTGTCCTCGATGATGGTCGGGCCGGCCTGCAGCGGCTCCAGCACGCCGCCGATGCCGACGCCGCCGGACAGGTGTACGTTGGCGCCGATCTGCGCGCAGGAGCCGACGGTGGCCCAGGTGTCGACCATGGTGCCTTCGCCGACATAGGCCCCGATGTTCACGTACGAAGGCATCAGGATCGCGCCCTTGGCGATGTAGCTGCCGCGGCGCGCGACGGCCGGCGGCACGATGCGCACGCCGGCTTCCTTCAGTTCGCCGGCCGACAGGTGCGAGAACTTGGTCGGCACCTTGTCGTAGAAGCCGAGCGAGCCGGCCTGCATCTGCTCGTTGTCACGCAGGCGGAACGACAGCAACACGGCCTTCTTGATCCACTGGTGCACGGTCCATTGACCGACGCTTTCGCGGGTTGCGACGCGCAGGGTGCCGTTGTTGAGATCGGCGATCACGTGCTCGACCGCATCGCGGACTTCCTTCGGCGCACTGGTGGCGGAGATGTTGGCGCGGTCTTCCCACGCGGCGTCGATGATCTGCTGGAGTTGTTGGGTCATGGAAAAGCTCAGTTCTGGATGAATTTCACGATGCGCTCGGCGGCTTCTGTGCACTCGGCCGTATCGGCTACCAGCGCCATCCGGATGCGCCCGCGGCCGGGATTGGTGCCGGCCACGTCGCGGGCGAGATAGCTGCCGGGCAGCACCGTCACATTGTATTGAGCGTAGAGCGCCCGGGCGAAGGCCGGGTCGTCGCCTTGCCACGAGGCAGGGACGCCGGCCCAGAGATAGAAGCTCGCGTCGGGCAGGCGCATGTCGAGCACCGGCTCGAGCAGCGGCGTCACGGCGGCGAACTTGGCACGGTATTGGGCACGGTTCTCGACCACGTGGGCTTCGTCGTTCCAGGCGGCGATGCTGGCCGCGGCCACCGTGCCGCTCATCGCGCTGCCGTGATAGGTGCGATAGAGCAGGAAGGACTTGATGATGGAGGCGTCACCCGCCACGAAGCCGCTGCGCAGGCCCGGCACGTTGCTGCGCTTGGACAGCGAGGTGAGGGCGATGAGGTTGCGGAAATCGCCACGACCAAGCTTCGCGGCCGCTTCGAGTCCGCCCAGCGGCGGTTCGTCGCGGAAGTAGATTTCGCTGTAGCACTCGTCGGCGGCGATCACGAAGCCGTACCGGTCCGACAGGGCGAAGAGCTTTTGCCACTCGTCCAGCGGCATCACGGCGCCGGTCGGATTGCCGGGCGAGCAGACGAACACGAGCTGCGTGCGCGCCCAGACGTCCGCCGGCACGCTGTCCCAGTCGACCGCGAAATTGCGCGACGGCACGCTGGGCACGTAGTACGGCTCGGCGCCCGACAGGAAGGCCGCGCCTTCGTAGATTTGATAGAACGGATTGGGCGACAGCACCACCGGGGTCGGCGATCGGGTCGCATCGACGACGGTCTGGGCCAGCGCGAAGAGCGCCTCGCGCGATCCATTGATGGGCAGCACCTGGGTGGCCGCGTCCAGGTCCAGCCCGTAACGGCGCTGCAGCCAGCCGGTGAAAGATTGGCGCAGCTTGAGTTCGCCGGCAGTCGCCGGATACACCGCGAGGGCGCCCAGGCTGTTGGAGAGTGTCTCCTTGATGAAGGAGGGCGTCGGATGCTTGGGCTCGCCGATGCCCAGGCTGATGGGCGCGAATTCGGGGTTCGGCGTGACGCCCGCAAAAAGTTGGCGCAGCCGCTCGAAGGGGTAAGGCTGCAGTTTGGCGAGCAGGGGATTCATGGGCTCGAATTATCAGGGAGCGTGGGTAGCAAAGTGCCAACTGATTCGACCCTCCGGGGAACACCGCGGAACCGGCTTTGCCGGGCCGCCGGTGTTGCCCCCGGCAGGGGGTTGGCGAAGCGACACGAAGTGCGCGGAGCCTGGGGGCGAGCTCAAAGTTTCTTGACCAGCACCAGGCTCTTGCGGTCCCAGTTGTACTTGCGCTTGCGTGCCTCGGGCAGCCAGTCGGGGTTCACCTGCTGGAAGCCCCGCTTCAGGAACCAGTGCATGGTGCGCGTCGTCAGCACGAAGATGCTTTCGAGTCCCTGGGCCTTGGCGCGCTGCTCGACGCGCTTGAGGATGCGCTCGCCGTCGCCCTGCGCCTGCGACTGTGGCGACACGGTCAGCGCCGCCATTTCGGCCGTCTTGGCTTCCGGATAGGGATACAGCGCCGCGCAGCCGAAGATCACGCCGTCGTGCTCGATCACCGTGTACTGGCCGACGTCGCGCTCGATTTCCGTGCGGCTGCGCTTCACCAGCGTGCCGTCGCGCTCGAAGGGCTCGATCAACTGCAGGATGCCGCCGATGTCGTCCGCCGTCGCTTCGCGCAGCGATTCGAGCTTTTCGTCGATCACCATGGTGCCAATGCCGTCGTGCACGTAGACCTCCAGCAACAGCGATCCATCCACGCTGAACGGCAGGATGTGGTTGCGCTCGACGCCGGCCTCGCAGGCCTTCACGCAATGCTGCAGATAGAAGGCTGCGTCCGTCGGTCGCTGCGGCCGCGAGAGGGTGGCGAGCAGCTTTTTCGCCTCGTCGAGCGGCAATTCGGTGTCGACCGGGTTGTCTTCGCTGACTGGCAGGCTGGTGTCGACCGGAATGCCCGGAATCTCGGTCAGGAAGATCAGCTTGTCCGCCTGGATCGAGATCGCCACGCTGGTCGCGACTTCTTCCATGGTCAGGTTGAAGGCTTCACCGGTCGGCGAGAAGCCGAAAGGCGACATCAGCACCATCGCACCGAATTCAAGCGCGCGGCGGATTCCGGCGGCGTCGACCTTGCGCACGAGACCCGAGTGCTGGAAATCGACGCCGTCGACCACGCCGACCGGCCGCGCGGTGATGAAATTGCCCGAGATCACGCGGATCGTCGAGCCTGCCATCGGCGTGTTGGGCAGGCCTTGGCTGAAGGCGGCCTCGATCTCGTAACGCAGTTGCCCCGCGGCTTCCTGGGCGCAGTCCAGCGCGACCCCGTCGGTGATGCGGATACCGTGCGAGTACCTCGCCTCGTGGCCCTTGGCATGCAGTTGTTCGTTGACCTGGGGCCGGAATCCGTGCACCAGGACCACCTTGACACCCATGCTCTGGATCAGCGCCAGGTCCTGCGCGATGTTCTGCAACTTGCCGGCTGCAATCGCCTCGCCGGCCATGGCGACCACGAAGGTCTTGCCACGGTGCATGTGAATGTAGGGCGCGACCGAGCGAAACCAGGGCACGAAAGTGAAGTTGAAGACGGTGGACATTGGCAGGAGCAGGAGGACGAAAAGGCCGGTCGCAAGATAATCGGCGATTTTCCCCGAACTGCCCGCCTTGTCTTCGTCTCCTCTTCGAATCGAGTTCCCTGAATCCCTGCCGGTGTCGGCCCGGCGCGACGAAATCATGGCCGCCATCGACGCGCACCAGGTCGTGATCGTCTGCGGCGAGACGGGTTCGGGCAAAACCACCCAGTTGCCAAAGATTGCCCTGGCGCTGGGTCGGGGCAAACTCAATGCGCCGCCCGGCAAGGGCCGGCTGATCGGCCATACGCAGCCGCGCCGCATCGCCGCTTCGTCCGTCGCCAAGCGCATCGCCGAAGAATTGAAGACCCCGCTGGGCGATGTGGTCGGCTTCAAGGTGCGATTCCAGGATCGCCTGTCGCGCGATGCATCGGTCAAGCTGATGACCGACGGGATCCTGCTGGCGGAAACGCAGACCGATCCGCTGCTCAAGGCCTACGACACGCTCATCATCGACGAGGCGCACGAGCGCTCGCTCAACATCGACTTCCTGCTGGGCTACCTGCGCGAAATCCTCCCGCGCCGGCCGGACCTGAAGGTGATCGTGACCTCAGCCACGATCGATGCCGATCGATTTGCGCAGCATTTCGCCTCGGCGAAGGGGCCTGCGCCGACGATCATGGTGTCGGGGCGGACCTATCCGGTGGAGCAGCGCTACCGGCCCTTCGAGGAATCGCGGGACTACGACCTCAACGATGCCATCGCCGACGGCGTCGACGAACTCTGGCGCGATCCGCACAACGCCGGCGACATCCTCGTCTTCCTGCCCGGCGAGCGCGAAATCCGCGAGGCGGCCGACCATTTGCGCAAGCACCTGAGCCACCAACCGGTGATGCGCAACGCCGAAGTGCTGCCGCTGTTCGCACGGCTCTCCCAAGCAGAGCAGGATCGCATCTTCGACGGCCACACCGGCCGGCGGATCGTGCTGGCGACCAACGTTGCCGAAACGTCGCTGACCGTGCCGGGCATTCGCTACGTCATCGACGCCGGCACGGCGCGCGTCAAGCGCTACAGCTTCCGCAGCAAGGTCGAGCAGTTGCTGGTCGAGCCGATCAGCCAGGCCGCGGCCAACCAGCGCGCGGGACGCTGCGGCCGGGTGGCCGACGGTATTTGCATCCGCCTGTACGACGAGAAGGACTTCGAGGGCCGGCCGCGCTTCACCGACCCGGAAATCCTGCGCTCATCGCTGGCGGGCGTGATCCTGCGCATGAAGTCGCTGCACTTGGGCGACGTCGAGCGCTTTCCCTTTCTGGAAGCGCCGCAGCGGCGCGCGATCGCCGACGGCTATCAGTTGCTCAACGAACTGGGCGCCGTGGATGACGCCAATGAGCTGACGGCCACCGGCGCAGAACTGTCCAAGCTGCCGCTCGATCCTCGGGTGGGGCGGATGATCCTGGAGGCGCGCGCGCGCGGCGCGCTGGAAGAAGTGCTGGTGATCGCGAGCGCCTTGTCGGTGCAGGATGTCCGCGACCGGCCGATGGACGCCCAGCAGCAGGCTGACCAGGCACATGCCAAGTTCGACGACGAGAAGAGCGAGTTCAGCGGCTATCTGCGCCTCTGGAAGTGGATTCACGACGCGCGCGGCGGCCATGGCGACACGCACAAGCTCAGCAACCGGCAGTACGAACAACTGCTGCGCCAGAACTTCATCAACGTCCGGCGCGTGCGCGAATGGCGCGATATCCATTCGCAGTTGCTCACGGTGGTGACGGAGCACAAGTGGCGCATCAACGCCCAGCCAGCCGGCTACGAGGCATTGCATTTCTCGATGCTCTCGGGCCTGCTCGGCAATGTCGGCTGGAAGCTCGAAGACGACGAGGCCTACCTCGGTGCGCGCGGCATCAAGTTCTACCGGCATCCCGGCGCGCATCTCAAGAAAAAGCCCGGGCGCTGGATCGTCTGCGCGGAACTGGTCGAGACCACGCGCCTCTTCGGCCGCGGCATCGCGAATATCGAGCCGCAATGGCTCGAGCAGGTCGCAGGCCATCTGCTGAAAAAGCAATTGCTCGATCCGCACTGGGAGAAGAAGGGCGCACAGGTTGCCGCGCTGGAACGCGCCACGCTCTACGGCTTGGTCGTCTACAGCGGGCGGCGTGTCGATTTCAGCAAGGTCGACCCTGTCGCCGCGCGCGAGATCTTCATGCGTGAGGCGCTGGTCGGTGGCCAGTGGGAGAGCAAGCTGCCTTTTCTCGCCGCCAACCGCAAGTTGGTGCGGGAGGTCGAAGGGCTGGAGCACAAGTCGCGGCGGCAGGACGTGTTGGTCGACGACGAACTGATCTACGCCTTCTACGACGCCCAACTACCGCCGGATGTGTCGAGCGGCATCACTTTCGAGAACTGGTACCGCGCGCAGTCGAGGGCCCAGCCACGGCTGCTCTACCTGACGCGCGACGAACTGATGCGGCACCAGGCCGCCGGCATCACCACGCAATCGTTTCCGCCGACCCTGCGACTGGGCGGCGTGGACTGCGCGGCGACCTATCTGCACGAACCGGGCGACGCCAAGGACGGGCTGACAGTCGCCGTCCCACTCTTCGTCCTGAACCAGGTGAGCGAAGAGCGTTGCGAATGGCTGGTGACCGGCATGCTGAAAGACAAAGTCCAGGCGTTGCTCAAGAGCCTGCCGCAGAAGCCGCGCGCCCGGCTGGTGCCGCTGCCTGAATCGGCCGCTCGCTTGGCGGATGAACTTTCCGCGGCCGAGGTCTTCGGCCACGGATCACTGACCGACGTCCTGCTGAAGCGCGTGCGCGACCACACCAGCCTCGATGTGAAGCGCGCCGACTTCAAGCTCGACATGCTGCCGCCGCACCTGTTCATGAACCTGCGTGTGGTCGACGAACACGGCCGCCAGCTTGGCATGGGCCGCAACCTCGGAGCCTTGAGGGCGGAACTGGGGGCACAGGCGCGAGGTGCTTTCCAAGCGTTGGCAGGGCTCAACGTCAAGGCCGCGCCGGCGCGGCCATCAGCTGCGGAGGGCGATGGCCAGGCGAAGAATTCGGAAAGACCGGACGTCCCTGCGGCGACGCCGGCCTTGCCAGCCGGGCAGCGCTACACGGCATGGGCCTTCGGCGAATTGCCGGAGCTCATGGAAGTGCGGCGAGGTTCGCAATCGCTGATCGGCTTCCCCGCGCTGGTCGACGGCGGTGACGCTGTGACGATCGAAGTCTTCGACGAGCCCGCCGTGGCAGCCGCGAAGCACCGCCATGGGCTGCGCCGCCTCTTCGCGCTGCAGATCAAGGACGCGCTCAAGTACCTCGAGAAGAACATTCCCGATCTGCAGAAAATGGCGGTCGCATACATGCCGTTGGGCACGTCCGAGGAACTGCGTGCGCAGATCATCGACGTGGCGCTCGACCGCGCGTTCATTCAGGACCCGTTGCCGACCGACGAGGCCGGCTTCAGGCGGCGAGTGGACGAGGGGCGCGGGCGACTCACGCTGATCGCCAACGAGGTTGCGCGGCTGGCGGGTGTCATCCTGGCCGAATACGCCGTCGCCGCGCGAAAGATCAAGGACACGAAGAATCAGCCCACTGCCACCGCCGATGCCATGCAGCAGTTGCAAAGGCTGGTCGGCAAGCGATTCATTGCCGATACGCCATGGTCGCGCCTGCAGCATTTCGCGCGCTACCTCAAGGCCATCACACTCCGGCTCGACAAGCTGCGCGGCGATCCGGCGCGCGATGCGCAGCGCCTGGCCGAACTGCGGCCACAGGAGCAGCGCTACTGGCGCCTGTTCGCGGAGCGCAAGGGCGCGGTCGACGAGCGGATGGGCGAGTTCCGCTGGTTGCTCGAAGAGTTGCGCGTGAGCTTCTTCGCACAGGAACTGCGCACGCCACAGCCGGTGAGCGTGAAGCGGCTCGACAAGCTCTGGGTGCAACTCGAAAGCTGAAAAAAAGCCCGCCGAAGCGGGCCTTGCCGGCGGATGCCGCGGCTGGATCTATATCCGTCCCATGAGGAGCAGCACGACCACGACCAAGAGCACCAGGCCCAAGCCGCCGCTGGGACCATAACCCCAACTGCGGCTGTAGCCCCAGCTCGGCAGCGCGCCCACCAGCATCAGGATCAGGATGATCAGCAGAATCAGTGAAAGAGACATGGACTTCTCCTAGGGCAGGATGTTTGCAGGAGTCCATGGTCTTTGCTGGCGGTCGAATCCATCGCCGGAAGGCGCCCCCTCCGGTGGTCAGGACTCTCCTACCGTTCGTGTCAGAGCCGCACCAGTCGGTCCAGGGCGGTTTGCAGCGTTTCGTCCTTCTTGGCGAAGCAGAAGCGCACAACGCGCTGGTCGAATGCGTCGCCGTAGAAGGCTGACAAGGGGATGGCGGCCACGCCGATCTCGCTCGTCAGCCAAAGGCAGAAGTCGGATTCGTTCAGGTCGCTCACCGCACTGATGTCGACGCATTGGAAGTACGTGCCGGCGCTCGGCAGCAGCTTGAGCCGCGTCTTCGCGAGCCCTGCGGCGAACAGGTCGCGCTTGCGCTGGTAGAAGGCCGGCAGCTCGAGGTAAGGCGCTGGATCGGCCATGTAACTGGCAAGCGCATGCTGCATCGGCGTGTTGACGGTGAACACGTTGAACTGATGCACCTTGCGGAACTCGGCCGTCAGCGATGCGGGTGCGGCCACGTAGCCGACCTTCCATCCGGTGACGTGATAGGTCTTGCCGAAGCTGCTGACGATGAAGGTGCGCGCGGCAAGGTCGGGAAAGCGGGCCACGCTTTCATGGCGAGCGCCGGTGTAGACCATGTGCTCATACACCTCGTCGCTGATCACCAGGACGTCGGTCGGCGCGAGCAACTCTTCGAGGCGGCGCATTTCGGCCTCCGTCCACACGGTGGCGCTCGGATTGTGCGGCGTGTTGACGATGATGGCGCGCGTGCGCGACGTGATGGCGGCAGCGATCTTGTCGAAGTCGGGCCGGAAGGTTCCGGGCGTGAGCGGCACGCGCACCACGGTGCCGCCGGCCAGTTCGATGTTGGGCACGTAGCTGTCGTAGCAGGGCTCCAGCACGATGACCTCGTCGCCCGGCCGCACCACGGCGAGGATGGCCGTGATGATGGCCTGCGTTGCACCCGCCGTGATGGTGATCTCGCTTTGCGGGTCATAGCTGCGGCCGTACAGCGTTGCGACCTTCGCGGCGATCGCCTCGCGCAGCGGAAGGATGCCGGGCATCGGCGGGTACTGGTTGTGGCCCGCGGCCATCGCATCCGTCACCGCCTGAAGCAGCTTGGGATCGCAGCCGAAGTCCGGGAAGCCCTGACCGAGGTTCACCGCGTTCTTTTCGGTCGCGAGCGCCGACATGACGGTGAAGATGGTCGTGCCGACGGCGGGCAGCTTGGTCTCGACTTGGGGTGTGCGGGCGGTCACGGTACGGGTGCTCACAGTTCGTAGTCTTGATGATGACCGCTCAATGCCTTGGCGATCAGGTTGCGATCGAGCCGGTCCGAAAGCAGCTCGGCGAATTTGAAGACGAAGTTGCGCAGGTAGGCGCTGCGCTTGAAAGCGACGCGGGCGATGTTGACGCCGATGATGTGACCCATCGGTCGCACCACCAGGTCGGCGTTGGAGTCGTCGCGTACCGCCATCTCGGCCACGATGCCCACGCCGAGACCGAGCCGCACATAGGTCTTGATCACGTCGGAATCGATGGCTTCCAGCGCGATGCGCGGGGTCAGTTTCTTCTGCGCGAAGGCATGGTCGATGCGCGTGCGGCCGGTGAACGAAGGGTGGTAGGTGATGATCGGCTCGGAGGCCAGGTCTTCGAGCGAGATGCGCTCCTTGTCCGCCAGCGGGTGCTCCTTGGGCAGCACCAGCACGTGCTGCCATTCGTAGCAGGGCATCGTCACGAGTTCGGTGTAGTCGGAGAGCGACTCGGTCGCGATGCCGATCTCGGCGATCTCGTCGATCACCATGCGAGCCACCTGATCGGGCGAGCCCTGGTGCAGGCTCACGTTCACTTTGGGATAGGCCTCGCGCAGCTTGGCCACCGGGACCGGCAACACATAGCGCGCTTGTGTGTGGGTCGTAGCGATGGAAAGAGTGCCGCTATCCTGAGCGCTGAACTGTTCGCCGATGCGTTTCAGGTTGCCGACTTCGCGCATGATCAGTTCGATGCTGGCGAGCACATGCTGTCCGGGCTCGGTCACGCGCTTCAGGCGCTTGCCATGACGCGCAAAAATTTCAACGCCCAGTTCTTCTTCGAGTTCGATGATGGCCTTGGACACGCCCGGCTGCGAGGTGTGTAGCGCCTTGGCGGCTTCCGTCAGATTGAGATTGCGCCGCACCGCCTCTTGAACGAACTTGAATTGGTGAAGATTCATAACAAATTCCGTCTTATTTAGGAATTCATTATGCCTTCGGAATCTATGAAAAATCAGCTGGGGATCAGGATTCCAGTGACTTGCGGGCGAGGAGTTCGATCACTTCAGGCTCTTCGCCGACCGCACCCGCGAGCACGAAAGCCACATCGGGATGCAGCGCACGCATTTCATCGAGCAGGCGGGGAAGATCCTCGCGCACATGCCGGCCCATGCCGAGGAAAAGTGGCACTACCCGGATCGCCGTGGCGCCGTCGCCGATCAGCGTGGCCGCCGCGGTGCGGAGGTCGGGGGCGATCAGATCAAGATAGGCGCATGCGACCTTGACCGACGGATCGAGCGCGGCAACGCGCCGGGCCACGGCCTCCACCGGCGCGCGCCAGCGTTCATCGCGCGATCCGTGCGCGAACAGGATGATGCCGCGAGAGGCCTGCATCGTCGCTGCGTGCTAGCGCCGCAACACCAGCCACGTGAAGGCGGCGAGCGACATCACCGAGTAGATCAGCCCGGGTGCGGCCGCCGTCATCCAGGGCAGCCAGTTGCCGAGGTTGCCCAGATAGCCGAAGACGTTGTTCAGCAGGAAGAAGCTGATGCCGATCATCACGCCAACGAAGACGTAGGTCGTGATACCCGACTGGCGGAAATGAAGGTAGGCAAAGGGCAATGCCAGCACGATCATCACGAGGCATGAGAGCGGATAGAACACCTTGCGCCAGAACTCGATCTCGTAGCGTTGCGCCGTCTGGCCGTTGGCATCGAGATGTCGGATGTAGTCGAACAAGTCGAGCGTCCGCATGCGATCCGGGCGAAGCAGGGCGACCGACACCATTTCCGGCGTGAGCGAAGTCGGCCATTCGACCATCGGGATCTTCGTCGTGATGATGCGGGCCTGGTCGACGCCGCGCGTGTCGTATTCCTGACGCTCGACGTCGACGAGTGTCCAGTGGCCGTCTTCGGCGCGCGCCGAGGCGGCACTCACTTGCGAGGTGATGAACCCTTTTTCGTCGAACTCGAAGATGCGCGGGTCTTTGAGCGTGCCGTTGCGCTCCATCGTGGCGACGTTGACCGCGAAGGAGATGTCGCCTTGCCTTTCCTTCAGCCACGCGCCGGTGTTGCCCACGAGCGAATAGGCATTCTGAAAACGCGCCTTGAGCAACTGTGCAGTCCGGTCGGTGAAAGGCGCGACATAGTCTCCGACCGCGAATGTCAGGATGACGAAGCCCAAGCCCAGCAAAAGCAGGGTTCGCAACGCACGCCAAGGGCCGAGCCCGCTGGTCCGCAAGATGGTGAATTCGGAACTCTGCGCAAGCCGTGCCATGACGAAGATCGTGCCGATCAGCACGGCGATCGGCAGCAATTCGTAGAGGTGGCTGGGAATCAGCATCGCCACGTAGGCAAGGGCCTGAGCCGCGGTATAGCCAAGCGTTTCAGGTCTGCCGATGGACTGCAGTTCGTCGACGAAGTCGAAGAAGAAGAACAGGCTCAGGAAACCGAGCGCCACGAAGCCCACGGACCTCATGACCTCCACGTAGATCAGACGACGGATTGTTTTCACGCGTTGGGTGTCTTTGCGGGCCGGGCGCGGCGTGCCATGAAGCCCCAATTGAAATGTCGTTTTGTGAGCCAGAGGAGGCCGAACGCCAGCGCGCCGCCATGGAGCGCGAGCATGAACCCACCCACGCTGTACTTGCCTGAACTCACCCAGTTCTGCCCCAGGTTGAGCATGTTGTAGTAGAGGATGAAGGCGAACAGCGCAAAAAGGTAGTTGCCGCTGCGGCCGACGCGCGGATTCACGCTGGAAAGGGCCAGCGCGAGAATCACGAAATTCGCCGCGCCAAACAGCATGCCGACACGCCAGGCGAATTCGCCCAGGTTGTCGCGCGTCGGGTCGCGCAGCAGGGTCAGGGTGGTGCGAGTGCGCACGGGGGCAGCGTCAGGCGAATCGCTTCCGCTGCCACCGACCTTGGCGCCATAGGTGTCGAATTCGCTGATCTTGATGCCGTCGGTCGGGGTGAGCGGCCGTTCCAGCCGTTGTCCGTTGCTCAGCAGCAAATATCGCTTGCCGTCGATGTCTTCCATGTGGCCGCGACGCGCCGACGTGATGATGTGCAGATTGCGTTCGATCGAAGAGATGAAGACGTTGTTCGCCGTGGCGCTGTCAGGCGCATCCTTGTCGATGAAGAACACGCGCAGCCGGCCGGCGGACTCGCGGAATTCGCCGGGCGCCACTCGCTCGATGTCGCTGCGGCTTTCGTAGCGCTGGCGCATGCCGTCGGTCTGCGAATTGGCCCACGGCCAGCCGACCAGGGCAAATAGCGCGACCAGCAGCAGGATCGGCCATGCGAAGCCGAAGAGTGGGCGCAAGAAGGCAACCAGCCCGCGACCGCTGGAAAACCAGATCGCCATCTCGCTGTCGCGGTACATGCGCGACAGCGTGCCGACGATCGCGATGAACAGGCAGAGACTCAGGATGGTGGGCATGTAGCCGAGCACCGTGTAGGTCATCACAAGGAAGACCTCGGAGGGATTCACGCTGCCCTTGGACGCCAATCCGAGCGTTCGGATCAGCATCATGGTCATCACGATGGTGACCAGCACCACCAGGGTGGCACCGAAGGTGCGTGACAGCTCCTTGCGTATGGAGGAATGGAATAACATCGTCTTGGGAAAAAAAGGATTATGGACTTTCAACTCAAGACCCTCTCCATCGCCCAGGCCGCCACCGAGAAAACGGACGTTCTCATCGTCCTCGTGGCTTCCGCAATCGGCACCTCCAAGGACGCACTCTCCACCCTGATCGCCGACGCCCGCAAGGCCGGGGACCTGCCCGACAAGGCCGGCAAGCTGCTCGCGCTCTATCGCCCGGCCGGGGTGTCCGCACCGCGCTTGCTACTGGTTTCGCTGGGCGACGGCAAGCCGGCGTCGGTCCGGACGGCGGTGACTGCGGCCATCGGCGCGGCCAAGGGGTCGAACCCCAAGCGCGTGACTGTCGTGGCCGCGCAGGCCATCGATGCGGCCGGGCTCGGCAGCGCGGTGATCGCGGCGGCTGACGCCAGCTACGTCTATGGCACCACCAAATCCAAGGCCGAGCTGAGGACGATCCGGCAACTGAGCTTCGGCGTGACGGATGCGGCGCCGCTGCGTCAGGCTTTCGATGAGGGGGCCGCCACGGTCTCAGGCATCGAGTTGGCCAAGGAGTGGGCGAATCGCCCGGCGAACTACTGCACGCCGACGATGTTGGCGGGCGTCGCGCAAGAACTCGCGAAGCTCCCGAACGTGAAATGCGAGGTGCTCGGCCCCAAGGAGGTCGCAAAGCTCGGAATGGGCGCGTTCTCGGCGGTGGCCCAAGGCTCGGCCGAGCCGCTGCGCTTCATCGTCCTGCGCTATCACGGCGCGCCCAAGAACCAGGCGCCCGTCGTGCTGGTCGGCAAAGGCATCACTTTCGACACCGGCGGCGTCTCGCTCAAGCCGGCCGCCGAAATGGACGAGATGAAGTTCGACATGTGCGGCGCCGCCAGCGTGCTGGGTGTGTTCCGTGCACTTGGCGATATCCAGCCCGCGATCAACGTTGTCGGCCTCATCCCTTCGTGCGAGAACATGAACGACGGGCGGGCCGTCAAGCCGGGTGATGTCGTGACCAGCATGGCGGGGCAGACGATCGAAGTGCTCAACACCGATGCGGAAGGCCGGCTGATCCTGTGCGATGCGCTGAACTACGCCAAGCGGTTCGAGCCCGCCGCTGTCATCGACATCGCCACGCTGACGGGCGCTTGCGTGATCGCGCTGGGTGGCGTGCGCAGCGGCCTGTTCTCGAGCGATGACGCGTTGGCGACGGCCTTGGGCGCCGCCGGCGAGGCCGCGCTCGACCGTTGCTGGCGCATGCCGCTCGATGACGACTATGCCGAAGGCCTCAAGAGCAACTTTGCCGACGTGGCCAACATCGCCGGTCGTGCGGGGGGTGCAATCACCGCCGCCAAGTTCCTTCAGCGATTCACCTCCGATTTCCCGTGGGCCCACCTGGACATTGCAGGCACTGCATGGAAGAGCGGGGCGGCCAAGGGTGCCAGCGGTCGGCCGGTCGGCTTGCTGTTGAACTACCTGATGACCCGGAGCCGCGAAGATGTCGCGAAGGCTGCACCACGCAAGGTCGTGAAGGCCGCAGCGAAGGGGCGGGCGAAGAAGTGACTGAGATCGACGGCCACTACAACATGCCGGACAAGGTGAGCTATGCCTGCCGTTTGCTGCGGAAGGCCGTCAGCGCTCACGGCGCGCGCCTGGTGGTGATGGCCGATGCGGCGACGCTGGACGCCATCGACCAGTCGCTATGGACGCTGCAGCCGAGTGAATTCATCGCTCATTGCCGTTGCGACGATGACGCTCACGTCGTGACGCGTTCTCCGGTATTGCTTGCTGAAAGTGGCACAGCATCGCTGCCGGACCGCCCCATCCTCGTGAATCTTGGTGCCGACCTGCCGGTGAGGTTCGAGCGGTTCGAGCGGCTGATCGACATCGTCGGCAGCGACGAAGCCGACAAGCTGGCGGGTCGGGCGCGTTGGCGGCACTACAAGGATCGCGGTTACGCCATCCGCACCTATCCTTATGCCGGGAGTGCGAACTGATGGTGTCCACGCAACGCACGCCGCCGCGTTTTGTTCCTACGCTGACCACGGTGGTCGAAGAAGCGCCGCAGCCAGCGCCTGTTGCTGAAGATGCGGCGCCTGTCGAGGTTGTGCCCGCTACGGTGGAGCCCTCGCAAGCCGTCGCGCTGAGCCCCGAGGTCAGGCTTTCGGAGGCCAGCGCCTTCCGCCTCGAAGAGCAATTGCTGCACCGCGTGCTGCAGCGCGTCGACCTGCAGATGGAGGATCGATTGAGCGATGTCGTGTCAGCTGCCGTTCAGCACCACCTCGACACCATGATCCCCGGTCTGCGCAAGGAAATCGAAGCGGTACTGCGTGCGCTGGTCAGCGAATCGCTGTCTCATGAGCTTTCGGAAAACCCAGGGTCTACGCCAACTTTCGGCCCTCATTCCTTGGGCTAAACTGCGCGCCAGGTCGAAAAGCGCGTGGGCGCTGAGCTTCGCGGCGCGATACTTGCTGAGTTAAAGCGCCCGGATCCAAAGACCGGTTTTCAACTCTACTTATTAAGTTCTGGAGGTTCCCATGCAATTGAAATGGACTGCGGTCGCTCTGGCTGCCATCGCGCTTGTGGCCTGTGGCAAGAAGGAAGAAGCCGCCGCTCCGGCCGCTACCCCCGCGCCGACCGCAGCGGCACCCGCACCGGCAGCACCTCCGGCTGACGCACTCGTCGTGAAGATCGGCCACGTTGGGCCGACCAGCGGTGCCATCGCCCACCTCGGCAAGGACAACGAACTCGGCGCACGCATGGCCATTGAGGACCTCAATGCCAAGGGCGTGAAGATCGGCGACAAGGTCGCCAAGTTCGAACTGCTCGCCGAAGACGACGCAGGCGATCCCAAGCAAGGCACGGCAGTGGCACAGAAGCTGGTCGACAGCAAAGTCAACGGTGTGGTCGGTCACCTGAATTCGGGCACGACCATCCCGGCCTCCAAGCTCTACAGCGACGCCGGCATTCCGCAGATCTCGCCGTCGGCGACCAACCCCAAGTACACGCGCCAAGGCTTCAAGACCACGTTCCGCGTGGTGGCTGACGACACGCAACTCGGTGGCACGCTGGGCAAGTACGCGGTCGAAACGCTCAAGGGTAAGAACATTGCCGTGATCGACGACCGCACCGCTTACGGCCAGGGCGTCGCCGAAGAATTCGAAAAGGCCGCAAAGGCTGCCGGCGGCACGATCGTCGGCCACGAATTCACGACCGACAAGTCGACCGACTTCAACGCCATCCTGACCAAGCTCAAGGGCACCAACCCCGACGTGCTGTTCTTCGGCGGCATGGACGCCGTGGGCGGCCCGATGCTCAAGCAGGTCAAGCAGCTTGGCATGACCGTCAAGTTCATGGGCGGCGACGGCCTGTGCACCGCAGAACTGGCCAAGCTGGCTGGCGATGCCATCGGTGAAGACATGGTCGTGTGCGCCGAAGCTGGCGGTGTCGAAGGCGACTTCAAGGCACCTCTGGAAGCCTGGAAGACCAAGTTCAAGGAAAAGAATGGCGTCGAAGTGCAGATCTATGCACCGTACGTCTATGACGCCGTGAACGTGCTGGCTGCAGCCATGGAAAAGGCCGGATCTTCCGATCCCGAGAAGTACCTGCCTGAAATCAGCAAGATCGAATACAAGGGCCTGACCGGTCCGATCTCGTTCGACGAAAAGGGCGACATCAAGAACGGTGCGCTGACGCTGTACACCTACAAGAATGGTACGCGTACGCAAATCGCCGTGGTGCGCGGAGCGAGCTGAGCGCTCACACGCCACATCTGAAAAAAGGGCCTTCGGGCCCTTTT
Source organism: Variovorax sp. 10L426 (assembly GCF_056395305.1). NCBI lineage: Bacteria > Pseudomonadati > Pseudomonadota > Betaproteobacteria > Burkholderiales > Comamonadaceae > Variovorax > Variovorax sp. 10L426. The sequence continues at coordinate 147,554 of NZ_JBFTJF010000012.1, read as the reverse complement.
TTCATGGCCGTACGAAGCTGTGTCTATGCAAATCCGGCCCCTCTCATTGGAGCACCCTGCAGTTGCCGAACTCGCAACGAATCGCGATCGAGCGGCCATTGCTGCAGGGCACGCTGTAGGTCTCGAAGCCGGGGCCCTTGTCACTCAGGCTTGCCAAGGGCTGGGCGGCGCAGGCCCGGTTCTTGGCGAGCTTCTCGGCGTTGTAGGTGTCCCGGCCGGTGGGCCTGGATGCAGGCACGTATGCGACCGGCATGGCTTGCGTTTGCGCTTGCGGGGGCGCGGCGCCACCCTCAGCTTGCGGGCCGTACTCGACCTCCGGCGTGCTCGGTGCTGCGCATCCTGCAAGCAGTGCGATCGCGGTAAGTGAAGAAGTGATCATCCGCATCGTCTACTCCTCGTAGCCAGGGTGCATCGTAGGGCAATGAGCGGAAACACGCGAGATCGGGAAGGCGATCATTTGCGGGTCGGCGCGTTGCGATTCGGACCCAAGTCCCCGAGGGAGGGTGCTTAGATTTTGAGCAAAAAAAATGGACCTGAAAAGGTCCACTGGCGGAGCAGGCGGGATTCGAACCCGCGGAGGGCTATTAACCCTCACACGCTTTCCAGGCGTGCGACTTAAACCGCTCATCCACCGCTCCGAAGCCCGCGATTGTAGCAGTGCGCGGGCCTGGTTCTTGGCCGTCGCGCGTGAACGGAGTCAGCCGCCGCTCGATGCCTTGCCGGCGTGCATCATGCGCATCGCGGAGGCGATAAGGGCGGCCGTTTCGTTCATGTTGCTTGGCACGATCAACGTGGTCGTGGCGTCGGCCGCGACCTTGCCGTAGGCGTCGACCGCGCGTTCCGCCACCTTGAGCTGCACGGCCTGTTCGCCGCCGGGCTGGCGAATCGCGGCAGCCACGCGCTCGATGGCACCCGCCGTTGCCTCGGCCACGGCGGTGATGGCAGCCGCCTGGCCTTGCGCGTTGTTGATCTGCGCCTGCTTTTCGCCTTCGGAACGTGCGATGAAAGCTTCGCGCTCGCCGGTAGCGATGTTGATCTGCTCCTGGCGCCGGCCTTCGGAAGCCGCGATCAATGCGCGCTTCTCGCGCTCGGCGGTGATCTGGCGCTGCATGGCGTGGAGGATCTCGTTGGGCGGCGTCAGGTCCTTGATTTCGTAGCGCAAGACTTTCACGCCCCAATTCAGCGCCGCTTCGTCGATCGCGGCGACGACCTGCGCGTTGATGATGTCGCGCTCTTCGAAAGTCTTGTCAAGTTCGAGCTTGCCGATGACGCTGCGCAGCGAAGTCTGTGCGAGTTGGGTCACGGCCAAGATGTAGTTCGACGAACCGTAGCTTGCCCGCATCGGGTCGGTCACCTGGAAATAAAGGATGCCGTCGACTTGCAGTTGCGTGTTGTCGCGCGTGATGCAGACCTGGCTCGGCACATCGAGGGGGATTTCCTTCAGGCTGTGCTTGTAGGCGACCCTGTCGATGAAGGGGATGAGGAAGTTGGGGCCCGGCGTCATGGTGCCGTGGTATTTGCCGAGGCGCTCGCGCACCCAGGCGTTCTGTTGCGGAACGAACTTGATCGTTTGCGTGATGACGATGATCGCGATGATCAGGAGGACCAGGGGGACGGCTGCGTATTCCATTGAATTCTCTCTTTGCTCTCTTTGGGGATGTCCGATTCAGACCTTCTCGACGACCAGGCGGCTGCCGATCACCTGGGTCACCTTGTGCTCGCCGGCCGAGGGCGTACTGCCGGGTCGGGCGACCACGGTCCATTGCGCGCCACGGTAGCGGACTGTGGCAGTGCCGTCCTCATTCCATGCATCGACGTGGACGTGTTCGCCGATGTCCATGTTGACGTTGGGATTGGCGCCGGTCGGCGGCTCTGGAGGGCGCTTGCGACGAATCGCGTGCCAGGCGATCACGGCCGACACGCTGACCACCGCCGCTACGATCAATTGCGTGTCGAACCCGGCGCCGGCATGTGCGGAAAGCGCCGCAGCGGCGAAGCCGACGCCCATCAGCAGCAGGTAGAGCGTGCCGGTCCCGGACAGCAGTTCGAGGACGACGGCCGCACCCGCAATCAGCCACCAAATGGTGGAACTCGCCATGACGATTCCTCTCTTTGTTTCAGGTGCAGGGGATTGTGTCAAAGCTGAACGTCAGCTTCATCCGAATTCCGTACACTTCGCGCCTATTTGCCCGTCCGGAGCCTGTTCATGAAATTTCGCTTCCCCATCGTCATCATTGACGAGGACTTCCGCTCCGAGAACACCTCGGGGCTCGGCATCCGCGCACTGGCGCACGCCTTCGAGAGCGAGGGCTTCGAGGTGCTTGGCGTCACCAGCTACGGTGATTTGAGCCAATTCGCGCAGCAGCAGAGCCGCGCGAGCGCTTTCATCCTGTCGATCGACGACGAGGAATTCACGGTCGGCCCCGATCTTGATCCGGCCGTGCTCAATCTGCGCAATTTCATTGGCGAAGTGCGGCGCAAGAACGCCGACGTGCCGATCTACATCTACGGCGAAACCAAGACCTCGCGGCACATTCCCAACGACATCCTGCGCGAACTGCACGGCTTCATCCACATGTTCGAGGACACGCCGGAGTTCGTGGCGCGCCACATCATCCGCGAGGCCAAGAGCTACCTGGAAGGCGTGCAGCCGCCATTCTTCAAGGCGCTGATCGATTACGCGGAAGACGGCTCCTATTCGTGGCACTGCCCGGGTCATTCGGGCGGCGTGGCGTTCCTGAAGAGCCCGGTCGGGCAGATGTTCCACCAGTTCTTCGGCGAGAACATGCTGCGGGCGGACGTGTGCAATGCGGTCGAAGAACTCGGCCAGTTGCTCGATCACACCGGCCCGGTCGCGGCCAGCGAGCGCAATGCGGCGCGCATCTTCAATGCCGACCACTGCTTCTTCGTCACCAACGGCACCAGCACCAGCAACAAGATGGTCTGGCACCACACCGTGGCGCCGGACGACGTGGTGGTGGTCGACCGCAACTGCCACAAGTCGATCCTCCACGCGATCATCATGACGGGCGCCATTCCGGTTTTCATGAAGCCGACGCGCAATCACTTCGGCATCATCGGCCCGATTCCGAAGAGTGAATTCGAGCCTGCGGCCATCAAGGCCAAGATTCGCGCCAATCCGCTGCTCTCGCACGTGGATGCCGACAAGGTCAAGCCGCGCGTCATGACGTTGACACAATCGACCTACGACGGCGTGATCTACAACACCGAGACGATCAAGGGCATGCTCGACGGCTACGTCGACACGCTGCACTTCGATGAGGCCTGGTTGCCGCATGCGGCTTTCCATCCGTTCTACGGCGCCTATCACGCGATGGGCAAGCGCCGCGTGCGGCCCAAGGATTCGCTGGTGTTCGCCACCCAGTCGACCCACAAGCTGCTTGCCGGTATCAGCCAGGCCAGCCACGTGCTGGTGCAGGACTCGCAGAATCGTGCGCTCGACCGCGATCTGTTCAACGAGGCTTACCTGATGCACTCGTCGACCAGCCCGCAGTACGCGATCATCGCCAGTTGCGACGTTGCGGCCGCAATGATGGAGCCGCCCGGCGGTACCGCGCTGGTGGAGGAGAGCATCCTCGAAGCGCTGGACTTCCGTCGCGCCATGCGCAAGGTCGAGGAAGAGTTCGGCAAGGACGAATGGTGGTTCAAGGTCTGGGGCCCCGAGAAGCTCGTCGACGAGGGCATCGGCCGTGCCGACGACTGGATCATCAAGGGCGAATCCCGCACTGCGAAGTGGCACGGTTTCGGCAAGCTGGCCGACGGCTTCAACATGCTCGACCCGATCAAGTCGACCATCGTGACGCCGGGATTGGACCTCAACGGGAAGTTCGCGCCGACCGGTATTCCGGCCGCCGTTGTCACCAAGTTCCTGGCTGAGCACGGCGTGATCGTGGAGAAGACCGGCCTCTACAGCTTCTTCATCATGTTCACAATCGGCATCACCAAGGGCCGGTGGAACACGCTGCTCACCGCGCTGCAGCAGTTCAAGGACGACTACGCGCGCAATCAGCCGATGTGGCGGATCATGCCGGAGTTCTGCCAGCAGCATCCAGGCTACGAGCGTCTCGGCTTGCGCGACCTGTGCCAGCACATCCACCAGCTCTACGCACGCTTCGACGTCGCGCGTCTGACCACCGAGATGTACCTGAGCGACCTGACGCCGGCGATGAAGCCGAGCGACGCCTTCGCGCACATCGCGCATCGCAAGACCGAGCGCGTGGAGATCGACCAGCTGGAAGGGCGCATCACCACGAGCCTGATCACCCCGTACCCGCCCGGCATTCCGCTGCTGATCCCGGGCGAAGTCTTCAACAAGAAGATCGTCGACTACCTGAAGTTCGCGCGGGAGTTCAACACCCAATGCCCGGGTTTCGAAACCGACATCCACGGGCTGGTTGGGCGGGTCGACGACTCGGGCAAGAAGCGCTACTACGCCGACTGCGTGCGAGCGGCGTAAGTCGGGGCCGGCTGGGCCCTGAGGATTGAATCCGATATGGAAGGCGCCGCGTATTGGTTGCAGCCGTTGCGCCTTCTGCAGCGGTATCAACCTTCAGGAGCCTTTCATGAAGAGCAGCACCCATCGCTTCGCGTCGATCACCCTTGCCGTCGCCATGGCAGCCGGCGCCTCCGCCTTTGCACAGGTCATGGTCGGCGGTGCGCCGATGTACCCGACCAAGGACATCATCGACAACGCCGTCAATTCAAAGGATCACACCACGCTGGTCGCGGCAGTGAAGGCCGCAGGCTTGGTCGACACCCTCAAGGGCCCTGGCCCATTCACGGTGTTCGCGCCGACGAACGACGCCTTCGCGGCATTGCCTGACGGCACGGTCGACATGCTGCTCAAACCGGAGAACAAGGCCAAGCTCACGACCATCCTGACCTACCACGTCGTGCCCGGCAAGCTGGACGCCGCCACGTTGATGAAGCAGATCATGGCCGGGAAGGGCATGGCGCCACTGAAGACGGCCTCGGGCGGCACGCTCGTCGCCAAGTCGAGCGGCGGCAAGGTGATGGTTACCGACGAGAACGGAAACACCGCAACGGTGACGACGGCCGACGTGATCCAGTCGAACGGCGTCATTCACGTGGTCGACAAGGTGCTGTTGCCCAAGTAGCGCACCGCTTGACGGAACGCTTCAGAAATCGGCGTCGTCGCGCACGCGGACAAAGCGCGCAAACCTCGGCAGGCCGGACGAGGTCTTGCCGTTGTAGCGATAGGTCACCCAGGTGCCGATGGCCGGCGGCTTCTCGCGCTCCGCGTCGCTGAAGCCGCCGCCCAGCTTGAAGCGCTTGCCGTCGGGCGTTTCGACCAGCATGGCACCCATTCGGCCGGCGTGCTTGCCACGTCCGCCGACGTAGGCGACGACGCGCGCCTCCGCATCGTCATGGGGCTTGACCTTGAGGAGGTCAGTGCTTCGATCCGTTCTATACAGCGATGCGCCACGATGGAGCATCAGGCCTTCGCCGCCCATCGTGATCGTCTTGTCAAGCAAAGCGTCGAGTTCCTCCGAAGTCGTGGCGCGCTGCTGCGGCACGGCCACCACCCAGGGGACGGTGGTAATGGGAAACAGTTGGCGCAGGTGCGCGAGTCGTGTCGTGAAGTCGCCGGGCTCGGCGGGGAGGTCGAACACCATGTAGCGCATCTCGCGCCACGCGGCATCCGACGGGTCCTGGCTTCGCACGGTCGAGACTGCATGAGAAAAACGGCCGCGGCCAGCCCACAGTTCGCCGTCCAGCGGTATCCGGGGCAGCGCCTCCACGAACCATCTCGGCGCGGCGATCCGCTCGCCGCTGCGGGTTCGCAGTTCATGGCCATCCCAGTATCCGCGCACGCCGTCGTATTTCTCGCTGACCCAGTAGTCGCTGAGCGACATGCCGTGGCGATAGACCTCGGCCAGCATGAGAGGCGGCGGCGTCTTGGGGGTGCTCTGCGCGCGGGCATCGCCCGGCCTCGAAAGCCCGAATGCGGCGCCAAGGGCCGCGAGCAACAGCGTGCGGCGCGGCAGCGCCACGGACGTGGCTCCGCCCTTGCCGCTCTTGCGAATAGAAATACTCAAGTCAACTCCCTGGCATTTTTGGTATGCCAGGATTATGAAACGCGGCGGCGCGCCGGTTCAGGCAGATTCCGAGATGCCCCCGACGACGTTGCTGAAGCCGCCGTCGACATAGGTGATCTCCGCGGTGACGCCGCTCGCGAGGTCGCTCAGCAAGAAGGCTGCGACGTTGCCGACTTCCTCGATCGTGACGTTGCGCCGCATCGGCGCCACCTTGGAGATCGCAGCGAGGAGCTTGCCGAAGTCCTTGATGCCGCTGGCAGCCAGCGTCTTGATCGGACCGGCGCTGATGCCGTTGACGCGCATGCCCTTGGGACCGAGCGATTCGGCGAGGTAACGCACCGAGGCTTCGAGCGAAGCCTTGGCGAGACCCATGGTGTTGTAGTTGGGCAGGGCGCGGATCGCCCCGAGGTAGGTCAGCGTCAACAGCGCCGACTTGTCGTTGAGATAGGGCAGGGCCGCCTTTGCCATGGCCGGGAAGCTGTAGGCACTGATGTCGTGCGCGATCTTGAAAGACTCGCGCGACAAGCCGTCGAGGAAGTCGCCGGCGATCGCCTCACGCGGCGCGAAGCCGATGCTGTGCACGAAGCCGTCGAACTTGGGCCAGGTCTGCGAAAGATCGGCGAAGAGTTTCTCGATCTGTGCGTCGTCGCCGACATCGCAGTCGAAGACCAGCTTCGAACCGAAGTCGGCGGCGAATTCGGTGATGCGATCCTTGAAGCGCTCGCCCACGTAGCTGAACGCCAGTTCGGCGCCTTGCGCGTGGCAGGCCTTGGCGATGCCGTAGGCGATGGAGCGGTTGCTCAGCACGCCGGTGATCAGAAGTTTTTTGCCAGAAAGAAAGCCCATGGAACGACCTCGTGAAAATCTTGGGCAGAATTCTCGCATGCGGGTTCTCTGGTTCTGCTGGTTGCTGATGTGTGCGGTTCCCGCATGGGCGGCGCATGGCTATGCCATGTGGGACGACCTCAAGTACCCGCCCGGCTTCAAGGCCTTCGACTACGTCAACGTCGACGCGCCACGGGGCGGAGAGTTGCGGCTGGTCAGCAACCTGCGTTATTCCACCTTCGACAAGTACAACCCTTTCACGATCAAGGGCGCGGCACCGGCGTATCTGGCCAGCCTGATGTTCGATTCGCTGCTGGTCGGCTCGATGGACGAGACGGCGTCCGGTTATGGTCTTCTGGCCGAGGATGTGGTCGTTTCGCCCGATCGGCTCAGCGCAACCTTCAGACTCCGGCCGGAGGCGCGCTTTCACGATGGCACGCCGGTCGAGGCGGCCGACGTCAAGTACAGCTATGACACCCTGATCGGCCCCTATGTGTCTCCGGGCTTCAAGACCATGCTCGAAGATGTCGAAAGTGCCGAAGTGATCGATGCCCGCACCATTCGCTACAAGTTCAAGAAGCCGAATCGCGAACTTCCGCTGACCGTCGGTGGATTGCCCGTCTTCAGCCGCCGATGGGGCATGGAGAATGGCAAGGCCAAGCCTTTCGACCAGGTGGTCATGGACATCCCGATCGGAAGCGGCCCCTACAAGATCGGACCTGTGCGTTTCGGCAAGGACATCACCTACGTGCGCGACCCCAACTATTGGGCGCGCGACCTTGCCGTTCGGCGCGGCACGAACAATTTCGACCGCATCACCATCAAGATCTACAAGGACAACACGGCGCGTCTGGAGGCATTCAAGGCCGGCGAGTTCGACATGATGAGCTTCTATTCGGCGGGCGACTGGGCGCGCCGCGTGACGGGGAAGCGCTTCGATACCGGCGAGCTGGTCAAGCGCGAATTTGCCCATCGGCTGCCTTCGGGATTCCAGAGTTTCGTGCTCAATAGCCGGCGTCCGCTGCTGCAGGACCGGCGAGTCCGGCAGGCGCTAGGGCTGGCGCTCGACTACGAATGGATGAACCGCCAGATGTTCTACGGCGGCTATCCGCGCGTGAGGGACCTGTTCGGCAACACCGATTGCGCGGCCGAGGGCAAACCCTCCGAGCAGGAACTCAAGCTGCTGGAGCCCTGGCGCGGAAAGGTCCCCGACGAGGTGTTCGGGCCGATGTATGAACCGCCAACGACCGAAGGACGCGGGGAATCGCTGCGCAACAACTTGCGCCGTGCGCAGGATCTGCTCAAGCAGGCCGGGTGGGAATATCGCGACGGCGCCTTGCGCAACGCACAGGGCGAGCCGATGGAACTCGAATACCTGGACAGCAAGGAGGGCGGAGCGCGAACCGTGTCGCCGTGGGTGCGCAATCTCGAGAAGCTCGGCGTCACGCTGAAGTTCGCTTCGGTCGACTTCGCGCTCTACCAGCAGCGCCTGGACAAGTTCGAGTTCGACATCACGACCATCAACTTCCCGGGCACGAACAATCCCGGCCAGCAACTTGCGGACATCTTCGGCAGCAAGGCAGCGACGACGGAGAGTTCGGGCAACTACATGGGCGTGAGCAGTCCGGCGGTCGACGCGTTGGTCACCGAAATCGTGCGCGCGGAGACCAAGGCCGAACTTCTTCCGGCCTGCCGGGCGCTCGATCGCGTGATCATGCACAGCCATTACCTGATCCCGCAGTGGACGTTGACTGCGCATCGCCTCGCCTATAACGCCTGGCGTCTGGCCTACAAGGCACCGATGCCACCGTATGCAGCGGCCGAAGACTGGGTCATGTCGACCTGGTGGGCCAAATAGGAAATAGGAAACAGGAGCCCGAGACGCCATGCTGTCCTATGTCCTCAAGCGGCTGCTGCTGTTCATCCCGACGCTGCTCGGCGTGCTGTTGGTGACCTTCTTCGTGATCCAGTTCGTGCCGGGGGGGCCGGTGGAGCAGTACCTCGCCGAAGCGAAGGCGGGCGGGCGCGGGGGCGTCGAATCGGGCGGCTCCAACTACCGTGGCAATCAAGGGGTCGATCCCAAGCGGCTGGCGGAGATCAAGGCGCTCTACGGCTTCGACAAGCCGGCGCACGAGCGGCTGTTCCAAATGCTGGGCCAGTTCGCCCGTTTCGACCTGGGCCGCAGCTTCTTCCAGAACAAGGATGTGTGGTCGCTGATCCTTGAAAAACTCCCCGTCTCGATCAGCCTCGGGCTCTGGACCTTCTTCATCAGCTACGGCGTCGCGGTGCCGCTGGGTGTCGCCAAGGCGGTGCGCGCAGGCACGCGCTTCGATCTCGTCACTACCTTGCTGATCCTCGTGGGCTATGCGATTCCGGGATTCGTGCTCGGGGTGGCGCTGCTGGTGGTCTTCGGCGGACAGCTGCAATGGTTTCCGCTGCGCGGCCTGACTTCTGCCAACTGGGACGACCTCGGTTGGGGTGCGCGCATCGTCGACTATCTCTGGCACATCACTTTGCCGGTGACCGCCATGGTGCTGGGCAGCTTCGCCGTGACGTCGATGCTGACCAAGAACGCCTTCCTGGAGGAGATCCGCAAGCAATACGTCCTGACCGCACGGGCCAAGGGCCTGGGCGAGCGGCAGGTGTTGTGGAAGCACGTGTTTCGCAATGCGCTGATTCCGATCGTCACCGGCCTCCCGGCGGCTTTCATCGGCGCCTTCTTCACCGGCTCGCTGCTCATCGAGACACTGTTTTCGCTCGACGGGCTCGGCCTGCTGGGCTACGAAAGCGTGATCCGGCGCGACTACCCGGTCGTGCTCGGCACGCTCTATCTCTTCACGCTGATCGGCTTGCTGACCAAGCTCATTTCCGATCTCTGCTACGTATGGGTCGATCCGAGGGTGAAGTTTGACTAGCGCCCGCACCGCCCAGCCCGTGTCGCTGAGTCCGGGACGCCGCGCGTGGCTGCGTTTCAAGCGTGATCGCCTGGGCTATTGGAGCCTGGTGCTGTTCGTCGTCATGGTTGTCCTGAGCCTCTTCGCCGAAGTGCTCTCGACCGACCGGCCGCTCGTCATGCGCTATGAGGGAAAGATGTATTTCCCGGTCCTTCGCGACTATTCCGAAAAGACCTTCGGCGGCGATTTCGAGACCCCGACCGACTACCTCGACCCCTTCATCCGCGAACGCATCACGCGAGGCGGCAACTGGGCGATCTACGCGCCCAACCCGTACGGCCCGAAGACGCTCAACTACTTCGCCAAGTCGCCGAGTCCAGCGGCACCGACGCGCGACAACTGGCTGGGCACCGACGACCGCGGCCGCGACCTGCTGGCGCAGTTGATCTACGGGTTCCGGGTGAGCGTGCTGTTCGGCCTCGCACTCACAGCCATCGGAACCGTGCTCGGCGTGGCGGCGGGCGCCGTGCAGGGCTACTTTGCAGGCAAGACCGACCTCGCGTTCCAGCGCTTCATCGAGATCTGGGGTTCGATGCCCGAGCTTTACTTGCTCATCATCTTCAGCGCCGTCTTCGCGCCGAGTGTCGCGCTGCTGTTGATTCTGCTGAGCCTGTTCGGCTGGATGGGCCTTTCCGACTACGTGCGCGCCGAGTTCCTTCGCAATCGGCAGATGGACTACGTGCGCGCCGCACGCGCGCTCGGCGTGGGCAACCTGCACATCATGTGGCGGCACATCCTGCCCAACAGCATGACGCCGGTTGTGACCTTTCTGCCGTTTCGCATGAGTGCGGCGATCCTGGCTTTGACTTCGCTCGATTTCCTGGGCCTCGGCGTGCCGCCTGGCACTCCATCACTCGGCGAACTGTTGAGCCAGGGCAAGGCCAATATCGACGCCTGGTGGATCTCGTTGTCCACCTTCGGGGTGCTCGTGGTCACGCTGATGCTGCTGACCTTCATGGGCGACGCGCTGCGCGACGCGCTCGATCCGCGAAAGGCCGACAGATGACGCCCTTGCTGAAGGTCGAGGGGCTCAGGGTCTCCTTCGGCGACAAGGAAGTGGTGCATGGCATCGACTTCAGCATCGCGCAGGGCGAAAAGCTGGCACTGGTCGGCGAATCGGGTTCGGGCAAGACCGTCACCGCCCTGAGCCTGCTGCGACTGGTGCAAAACGCAGACATCTCGGGAGTCGCCGACTTTGCCGGAGAGGAATCCGCGGGTTCCCGGCGTGACCTGCTGTCTCTGCCCGAGCCTCGGCTGCGTGGCATCCGCGGCAAGGAGATCGCGATGATCTTCCAGGAGCCGATGACCGCACTCAATGCGCTCTACACGGTGGGCGACCAGATTGCCGAGGTGCTCGAACTGCATCAGGCGTTGTCCGCCAAGGCGGCGCACGAAGCCTCGGTGCAGTTGCTGGCAGATACCGGCATTCCCGAGCCGGCCCGGCGGGCGAGGGCATTTCCGCATCAGTTGTCCGGCGGGCAGCGCCAGCGCGCCATGATCGCGATGGCGCTGGCTTGCAGGCCGCGACTGCTGCTGGCCGACGAGCCAACCACGGCGCTCGATGTCACGGTCCGGGCGCAGATCCTCGAACTGCTGGCGGAACTGCAGCGGAAGTACGGCATGGCAGTGCTGCTCATCACCCACGATCTCAATCTGGTGCACCGATTCGCGGACCGCGTGGCGGTCATGGAAGACGGCCACATCGTCGAGCATGGTGCCGTGTCGACCGTGTTCGGCGCGCCTCGCCACCCTTACACACGCAAGCTGATCGACAGCCGGCCGACGCGGGATGTGGATCCTGTCCCGGCAGGAAGCAGCACGCCGGTATTGACTGCCAAGGGGCTGCGCGTGAGCTATCCAGTCTCAAGGCCGGGTGTGACTGGCTGGTTTCGCAAGGGCGAGTTCATCGCGGTGCAAGGCGCCGACTTCAGCATCGCGCCCGGCGAAACCCTGGGTGTCGTCGGCGAGTCCGGCTCGGGCAAATCCACACTGGCGCTGGCGGCGCTCGGGCTGCTGAAGCACCAAGGCGAACTGGACGTCGCCGGTCGGCGCTGGGATAAGGGCGGAGCCAGCAATCGCGCGCTGCGTCGGGTCATGCAAGTGGTCTTTCAGGACCCGTTCTCGTCACTGTCACCGCGCATGACGGTCGAGCAGATCGTCGCCGAGGGCCTGACCGTCCACGCGCCTGAGCTCGTTCCGGCGGAACGTCGAACACGGGCGCTTCAGGCGCTGGCAGACGTGGGATTGACCGAGGCGCAATTCCCGGCGCTCCTGGACCGCTATCCGCACGAATTCTCCGGCGGGCAGCGGCAGCGTCTCGCGGTTGCGCGGGCGCTGATCGTCGATCCGAGCCTGCTGGTGCTCGACGAACCCACGAGTGCGCTCGATGTGACCATCCAGAAACAGGTGCTGGGTCTGTTGCAGCGTCTGCAGCGTGAACGCGGCCTGAGCTATCTGCTGATCACGCACGACGTGGAGGTGATCCGCGCGATGGCGCATCAGGTCATCGTGATGAAAGATGGTGCGATCCTCGAGTCCGGCCCGGTTGAGCGTGTGCTCGACGCACCCGAACACCCCTACACGCAGAAGTTGGTTGCTGCAGCACTGGCTGATTAGAAACGATTCGAGAACGCCAAATGTCGCTGATCAGCAAGGACAGGCGAGAAGCCTGGCGCGCAGCGCTCGCCGGCATGGTCGCTCTGGCCGTGGTGATGGGTTTGGGGCGCTTCGCATTCACGCCCATGCTTCCCATCATGCTGCGCGAAGGCAAGCTGGACCTGCAGGCCGGCGGCGTGCTCGCATCGCTCAACTACCTCGGCTATTTCGTGGGTGCGCTCAGTTGTGCCCTGATTCGGGCAAAGCCCGCCAGCATGATTCGCGGCAGTCTCGTCGCCACGGCGGCGCTGCTGTTCGGCATGGGGGTGCTCCATGGGTTCCCCGCATGGGGCGTCGTGCGCCTGGCAGCTGGCGTCATGAGTGCCTGGGCCTTCGTCTTTGCTTCCGGATGGGGGCTGCGGCGGCTGGCTGAAACAAGAGCGCCGGCCTTGGCCGGTGTCATCTACGGTGGGCCGGCATCGGCATCGCGATCTCCGGTCTTCTGGCTGGGGCGACGGGACGCTGGGGGTCCGAGGCTGGTTGGATCGGCTTCGGCCTGCTGTCGGCGGTGCTGATCGCCCTGATCTGGCGCATCTTCGCGGACGGTGAAGCGACCCACGTCGATGCGCATGCACGGCCGACGGGTGCACCTACGTCCGCTGAGCCGCCTACCGACCGCAGCGACGCCCGCTGGTTGGTGGCGCTCTACGGGCTGGCAGGCTTCGGATACATCATTACCGCGACGTTTCTCCCAGTGATCGCGCATCAGGCGCTGCCGGGCTCTTCCTGGCCAGATTTTTTCTGGCCGCTTTTTGGCTTGGCGGTTGTTCCCGGTGCGCTCATTGGGGCACGTGCACCGACTCATTGGGATAACCGCTTGCTGCTTGCGGTCGGCTATACGCTGCAGGCATTGGGCGCAGTACTGTCGGTGACATGGCCGACGATCGAAGGGCTCGCCCTGAGCAGCCTGCTGCTCGGAATGCCCTTCACGGCCATTACTCTTTTCGCCATGCGGGAAGCGCGTCGCCTGCGCGGAAATTCCTCTGCTGGTCTGATTGGTTATGCGACAGGCTCGTATGGCGCCGGCCAGATTCTTGGCCCTTTGTTCGCGGCGCCGCTGGCGCAACGCACTGGGTCATTTGCGGTACCCCTGTTGGGCGCGGCGGCCGCTCTGGGTATTGGCGCGGCGCTTTTTACGCACGTTTGGTGGCATTCGCAAGGGGCCAAACAACGGTCTGGAGCTCAGAAAACGCTGAATTCGTAACGCGTTTGGCATATAATTCGAGGCTCACGACCAAACGGGCGGGTACCAACCGCCCGTTTTTTATTGGTCGAAGCATTTTCTTGATGTCGCAAAAGCGGGCGGCGGCATCGGGCACAGACATCTGGTACATCAAGGGCGCAAACAGACACGTGGCATTGCAGCAGACAGTGGAACAAACCGTGGCCGGACTCGGCTACGACCTGGTCGAGATCGAGCGGTCGGCCGGGGGATTGCTGCGCGTTACGATTGATTTGCCCTGGGGTGGCCCCAAATCTGTAGATGCGGCCGCCGGGGCGCCCGAACCCTTCGTGACCGTCGAGGATTGCGAAAAGGTCACGCGGCAGTTGCAATTCGCGCTCGAGGTGGATGGCGCTGACTACAAGCGGCTCGAGGTGTCGTCTCCAGGTATTGACCGACCGTTGCGCAATGAGCAGGATTTTGAGCGTTTTGCCGGCGAGGTGATCGACATCACGCTCAAGGCGCCGATGGGTGCCGCGGCGGGTGGCCACGTGGCGGCCAATCGCAAGAAATTTCGCGGCACGCTGGAGCGCGTCGCAGGGACTGATGGCTCGCATGGGTGGCAGATCGTCTGGACCCAGGAGCCCGAAGGCAGACCGGCGCCGAAGCCCGGCCAGAAGATCAGCAAGAAGCGCGCGCCTGCGCCGATGCAGGCGCTGGGTTTTGCCTTGGACGAGTTGCGCGAGGCGCGGCTCGCCCCGATAGTGGATTTCAAGGGGCGCAGGCCCAAACCTGGCACGGTGGTGTCGGACTGAACGAGGAGAGTGGTGGCATGAATCGCGAAATGTTGATGTTGGTGGATGCGATCTCGCGCGAGAAGAACGTCGAACGTGACGTCGTCTTCGGCGCTGTCGAGTCTGCCTTGGCGCAAGCTACCAAGAAGCTCTACCAGGGCGACGTGGACATTCGCGTCGCCGTCGACCGTGACAGCGGTGACTACGAGACCTTCCGCCGTTGGCATGTGGTCCCCGACGAGGCCGGTCTGCAATTGCCCGATCAGGAAATCCTGCTGTTCGAAGCCAAGGAAGAGATGCCCGACATCGAGGTCGACGAGTACATCGAAGAGGCCGTGGATTCGGTGCCGATCGGCCGTATCGGCGCGATGGCCGCCAAGCAGGTCATTCTTCAAAAAATCCGCGATGCGGAGCGCGAAATGCTGCTCAACGACTTCATGTCGCGCGGCGAGAAGATCTTTACCGGCACCGTCAAGCGGCTGGACAAGGGCGACATCATCGTCGAGGCCGGCCGTGTCGAAGGGCGTCTGCGCCGCAGCGAAATGATCGCCAAGGAAAATCTCCGCAACGGTGATCGCGTGCGCGCCATGATCATGGAAGTCGACCTGACGCTGCGCGGCGCACCGATCATCCTGTCACGCGCCGCGCCCGAATTCATGATCGAGCTCTTCCGCCAGGAAGTCCCTGAGATCGAGCAAGGTCTGCTCGAAATCAAGAGCTGCGCCCGTGACCCCGGCTCACGCGCCAAGATCGCCGTGCTGTCGCATGACAAGCGGGTCGATCCGATCGGCACCTGCGTGGGCGTTCGCGGTACGCGCGTCAATGCCGTGACCAACGAACTCGCCGGAGAGCGCGTCGACATCGTGCTCTGGAGCGAGGATCCCGCCCAATTCGTGATCGGTGCGTTGGCCCCGGCCAATGTCACATCCATCGTGGTCGACGAAGAGAAGCATGCGATGGACGTCGTGGTCGACGAGGAAAACCTTGCGATCGCGATCGGCCGTGGTGGCCAGAACGTGCGGCTGGCTTCCGACCTGACCGGTTGGAAGATCAACATCATGGACGCCAACGAATCGGCTCAGAAGCAGGCGACCGAAACCGATGCCAGCCGCAAGCTCTTCATGGAAAAGCTGGATGTCGACGAAGAAATCGCGGACATCCTGATTTCCGAAGGCTTCACAAGCCTGGAAGAAGTGGCCTATGTGCCGATTTCCGAACTGCTCGAGATCGAAAGCTTCGACGAAGATACGATCAACGAACTGCGGTCGCGCGCCAAGGATGCGCTGCTGACCATGGAGATCGCCCGCGAAGAGAACGTGGAGAGTGTTTCGCAGGATCTGCGCGACCTCGCCGGTCTAGACCCGGCACTTATTCCGAAATTGGCCGAGGCGGGTGTGCACACTCGCGACGACCTGGCCGACCTTGCGGTCGATGAACTCACCGAGATCACCGGCCAGAGCGCCGATGACGCCAAGAACCTCATCTTGAAAGCCCGCGAACATTGGTTCGCCGGCCAAGAGTGATGGTCATGGAGGCACGAAACCAATATGTCCAGTACCACTGTCGCCGAGTTCGCGAACGAACTCAAGAAGACTCCCGAAATCCTGCTTGACCAGCTCAAGAGTGCCGGGGTGCCCAAGCAGGCGCCAACCGACGCGCTCACCGAGGCCGACAAGCAGCGATTGCTCGGCTTTCTGAAGGCCAGCCATGGCACGGTCGAGCCCGAGCGCAAGAAGATCACGCTGACGAAGAAATCGACCAGCGAAATCAAGCAGGCCGACGCCACCGGCCGCGCCCGCACGATCCAGGTCGAAGTGCGCAAGAAGCGCACCTTCATCCAGCGCGACGAAGGTCATCCGGCAGCTGCCGAACCGGCGGCGCACGCCGAGGCCCCCGCCGTCGCGCAGCCCGCAGCTCCCCAGATCGATGAAGCTGAACTCACCCGCCGTGAGGAAGAAGCGCGTCGTCAAGCCGAGCTGATCCGCCGTCAGGAAGAAGAGCTGATCGAGAAGCGTCGCTTGCGCGAAGAAGCCGAGGCGCGTGAGCGCGCGCAGGCTGAGCAAGCCGAACGCGCTGAACAGGAAGCCAAGGCAGCCGCCAAGAAGAAGGCTGCCGAAGCGGCCGCGGCAGCCACGGTCACGGAAGGCGCTCCGGAAGCGCCGGAAGAGACTCCCGCCGTGACGGATCGCAAGGCCGCCGCAGAGGCCGCTGCTGCGCAGGCCAAGGACGACGCCAAGGCCAAGGCCGCCGCCGAGTCGAAGGCACGTGCAGATGAAGAAGCTGCGCGCGCCAGGGACCTGGACGAACGCCGTCGCAAGGCCTTGGCTGAAGCCGAGGCCATCCGCGCCATGATGAATGCGCCGGCCCGCGTGCTGGTGCCGCACAAGGCGCCAGAGAAGCCCGCCGCCGATCCGGCCAAGGGTGGCGTGAAGGGTACGTTGCACAAGCCCACCGCGCCTGCAGCCCGTGCCGGTGCACCTGCCGCACCTGGAGCTGCGGCGCCTGCAGGCGGTCCCGGTGCAGGCAAGGAAGTCAAATCGGCCAAGCTCTCGTCGAGCTGGGCTGGTGACACGGCCAAGAAGAAGGAAATCAAGACCCGCGGCGATGCCAGCGGCGGCGTCGGTCGCGGCAATTGGCGCGGAGGCCCTCGCGGCCGTCGCGGCGGCGACCGCAACGGACAAGAAGAACGCGCACCGGCGGCGCCGGTCGAGGCCCGCGTTCTCGAGGTGCATGTTCCTGAAACCATCACAGTCTCGGAACTTGCGCACAAGATGGCCGTGAAGGCGTCGGAAGTCATCAAGCAGTTGATGAAGCTCGGCCAGATGGCGACCATCAACCAGTCGTTGGACCAGGATACCGCGATGATCATCGTGGAGGAAATGGGCCACAACGCAGTAGTTGCCGCGCTGGACGATCCCGAAGCCTTCACCGACGAGGACGTGTCGGCGCAACAGGCCGAGGCGCTGCCTCGCGCACCGGTCGTGACCGTGATGGGTCACGTCGACCACGGCAAGACCTCGTTGCTGGACTACATCCGTCGCGCCAAGGTCGCAGCGGGCGAAGCCGGCGGCATTACGCAGCACATTGGTGCCTACCATGTGCAGACGGCACGTGGCATGGTGTCCTTCCTCGACACGCCCGGCCACGAGGCGTTCACCGCCATGCGTGCCCGTGGTGCGCAAGCGACCGATATCGTGATCCTGGTGGTTGCCGCGGACGACGGCGTCATGCCGCAGACCAAGGAAGCCATCAAGCACGCGAAGGCGGCGAAGGTGCCGATCGTGGTGGCAATCAACAAGATCGACAAGCCCGATGCCAACCTCGAACGCGTCAAGCAGGAACTGGTCGCTGAAGAAGTCGTGCCCGAAGAATACGGCGGTGACACGCCCTTCGTGCCCGTGTCCGCAAAGACGGGGCAGGGCGTGGATGACCTGCTCGAACAGGTCCTGCTGCAGGCTGAAGTCCTGGAACTCAAGGCGCCGGTAGATGCCGCCGCCAAGGGTCTGGTGATCGAAGCTCAACTCGACAAGGGTCGCGGCCCGGTCGCGACCGTGCTGGTTCAGTCCGGCACGCTCAAGACCGGTGACGTGGTGCTGGCCGGTTCGACCTATGGCCGCGTGCGCGCCATGATCGACGAGGACGGCAAGACCATCAAGACTGCAGGCCCGTCGATCCCGGTCGAGATCCAGGGCTTGACCGAAGTCCCGCAAGCCGGCGACGAGTTCATGGTGATGGGCGACGAGCGCCGCGCGCGTGAGATCGCGACGTATCGTGCGGGCAAGTTCCGCAACACCAAGCTGGCAAAGCAGCAGGCCGCCAAGATGGAGAACATGTTCTCCGACCTGACCGCCGGCGAGGTCAAGATGGTGCCGATCATCATCAAGGCCGACGTCCAGGGTTCGCAGGAAGCGCTTGCGCAGTCGCTGCTCAAGCTTTCCAACGACGAGGTCAAAGTGCAGGTGGTCTACGCGGCAGTGGGCGGCATCAGCGAGTCGGACATCAATCTTGCAATCGCTTCCAAGGCGATGGTCATCGGCTTCAACGTGCGTGCCGACGCAGGTGCGCGCAAGCTCGCCGAAGGCAACAACATCGGCATCCACTACTACAGCATCATCTATGACGCCGTGGATGAGCTCAAGACGGCGATGGCCGGCATGCTGGCGCCCGAGCGCCGCGAAGAAATCATCGGCTCCGCCGAGATCCGCACCGTGTTCGTGGCTTCGAAGATCGGTACTGTCGCGGGTTGTATGGTCACCTCCGGGTCGGTCAACCGTAGCGCGCATTTCCGCCTGCTGCGCGACAACGTGGTGGTTTACACCGGCGAGATCGACTCGCTCAAGCGCATGAAGGACGACGTTCGCGAAGTCCGCGAAGGCTTCGAGTGCGGTATCAAGCTCAAGAACTACAACGACATCAAGGAAGGTGATCAGCTGGAGTTCTTCGAGATCAAGGAAATCGCCCGGACGCTGTAAGCACCTGGATCGACCTCATCCATGCCCAAAAGAAAGACCGCAACCCCCAACCGCGCCTTCAAGGTGGCCGATCAGATCCAGCGCGATCTGACCGAGTTGATCGCGCGCGAGTTGAAGGACCCGCGTGTGGGCATGGTGACGATCCAGGCGGTCGAGGTCACGCCGGACTACGCGCATGCGAAGGTTTTCTTCAGCCTGCTCGTGGGTGATCCGGTCGAGACCACCGAGGCCCTCAACCAGGCCGCAGGCTTCCTGCGCAACGGCCTGTTCAAGCGCCTGCACATCCACACGGTGCCGACGCTGCACTTCCAGTTCGATCGCACGACCGAACGCGCTGCCGACATGAACGCACTGATCGCGCAGGCCGTCGCGTCGCGCTCCAAAGACGACTGACGATGAACGCGCCACGCACACGGGTGCAGCGGCGCCCTGTGCATGGGGTGTTGTTGCTCGACAAGCCGCTGGGTCTCTCCAGCAACCAAGCCTTGCAGAAGGCCAAATGGTTGCTGCGCGCCGAAAAGGCAGGGCACACCGGTACGCTCGATCCGCTCGCGACCGGCGTGCTGCCGTTGTGCTTCGGTGCCGCCACCAAGTTCAGCCAACTTCATCTTGATGCCGACAAGATCTATGAAGCTCGCGCCCTTCTTGGCGTGAAGACCTCTACCGGGGATGCCGAAGGCGAAGTCATCGCCGAGCGCCCGGTGTCGATCACGGCGGATGATCTTGTGCGCGTTGAAGCAAAGTTCACCGGGCCGATTTCCCAAGTGCCGCCGATGCACAGCGCGCTCAAGAAGGACGGCAAGGCCCTGTACGAATACGCGCGCGAGGGCATCGAGATCGAGCGCGCAGTGCGCGACGTCGTCATCCATGAACTCACGCTGAAGGCCGAGACGGCCGACACCATTCACATCCGCGCTGCGGTCAGCAAGGGCACCTATATTCGTGTGCTCGGCGAAGACATCGGCGAAGCGCTCGGCTGCGGCGCGCATCTGACCTTCTTGCGCCGGGTCGCGACCGGTGGCTTCGACATTTCCCAATGCGTGACGCTCGAAGCGCTCGAAGCCATGAGTGAAGAAGAGCGCCTGATGCAGCTTTTGCCTTCCGAGGCGCTTGTTGCCGGCCATACGACCGTCACGATCGGCGCCGAAGATGCGGCACGGTTCCTTTCGGGCCTGCGCCGCCGCGGCAACTGGCCCGACGCACCGCAGGTGGCCGTATATGGCCGCGAGCCGCACGCGTTCCTGGGCACGGCCCATGTCACGGCGGGCGAATTGATTCCGGGGCGCTTGCTGAACCCCATCGAAATCCAGCAGACACTTTTGACCGAAGCGACACCATGAGCACCAACCAGATCCGCAACATCGCCATCATTGCCCACGTGGACCATGGCAAGACCACGATGGTCGACCAATTGCTGCGCCAGTCCGGCACCTTTGCCGAGCACGAGAAAGTGGTCGACACCGTGATGGACAACAACGCCATCGAAAAAGAGCGGGGCATCACGATCCTGGCCAAGAACTGTGCGGTCACGTGGAAGGGCATGCACATCAACATCGTCGACACCCCCGGCCACGCGGACTTCGGCGGCGAAGTCGAACGCGCACTGAGCATGGTCGACGGCGTGGTGCTGTTGATCGACGCGCAGGAAGGCCCCATGCCCCAGACTCGCTTCGTGACCAAGAAGGCGCTGGCCCTTGGCCTCAAGCCCATCCTGGTGGTGAACAAGGTCGACAAGCCCGGCGCGCGTCCCGACCACGTGGTCAACGCCGCCTTCGACCTGTTCGACAAGCTCGGCGCCACCGACGAGCAGCTCGACTTCCCCGTCGTCTACGCATCGGGCATCAACGGCTGGTCGTCGTTGGAAGAGGGCGAGCACGGCGAGCAGTGGGGTCCCGATATGTCGGCGCTGTTCGACACCATCCTCAAGCACGTGCCGGCGCATGACGGTGATCCTGAGGCGCCTCTGCAGCTTCAGATTTCCGCCATCGACTTCTCGACCTTCGTGGGCCGGATCGGCGTCGGTCGCATCAATGCGGGCACTATCAAGCCCATGATGGATGTCGTCGTGATGGAAGGACCGGACGGCAAGGCGATCAAGGGCCGCGTCAACCAGGTTCTGACCTTCCAGGGTCTCGAACGCGTTCAGGCCACCGAGGCGGGTCCGGGTGAAATCGTGCTGATCAATGGCATCCCCGAGATCGGCATCGGCGTCACGGTGACCGATCCTGTGGATCCCACACCTCTGCCGATGCTCAAGGTCGACGAGCCGACCCTGACGATGAATTTCTGCGTCAACACAAGCCCTCTGGCTGGCCGTGAAGGCAAGTTCGTCACCAGCCGCCAGATCTGGGACCGCCTGCAGAAGGAGTTGCAGCACAACGTGGCCCTGCGTGTGAAGGAAACCGACGAAGAAGGCGTCTTCGAGGTCATGGGTCGCGGCGAACTGCACTTGACAATCCTGCTGGAAAACATGCGTCGCGAAGGCTATGAGATGGCCGTGTCGAAGCCGCGCGTGGTGTTCCGCGACATCGACGGCGTGAAGAACGAGCCGATCGAACTGGTGACGGCCGACATCGAAGAGCAGCACCAGGGCGGGGTCATGCAAGCCTTGGGCGAGCGCAAGGGCGAACTCGTCAATATGGAACCAGACGGCCGTGGCCGCGTGCGCCTCGAATACCGCATTCCGGCACGAGGCCTGATCGGCTTCACGAATGAATTCCTGAACCTGACGCGCGGATCGGGCCTGATCTCCAACATCTTCGACAGCTACGAGCCGCACAAGGGCGAAATCGGCAGCCGCAAGAACGGCGTGTTGATCTCCATGGACGACGGTGAGATCTTCACCTATGCCCTGGGCAAGCTGGACGATCGCGGCCGCATGTTCGTGCGTGCGAACGACCCGGTCTACGAAGGCATGATCGTCGGCATACACAGCCGCGACAACGACCTCGTGGTCAATGCGACGCGCACCAAGCAGCTGACCAATTTCCGCGTGTCGGGCAAGGAAGACGCGATCAAGATCACGCCGCCAATCGATCTCACGCTGGAATACGGCGTGGAATTCATCGAGGACGACGAGTTGGTCGAAATCACGCCCAAGAGCGTGCGCCTGCGCAAGCGCTACCTCAAGGAACACGAGCGCAAGCGCGCTTCCCGCGAGAGCGCCTGATGCAATCCGCCGGCGGCCGTGGACTGACGCACGGCCGTGCAGCCTGGCTGATGGTTGTCGTGACCCTCATGTGGGCCACGGCGGGTGTCGTCACGCGCCATCTGGAGCATGCGCGCAGCTTCGAGGTGACTTTCTGGAGAAGCTTCTTCACGGTCGTTTCGCTGCTGGTGATCCTGCCGATATGGCGGGGAAGGGCGGTCTTTTCCAGAATCCGGCATGGCGGTCGCGAGCTATGGATCTCCGGCGTCTGCTGGAGCGTGATGTTCACGGCCTTCATGGTCGCGCTCACCATGACGAGTGTTGCCAATGTGCTCGTCACGATGGCCCTGGGGCCGCTGTTCACTGCAATGGGGGCACGAATCTTCATCGGACATCGGCTCGCAGCGCGCACCTGGGGCGCCATCATCGTGGCCGGCCTCGGCATCGGCTGGATGTACGGCGCGCAGATCGTTGAAGGCTCGCTGCTCGGCACATTCGTGGCGCTGGGCGTACCGCTTGCCGCAGCCTGCAACTGGACAGTGGTTCAGCACGCTCATGCAAAGGGCCATGACGTCGATCTCGTTCCCGCCGTGTTGATCGGCGCCATGATTTCCTCCCTCGTCACGCTGCCGCTGGCGTGGCCGTTGCAGGCCGACGTGCATGACCTCGGCTTGCTGGCCTTCCTCGGACTTTTCCAACTCGCGATTCCCTGCGTCCTTTCGGTGATGTGCGCGCGCATCCTGAAGGCACCAGAGGTATCGCTTCTGGGCCTCCTTGAGGTGATCTTCGGCATCGCGCTGGCCTGGATCGGTGCAGGCGAGGAGCCGGAGTCGAGCGTTCTCGCAGGCGGCGCCTTGGTCATCGGCGCGCTGGTGTTCAACGAACTTCTGGGCATGCGCGAGCGGCGCGTGCCAGCTGCCGCCTTGTCCGGCACATCTTGAAATCAGGTGAATCACTGACGGCGGGGGTCAGCCCTCGGCGTTGAATCGTTTTAGGACCCCACAGCAGATGCGACTTTCAGCAACTCTCCTTGCCTGCGCCCTGGGCGCCGCGCCGTTCTGCGCTTCGGCGCAGGTGTCGATCAACATCAACGTGCCCGGGCTTGTTGCCGTAGCGCCCCCGCCTGCGCGCATCGAGCCTTTGCCGCCGCCGCGTCCGGGCTATGTCTGGGTGCCGGGCAACTGGCGGTATCGCGAGAACGCTTACGCGTGGAACCAGGGGTACTGGCAGCCCGCACGTCCCGACTACGAATATGCGCCGGGTCGCTGGGTGCGCGCCGACGGCGGATGGCGTTGGGTCGAGCCGAACTGGAAACCGGTCAAGTACAAGAAGGGCCATGATCATCACGGTCACGGCCACGACGGGGACGACGATGACCACTATCACTGCCCGCCCGGTCAGGCCAAGAAGGGTCGCTGCTGATCGTCCCTCGCGGCTAGAAAAGAAAAGGGCCGACGCAGGCCGGCCCCAATCGATCGTTCGCCCAGGTCAGGGACGCGCGACCTTCCAGACCCCATTGAATCCGTCACCGGTCTTGTCACCGGCCTTCGTATCCTTGGACCAGTAGTAGAGCGGTGCGCCCTTGTAGGCCCATTGCTTCTTGCCATCATCGCGCACGATGATGGTGTAGGCACCCATCGGCTTGGCCGTGTCTGCGACCGTCAGCGGCGGCCAAGCGGTGGCGCACGGACCATTGCAGGCGGACTTGCCGCTCCCGACGGCGTCGCGGTTGAAGGTGTACAGCGTCATGCCGGTCGGGCCGATCAGTACGCCGTCGGCGGTGCGCGTGGGCGTGTCCGGCGCAGGCGACATGCTTCCGCATCCAGCAAGCAGGGCAGCGGCAAGGATCGAGGCGCTGAGCAGTTTCATGAAGTTTTCTCCTTCGGTTAAAAAAACAAGTGCGAGTGGACAGTCTATCCGCCGGCTTTTTCAAGCTGACGGTATACGACGGTGGCGATGCTGAGCAACGTGTCGTGTGAAAGCGGCCCGGTCAGTGCATAGCCGAACCCTCGGTCGACCCAATAGAAGGTCGGCACCGGACCGTCCGTCGAATACCGGAACGCTGTTTCATCCGGGCGTGAGGCCTTTTCGGGCGCGCCCAGACTGCCGATGTAGAGCGTGACACGCTCCCCGGTCGCGCGTTCGAACATGAATTGCGCGCGTGCGCCTTCGCTGCCCGGCAGCAGGCGTCCACCAACGAGGGCGTAGCCCTGTGCCGATAGATCCGGCACCTTGAGCGGCCGGTCGAGGCGCTTGGAAAGCCATTGCGCGAGATGCTGCTGGTCTGCGGCGGCCACTTCGACGGGATGTCGCTTCTCGGGCACATAGACCGCATGAGCCACAGCCGCGGCGTGGACGAATTCGCGCGTTGCGGGTCCCCGAGCCAAAAGCGATCCGGTCTGAGATGTCCACTGAGTGTTGGCCAGCCATCCAGCCGCGAACGCAACGACGATGCCAGCGGCCATACCGCCCCATCGCATCCAGCGGGCTTGCCGGGCGTGATGCCGGGCGGCAAGCCCGGCGGCGGCCAGCAACGCAGGCGGAACCGGTTCGTCGAGGACTTCACGATGCAACTGACGCAACGCTTCGCGCTGGGCGTCCCAGCCGGGCAGATCGTCGTCGATGGGGGGAGTGGGCGTTTTCATGGCAATGGGCCGGTTACTTGAGGCGACGCAGGCCCGGGCGATGGGCCGGTGTCGTCGTCCCTTCCATCAGATCCTGCAGGCGACTGCGCGCCCGTGAGAGCCGCGACATGACCGTGCCGACCGGGACGCCGAGCACCTTGGCAACCTGGGCGTAAGAAAGATCCTCGAGTGCCACCAGCAGCAGCACGGCGCGCTGGTCCTCGGGCAGAAGCAGCAGGCAGCGCTGGAGATCGATCGCCTCATCGCGATGCGAATCGACACTGCGCAGTTCGTGAACCACATCGTCCACATCCACCGAAGCGCGCGGCGGCGCACGACGGACCTGGCTTGCGAACACGTTGTGCATGATCGTGAAGAGCCAGGCCCGCAAGTCGGTTCCGACGATCCACAAACGCCATTTGCTGCAGGCCCGCTCGAGCGTGTCCTGCACGAGATCATCAGCCGCCCAGCGGTCACCGGTGAGCGCACGGGCATAGCGCCGCAGGCTCGGGATCTGTTCGACGATGGCGCTTGAATCCATGGCCCTGGGGTTTTCAGTGCTGGATGGCCCGGCAGATCGGCGCCGGATGATCCGGATCACAAACAGCCAGGTAGCCGCTCAGGATCGTGACGTATGCGACCAGGACGGCAAGCGGCAGATTGATGGGCGACATGGAAGTTCTTCCTTGAAACAGGTCAACCGTCTTCGGTTGCTTGCCTCATGAACGCCGCCGCCACGGCGTTTATTCCATCCGCCTCGAAATAAATCAGGCCGCACCGCCGGGATTGCTGCCGGTCCCGTCGCGCAGCACGCGGCGCTTGAGCGGCTTGGCGGGGTTCCCGCCGTAGACGGTCCATGGATCGAGCGATCGGAAAGCGACGCTTCGCGCCCCCAGAACCGCACCTTCGCCCACGTCGACACCCGGCCCGACGAAAGCTTCGGCCGCGATCCAGGCCCGCGGGCCGATGTTGATCGGCTGGGCCGTCAATTGAAAATCCGCCGAAGAAATGTCGTGGCTGCCGGCGCAGAGGTGCGCACCCTGCGAGACCAGCGCTCCGCGGCCGAGGGAGATCGGCGCCATGTTGTAGCAAATCACGCGCTCAGCCAGCATGGCGCGGTCTGCCAAGTGGAGGTGAGGGGGATACCAGACCCGGGCACTGCCGCGCACATCGCAGGACTCGCCCAAGTGTGCGCCGAAGCGCTTCAACAGAAAGCACCGCCAGAAGTGCAACTGTGGCGGCGTCCACGAGGCGAACAGGGCCCAGGTGAGGTTCCACACGGCGCGCGATATCCGGTTGCCCAGCGAAAAGCTCGGGCCGCCCTGAAGCGGATTGACGCGCGTAGCGTCGAGGGGTTGGAGCGCCATGGGTGGTTCCTTCAGCGACTTCGACTCTTCATCGCGCGCTCGACCTCGCGCTTGCCTTCACGGTCCTTGATGGTGTCACGCTTGTCATGCTCGGCCTTGCCCTTCGCCAGTGCAATTTCGCATTTCACCTTGCCGGCCTTCCAGTGGAGGTTGAGCGGCACGAGCGTATAGCCTTTTTGCTCCACCTTGCCGATCAGCCGGCGGATCTGCTCCTTGTGCAAGAGGAGCTTCTTGGTGCGCACCGAATCGGGAGTGACGTGCGTTGACGCGGAGCGCAGCGGGTTGATCTGGCAGCCGATCACGAAGAGTTCGCCGTCGCGGATCACGACATAGCCATCGGTCAGTTGCACCTTGCCTTCACGCAGCGACTTGACCTCCCAGCCCTCGAGCACCATCCCGGCCTCGAAGCGCTCCTCGAAGAAGTAGTTGTATGCGGCTTTCTTGTTGTCCGCGATCCGGGAGGATGTGTCTTGCTTTTTTTTGGTGGCCATGGTGAATCAGGTGAGGTCTGCATGGCTTCAATACAATCCGTCGCGCACGCTGTGCCGATTCTATGAAAACCGTCCACAAGTCCGTTCTGATCTGGTACAGCGCCGACGAGATGTATGCCCTGGTCACCGACGTCGCGAAGTATCCGGAGTTTCTGCCGTGGTGCGACCGCTCGAAGGTGATCGAGCAGGACGACTTCGGCATGACCGCCGAAGTCGGGCTCGCGTTCAGCGGTTTTCACCACAGTTTCGCCACGCGCAACACCCATGTGCCGGGCCGCGAAGTCCATCTGAAGCTCGTTGACGGGCCTTTCTCCAATCTCGATGGCGTCTGGAAGTTCACGCCGGTTGGCGACGATGGCGAGCGTGCATGTCGCGTCGAGTTGAATCTCAGCTACGGCTTCAACAATTTCGCGCTCCAGGCGCTGGTTGGCCCCGTCTTCGACAAGATCGCTTCGAACCTGGTGGAGGCCTTCGTCAAGCGCGCCGAGCACATCTACGGCGCAGCCTGATGCCGCTGCAAGTGATCGTGGTGTGTTCGCCCGCACCCCGAGAGGTGTTCGAGCAGGTCGTGCGCGTGCCCGAGGGTTCCTCGGTGAGGGATGCGGTACTCGCCACCGGCCTCGCCACAGCCTTTCCGCAATTCGATTGGCAAGCGGCCACGCCGGGTATCTGGGGACGGCAAGTGGCATGGAGCCAGGTCGTGGCCGATCTTGATCGCATCGAACTCTGCCGCCCGCTCACGGTCGACCCCAAGGTGGCGCGGCGCGAACGATTCAAGCAGCAAGGCGCGCGCGGAACGGGCCTGTTCGCTCGCCGCCGCAAAGGCGGCAAAGCAGGGTACTAATAAAGCTCCGCGCTACTTGCAGTCTGAGTTGATGACGGCCTGCAGGCGCTGTTGCTCGGCCGCGCGGGCGTCGTCGTCAATGATCTCGCGCTCGCCCTGGGCATTGATGCGCGCCACGCGAATGCCGCTGTCCATGGTTGCCTTGCCCTGGCGCGCGCGATCGCAGTTCTCGGCCTTGGCCTGCGCGATTCTCTGAGTCTCGGCGGCCTGTTTGGCTTTCTCGGCTTCCTCGGCCTTGCGCGTTTTCTCTTCAAGATCCTTGTCGACGCCCGACGGCTTGGGGGCGGCGGGCGGTGCCGCGGCTGGCGCGCCAGGTTCGGCGGGCGCTGCCGGAGTGCTGAAATTCACGCGCTTGGAAGGCGTGTTCGGCCTGTGAAGGATGTTCTTGTCAGGAATGTCGACCGGCGGCGGTTGATCGCTGAACACCTTCTTGTTGTCCTTGTCGATCCACTGCCATTGCGCCTGGGCACCCAGGGGCAGAAGGAAGATCGATCCAATGACAACAAGGTGCGCGAGTTTCATGGCGGGCAGTTTAGCGCCGCCTTACGTTTTGCAACGTGGCGGCTGGCGTTTTTGCAACATTGAGCACCGTTTCGGCCGCGTTTCCAGTCGAATGCGTGCGAGAAAGCGCAATTCCCACGGCATCGGGAGGCGTCGAGCCATCGTTACAATCCGTCTTTTGGAGCTTCACCCATGCGCCTTCTCGGCAAAGCGCTCACCTTCGACGATGTGTTGCTGGTGCCAGCGTACTCCCAAGTCCTTCCCAAGGACACCTCTCTCGCCACCCGGTTCTCCCGAAACATCACGCTCAATCTCCCGCTGGTCTCTGCCGCGATGGATACGGTGACCGAGGCCCGCCTCGCGATCGCCATGGCGCAGGAAGGGGGCATCGGGATCGTCCACAAGAACTTCACCGCTGCAGAGCAGGCCGCCCAGGTCGCCAAGGTCAAGCGCTACGAGTCGGGCGTGCTGCGCGACCCCGTCGTGATCACCCCGACGCATACCGTCCGGCAGGTGATGGCGCTCTCGGAGCAGCTCGGCATCTCCGGATTCCCGGTTTGCGATGCCGGCAGGGTGGTCGGCATCGTGACGGGCCGCGATCTGCGCTTCGAGAGCCGCTACGACGCTCCGGTCAGCGAGATCATGACCCGGCGCGACAAGCTCATCACCGTGCCCGACGGCACCACGCTCGCCGACGCCAAGGCCCTGCTCAACAAGCACAAGCTCGAACGCCTGCTCGTGATCAATGATTCCTGGGAGCTCAAGGGCCTGATTACCGTCAAGGACATCACCAAGCAGACCAGCTTCCCCAACGCGGCACGCGACGCCAGCGGTCGCCTGCGCGTGGGCGCCGCGGTCGGCGTGGGCGAGGGCACCGAAGAGCGCGTCGAGGCGCTCGTGAAGGCCGGCGTCGATGCGATCGTCGTCGACACCGCACATGGCCACAGCGCCGGCGTGATCGAGCGGGTTCGCTGGGTCAAGAAGAACTATCCGCAGGTCGACGTGATCGGCGGCAACATCGCCACCGGCGACGCAGCCCGCGCGCTGGCTGATGCGGGTGCCGATGCAGTCAAGGTCGGTATCGGCCCGGGCTCGATCTGCACCACCCGGATCGTGGCCGGCGTCGGCGTGCCGCAGATCATGGCGGTGGACAACGTCGCGACCGCATTGCAGGGCACCGGCATTCCGCTCATCGCCGACGGCGGCATCCGCTATTCGGGCGACATTGCGAAGGCCATTGCCGCCGGCGCGAGCACGGTGATGATGGGCGGCATGTTCGCCGGCACCGAGGAGGCACCGGGCGAGATCGTGCTGTTCCAGGGCCGCAGCTACAAGAGCTATCGCGGGATGGGTTCCATTGGTGCGATGCAGCAGGGCAGTGCTGACCGCTACTTCCAGGAATCCACCACCGGCAATCCCAACGCCGACAAGCTCGTGCCTGAAGGCATCGAGGGCCGGGTTCCCTACAAGGGCTCGATGGTGTCCATCGTCTATCAGATGTCCGGCGGCCTGCGGGCCAGCATGGGCTACTGCGGCTGCGCCACGATCGAGGACATGAAGAACAAGGCCGAGTTCGTCGAAATCACCACCGCAGGCATTCGCGAGAGCCACGTGCACGACGTGCAGATCACGAAGGAAGCGCCCAATTACCGCGCCGAGTGATCGGTCAGTCATGCAACACCAGAAGATCCTGATTCTCGATTTCGGCTCGCAAGTCACGCAACTGATTGCCCGTCGCGTGCGCGAGGCGCACGTGCTGAGCGAGGTGCACCCCTGCGACGTCACGGACGCGTGGATTCGCGACTACGCGAAAGACGGCAGCCTGAAGGGCGTCATCCTTTCGGGTAGCCACGCCAGCGTCTACGAAGACACGACCGACAAGGCGCCGCAGGCGGTGTTCGAACTCGGCGTGCCGGTGCTGGGCATCTGCTACGGCATGCAGACCATGGCGCACCAGTTGGGCGGCAAGGTCGAGGGCGGGCACAAGCGCGAATTCGGCTTTGCGGCTGTTCGGGCGCGCGGCCATACCGAACTGCTCAAGGACATCGTCGATTTCACGACCGACGAAGGTCACGGCATGCTCAACGTCTGGATGAGCCACGGCGACAAGGTCACCGAGTTGCCGCCCGGCTTCAAGTTGATGGCGTCGACCGAAAGCTGCCCGATCGCCGGCATGGCCGACGAGGACAGGCATTTCTACGCCGTGCAGTTCCACCCCGAAGTCACGCACACGCAGCAGGGCAAGGCAATCCTCGATCGCTTCGTGCTCGGGATCTGCGGTGCACGTCCCGACTGGGTCATGCGCGATCACATCGCGGAAGCCGTCGAAGCCATCCGCCAGCAGGTGGGCGACGAGGAGGTCATCCTCGGACTTTCGGGCGGCGTCGACTCGTCGGTGGCTGCTGCGCTGATCCATCGCGCGATCGGCGACCAGCTCACCTGCGTCTTCGTTGACCACGGCCTGCTGCGGCTGAACGAAGGTGACATGGTCATGGACATGTTCGTCGGCAAGCTGCACGCCAAGGTGATCCGTGTCGACGCGAGCGAGCTCTTCCTCGGTAAGCTGGCGGGTGTCAGTGATCCGGAAGCCAAACGCAAGATCATCGGCGGCGAGTTCGTCACCGTGTTCAAGCAGGAGGCGGCCAAGCTCACCAGCGCGGGCGCGAAGGGCGCCAAGTGGCTGGCCCAGGGCACCATCTACCCGGACGTGATCGAGTCCGGCGGCGCCAAGAGCAAGAAGGCTGTCACGATCAAGAGCCACCACAACGTCGGCGGCCTCCCCGAGCAACTGGGCCTGAAGCTGCTGGAGCCGCTGCGCGACCTGTTCAAGGACGAAGTGCGCGAGTTGGGCGTGGCGCTGGGCCTGCCGCCGGAGATGGTCTATCGCCATCCGTTCCCGGGCCCTGGGCTGGGTGTGCGGATCCTCGGCGAGGTGAAGAAGGAATACGCCGACCTGCTGCGCCGTGCCGATGCGATCTTCATCGAGGAACTGCGCAACTTCATCGATCCCGCTACCGGCAAGAGCTGGTACGACCTCACGAGCCAGGCTTTTACCGTCTTCCTGCCGGTGAAGAGCGTAGGCGTGATGGGCGACGGGCGCACCTACGACTATGTCGTGGCGTTGCGCGCCGTGCAGACCAGCGACTTCATGACGGCGGACTGGGCCGAATTGCCCTATGCGCTGCTCAAGAAGGTGTCGGGCCGCATCATCAATGAGGTGCGCGGCATCAATCGCGTGACGTACGACGTGAGCAGCAAGCCGCCGGCGACGATCGAGTGGGAGTGATCCGAGACCCCCGGCTCGCGATCACGGCGCCGTAGCCGCATCGATGTTCCGGGCGGTCCCCAGCAAGGTGGCGCACAGCGTTTCCTTGCCACCATCCACGGCAAACACATCGGCCGCGCACACTGTGAGCGTGCGCGAAGCCTTCACCACGCGCCCTCGCGCGACCAGGTGACTGCCACGCGCAGGCGCCACGAGCTTCAACGATGCATCAATCGTCGCGTTGATAAAGCCCGGCGGCAACAGCGTACCGGCCGCCGACACCGCCGCGAAATCGGCTGCGGCGAAGATCGCGGTGGCCTGGAGCTGCCCAGGTCGAAAACACCAGGCGTCCTGCACCGGAATCTCCAGTTCCACATCACCGGGTTCGATTCGGCGAAACGCAAGCTTCAGCGTTTGCGCCATTGGCATGGCGAGTACCGAGCGGCGTACCTGCTCGGTCATGGATTCGGTCGTGTTCATGCTGGGCAACCTCCGAAACACTCATGCATCGCAGCTTAGCGAGCTTCGCCCTGCTCGAAGGTTGCGGACGCGACAGTTGCGCCTCTCGTGGTCAGCACTCCACGACGTTGACCGCCAGACCGCCCAGCGACGTTTCCTTGTACTTCGACTTCATGTCCTCGCCAGTCTGCATCATGGTGCGGATCACCGCGTCGAGCGACACATAGTGGCTGCCGTCGCCGCGCAGGGCCATGCGCGCGGCATTGATGGCCTTGACGGCGCCCATCGCATTGCGTTCGATGCAGGGGATCTGCACCATCCCGCCGACCGGGTCGCAAGTGAGGCCGAGGTTGTGCTCCATGCCGATCTCGGCGGCATTCTCGACCTGCGCCGGCGTGCCCCCCATCGCGGCCGCGAGGGCGCCGGCTGCCATCGAGCAGGCGACGCCGACCTCGCCCTGGCAGCCGACTTCCGCGCCCGAGATGGACGCATTGGCCTTGTAGAGCATGCCGATGGCAGCAGCGGTGAGCAGGAATTCGACGATGCCGTCTTCCGATGCACCCCGGCCGAACTTGTCGTAGTAGTGCAGCACGGCAGGCACGACGCCCGCTGCGCCGTTGGTCGGCGCCGTGACGACGCGTCCGCCTGCTGCGTTTTCTTCGTTGGCGGCCATCGCGAAGGCGTTGATCCAATCCATCGCCGCCAGCGGATCGGCGCCTTCGATGCCGCCGTCGCGCGCCAGCAATTCGCGGTGGAGCTGCGGCGCACGACGACGGATGTTGAGCGAGCCGGGCAGGCGATCGGAAGCGGCGGCGT
This sequence comes from Variovorax sp. 10L426, assembly GCF_056395305.1. Lineage (NCBI taxonomy): Bacteria > Pseudomonadati > Pseudomonadota > Betaproteobacteria > Burkholderiales > Comamonadaceae > Variovorax > Variovorax sp. 10L426. The sequence continues at coordinate 115,097 of NZ_JBFTJF010000012.1, read as the reverse complement.
TGTCGATGCCGAAGCCGCGTCGCACGCATTCCTGCATCACGCGCCAGATGCGCAAAACCCGTGCGGACCTCCGCCGGTGTGCGCCAGACGCTCTCATTGGCGAGCATGAGCTGCGCGATCGACAAGCCGCTGGCCTTGGCCTGCGACATCAGTTCGTCGCCCGTTTGAAAGGGATACGGCCAAGCGAGAACACCCGATGTTTCCGCGAGCCCGGCGGCGGCGCCGCGTTCCACCACGAAGCCGCCGCCGACGGAAAAGTAACAGCGCTCCGTCAGCACCATGCCATCGGCGGCGAGCGCGGCCAGTCGCATTCCATTGGGGTGCTCGATCAGGGATTCGTCGCCCGCAAACTCGATGTCGCGCAGTTGCTGAAACGCAACCGGATGACGCCCGAGCAACATCAGCTCGCCCGAGTGCCGCATGGCATTGATCCGAGGCTGCACCGCCGCGGGGTCGACGGTGTCCGGCGCCTCGCCGAGCAAGCCGAGGATGACGCCCACGTCGGTCGCGTGGCCGCGACCGGTCGCGCCAAGCGAACCGTAGAGGATCACATGGACGCGTGCAGTCCGCGCCAGCAATCCTTCGCGTTCCAGCGTGTCCGCGAACATGCGCGCGCCGCGCATTGGACCGACCGTGTGCGAACTCGACGGCCCGATGCCGATTTTGAAGATGTCGAAGACGGAGAGCATCCGCGCACTATGCAACCGGAAGCTGCTGTTTGACCAGCGCGCCCGGCTTATTCCAAATCGTATGCAAAAAACGACGAATTGTGTAGAGTTTTGCGTATGATTCGGAATGCCTTCGCTAGGCCACTTTCTTGACGCTCAACTCGAACACGGTCGCGGCTACTTCTCCCAGGAGGAAGCACTGACCGCTCTCGGCGTTCAGCCTAGAACCCTTGCCGCATCCATTACGCGATTGACGAAGAAGCGGCGGCTGGCCAATCCGCGACACGGGTTCTATCTCATTCTTCGCCCCGAAGACCAGATCGCCGGTGCGCCGGATCCGGCGCAATGGATCGGCCCCCTGATGAAGCACCAGAATCTCGACTATCGCGTTTCGTTGCTTAGGGCGGCTGCGTTCCACGGCTCCTCTCATCAGGCGGCCATGGTTTTCCAGGTGGTCGTGCCTCGGCAACTGCGGGACTTCGAGATCGGTCGCCATCGCCTCCAGTTTCTCTACCAGACCCCCACGGCGTTTGAGCAGGTCAACCGGCCCGAGTATCTGGCGAAACTGAAAAGCGCTGCCGGCTTTGCCAAAGTTGCCGGCGTCGAGTTGACCTTGCTGGATTCCGCCCGCTACCTGCACAAGGCCGCCGGCATCAGCGGTGTCGCGCAGATCGCGAGTGACATCGGCGCCCAGGCCGACCCGCGTTTGCTGGCTCGCATTGCCAATGCCTATGAAAACGCTTCGGTCTGCCGGCTCGGCTATCTGCTGGAACGAGCCGGTCACGAACGACAAGCCCGGGCGCTCGAATCCTTCGCCAAGAAAGCCAGGACGCTCGTTCCTCTGGATCCCTCTGTGAAACCGCTGATCGAATCGCTCCCCGACCTCCAAGAGAAGGATTCGAGATGGAAGCTGATCATCAATGAAACCCTGGAAGTCGACACTTGATCCCCTCTGCATACATTCAGGCCTGGAGCGCGGGGACGCCTTGGCCAGATCCACGACAGGTCGAGCAGGACCTGATCATCTGCCGCGCGTTGTGCGACCTGTTCAATGCACCCGCCCTGGCCGGCAAGATCGCGTTTCGCGGCGGGACGGCCATTCACAAACTCCTGTTCAAGCAGCCGCTGCGTTACTCTGAAGACATCGACCTGGTGCAGACCCGGCCCGCGCCCATCGGGCCGACCATCGACGCCATCCGCGATGCCCTGTCATGGCTCGGAAAATGCAACCGCGAGCAGGCCGGACATTCCATGCATCTGATCTTCAGGTTCGCACCCGAGGCCGATCCGCAGGCCGTCCTGAAGCTCAAGGTCGAGATCAATACCCGTGAGCATGACCATCTGTTCGGCATCAAGCCGTACCCCTTTGCGGTAGACAGCGACTGGTATCAAGCAAAGGCCGAAATTGCCTCCTTCGAGCCCGAAGAACTATTCGGTACAAAGCTCCGTGCTTTCTTGCAGCGGCGCAAGAACCGCGACCTGTTCGACCTCCATCACGGCCTTGATCAACTCACGCTGAACGCGGACAAGCTGGTTGCCTGCTTCGAGCACTACCTTGCGCTCGAAGGCAACCCGATCACGCGCGCGATGGCCGAGCAGCGAATGCTGCAAAAGCTCACACGCAGCCTTACCGAAGACATCGAACCCCTCTTGCCCGCAGGCATCCGCTTCAACGAACTGGACGCGGTCGGCGCATTCAACCGCGTTTGGAACCAGCTCGTCACCAGACTCAAGGGCGACCCCTGGAAATCCACTGACGACGCCGTTGCCCAGCTTCGCGCGAAGAAATATTCAACCCTGCTGACCTAGCAACCTCGCACTGAACAAGCCGCACATGGCCATCAAGAAATCCGAACTCTATTCATCCCTCTGGTCGAGCTGCGACGAGTTGCGCGGCGGCATGGACGCCAGCCAGTACAAGGACTATGTCCTCGTGCTGCTCTTCGTCAAATACGTCAGCGACAAGTACGACGGCCAGATGTACGGCCCCATCACGATCCCCAAGGGCGCCAGCTTCAAGAACATGGTCGCGCTCAAAGGCCAGAGCGACATCGGCGACAAGATCAACAAGAAGATCATCGCCCCGCTGGCCAAGGCCAACGAGCTGTTCGACCTGCCCGACTTCAACGACGCCAGCAAGCTCGGCAGCGGCAAGGAGATGGTCGAACGCCTCACCAACCTCATCGCCATCTTCGAGAACAAGGCGCTCGACTTCTCCCGGAACCGCGCCGACGGCGACGACATCCTCGGCGACGCCTACGAATACCTCATGCGGCACTTCGCCACCGAGAGTGGCAAGAGCAAAGGGCAGTTCTACACGCCGGCCGAAGTCAGCCGCGTCGTCGCCCAGGTCCTCGGCATCCGTCACGTCGAGACGGGACCGCGCACCACCATCTATGACCCGACATGCGGGTCCGGATCGCTCTTGCTGAAGGTCGCCGACGAGGCGCGGGGCGATGTCACCCTCTATGGGCAGGAAAAAGACTCCGCCACCAGCGGCCTCGCCCGCATGAACATGATCCTGCACAACAACCCGACCGCACTCATCGCGCAGGGCAACACGCTGGCCGATCCCAAGTTCATGGAAGGCAACTCCCTCAAGACCTTCGACTACGTCGTCGCCAATCCGCCGTTCTCCGACAAGCGATGGAGCACTGGCCTCGACCCGCTCAACGACCGCTGGCAACGCTTCGACCCCTTCGGCGTACCGCCGGACAAGCAGGGCGACTTCGCCTACCTGCTGCACATCGTCCGCTCGCTCAAGACCACCGGCAAGGGCGCATGCATCTTGCCGCATGGCGTGTTGTTCCGTGGCAATGCCGAAGCCGACATCCGCCGCGCGCTCATTCGCAAGGGCTACATCAAAGGCATCATCGGGCTGCCCGCCAACCTTTTCTACGGCACCGGCATCCCCGCATGCATCGTGGTGCTCGACAAGGAAGGTGCACACACGCGCAAAGGCATCTTCATGATCGACGCCAGCCAAGGCTTCATGAAGGACGGCCCCAAGAACCGCCTGCGTGACAAAGACATCCACAAGATCGTCGACGTGTTCATGCGTGGCCTCGAACTGCCCGGCTACTCGCGCATGGTCAGCTTCGACGACATCGAGAAGAATGACCACAACCTTAACCTGCCACGCTACATCGCCAATCAGCAGACTGAAGACAGGCAGGACATCGCAGGCCACCTGCAAGGCGGCATTCCCGTCGAAGACATCGAGGCGCTGGCACGGTACTGGCGGGTCTGCCCGCAACTTCGACAGACCCTCTTCAAGCCAAACCGGCCCGGCTACGCGGACCTCGCGGTCTCCAAGTCAGACATCAAGTCCACCATTTACGGGCACCCCGAATTCAAGGCTTTCATCGAGAAGCAGAACGCCCATTTCGCCACTTGGCGCAAGGCCGCCACGGTCAGGCTCAAGGGGCTGAAAACCGGATTCCATCCCAAGGAACTCATCGCCGAACTGTCGGAGGGCCTGCTCGCGCATTACATCGGCCAGCCGCTGATTGATGCCTACGATGTCTACCAGCACCTGATGGACTACTGGGCCGATGTGATGCAGGACGACTGCTACCTCATTGCCGACGACGGCTGGAAGGCCGAGACCTACCGAGTCATCGAGAAAGACAAGAAGGGCAAGGAAAAGGACAAGGGGTGGACCTGCGACCTGATCCCGAAGACATTGATCGTTGCGCGCTACTACGGCGAGGAACAGGCAACGATTGATGGCCTGACGATGCAACTGGAAAAGACGGCAGCCAAACGATCGGAGCTTGAGGAGGAGCACAGCGGCGAAGAGGGTACTTTCTCGAGCGTGGAGAAGATGACGGTCGGCAATGTCAAAGACCGTATTCGCGAACTCGGGCAGGGGGCTGAATGGGCGGAGGAACTGAAAGCGCTGAAGGACTGGCTCGTGCTGGCGACCGAAGAGGCTGTGCTCAGTCGGAAATTGAAGGATGCCGAGGCTGACCTCGACGCGAAGGCCTATGCGCATTACGCGAAGCTTTCGGAGTCCGAGACCAAGGAACTGGCAGTTGACGACAAATGGCTTCAAGTATTGGATGAAGCCGTACACGGTGAGATGAATCGTGTAAGTCAACAGCTTGCGAGGCGTCTCGCAGAACTCGTCGACTGCTACGAGATTTCGCTACCGAAAGTGGAGGATCGTGTCCGCAAACTGTCGGTCAAGGTTGACGCACATCTTGTAGAAATGGGGTTTTCATGGAATTGAAGCCCGCGTACAAAGAGAGTGCATTGGGAGTGATCCCTGAAGATTGGCAGATTGCTCCGGTTCGAGAGCTGGCTGCTCCCATTCGTAACGCGATCGTCGGTGGACCGTTTGGATCGGACTTGGTATCTAAAGACTATGTAGATGAGGGAGTACCTGTCATTCGTGGGCAAAACATGGGCGGAAGGCTTGTGTCAGGAAAGTTCGCATGTGTGACTCCTGCGAAGGCGCAGTCGTTGGACGCCAACTTGGCGAAACCGAACGATCTCGTATTCACTCAGCGCGGGACACTTGGGCAAGTGAGTTTGGTGCCGGATGCTCCTTTCGATCGCTATTTGGTTTCCCAAAGTCAAATGAAGGTCACTCTCAATCGAAAAATCTGCCATCCGCTCTTTTACTACTACGTGTTCAGTAGCTCGGCACAGCAGGACATTATTCGAGATGAAACCATTCAAACAGGCGTGCCTCATATCAATCTCGGAATTTTGCGCAATATTGAAGTTCAGGTGCCTTCACTCTCTGAGCAGGAGGCTATAGCCGAAGCTTTGGGTGATGTGGATTCCCTGATCGAATCTCTTGAGCAGCTTCTCGCTAAGAAGCGCTCTATCAGGCGGGGCGCGATGCAGGAATTGCTCGCCGGGACGCGACGACTTGAAGGTCACTGCGCCAAGTGGAGGAAAATGGCATTTGGGGAAATTGTCCATTTACGCAAAGAGAGAGTCGATCCCCGCTCGTCGGCTTCCGTAGATTTTTGTGTCGAGTTGGAGCACATCGAACAGGACAGCGGCCGACTCATCGGCGCTACTGCAACGTCAGAGAACTCATCCTTGAAATCGGTATTTCAAAAGAATGATGTTTTGTTCGGGAAGCTGCGGGCATACCTCAGAAAGTACTGGCATGCCGATAGAGGGGGCGTCTGTTCTACGGAGATTTGGGTAATGGCGGCCAAGCAATCCATGCTCGTTTCTCAGTATCTATTTCAGTTGGTGAAGACCGATCGCTTCGTCGATGCGGCCAGTACCGCATATGGGACGCATATGCCTCGTTCGGACTGGAATGTCGTCAAGAGTTTGGAAGTCGCACTACCTTCGATAGGAGAGCAGGCAGCCATTGCGACCGTGCTCTCCGAAATGGACGCTGAAATCGAAGCCTTGGAAGCCAAGCTCACCAAGGCTCGTCAGATCAAGCAAGGCATGATGCAAGAGTTGCTCACAGGGAGGATTCGACTGGTATGAAGTCATCGACCATCATGTTTGGCAGGCGCGGGAGCGCCGCATGAGCACCGTCGGGCAACCCGAACGCGCCACTCAGCAGCGCGTGATCGCGCTGTTTCGCGATGAACTCGGCTATCTCTACCTCGGCGACTGGTCCGACCGAGGCGGAAACAGCAATATCGAAACAGGCTTGCTCTCGGACTGGCTCGCCCGGCGCGGCAACAGCCCGGCGCAAATCGGCGTTGCCCTGCACAAGCTGCAGACCGAGGCCGGCAACCACAGCCGCACGCCCTACGGCAACAACCAGGCGGTCTACAGCCTGTTGCGCTATGGCGTGCCGGTGAAGGTCGAGGCGGGCAAGGTCACCGAGACGGTTCACCTCATCGACTGGGACCAGCCCGAGAACAACGACTTCGCCATCGCAGAGGAAGTCACGCTCAAGGGCGGCCTGGAGCGGCGGCCGGACCTGGTGCTCTACGTCAACGGCATCGCCATCGGCGTGATCGAGCTGAAGAACAGCCGCGTGAGCATCGGCGAAGGCATCCGGCAGTGTCTTTCCAATCAGCAGCCGGCGTTCAACCAGTCGTTTTTCTCGACGGTGCAGTTCGTCTTTGCGGGCAACGATTCCGAAGGGCTGAAGTACGGCACGGTCGGCACGCTTGAAAAGTACTTCCTGAAATGGAAGGAGGACGAGGCCGACGACAGCCGCCTCAAGCTCGACAAATACCTGCTCAAGATGTGCGGCAAGCACCGGCTGATCGAGTTGATGCACGACTTCGTGCTCTTCGACGGAGGCATCAAGAAGCTGCCGCGTGTGCACCAGTATTTCGGCATCAAGGCCGCGCAGGAGCACGTTAGCCAGAAGAAGGGCGGCATCATCTGGCACACGCAGGGCAGCGGCAAGAGCATCGTGATGGTGCTGCTCGCCAAGTGGATTCTGGAGAACAACCCCAACGCGCGGGTGGTGGTCATCACCGACCGCGATGAGTTGGACAAGCAGATCGAGAGCGTCTTTTCCGAGGCGGGCGAATCCATTCAGCGCAGCGGCAGCGGGCGCGAGTTGATGCGGCAACTCGGTCAACCCAGGCCGCGCCTTCTATGTTCGCTGGTCCACAAGTTCGGCCGCAAGGATGTGGACGATTTCGAAGCCTACATCCAGGCGTTGCGGGCCGAGCCGAGTTCCACGGTCGGCGAGGTGTTCGTGTTCGTGGACGAGTGCCACCGCACGCAAAGCGGCAAGCTGCACAAGGTGATGACGGCGCTGATGCCCAACGCGGTGTTCATCGGTTTCACCGGAACGCCGTTGTTGAAGAAGGACAAGCAGACCAGCCTGGAGGTGTTCGGCGGCTACATCCACACCTACAAGTTCAGCGAGGCGGTGGAGGACAACGTGGTGCTGGATCTGGTCTACGAGGCGCGCGACATCGATCAGTGGCTGGGTTCGCAGGCCAGGATCGACACGTGGTTCGAGGTAAAGACGCGCGGCCTGAACGACTGGCAGCGCAACGAGCTGAAGCAGCAATGGGGCACGATGCAGCGCCTGCTGAGTTCGAAGGCGCGGATGGACCGGGTGGTCGCGGACATCGTGTATGACTTCAGCATCAGGCCGCGGCTCAACGATGGCAAGGGCAACGCGATCCTGGTGGCGTCGAGCATTTATGAGGCGTGCCGGTACTTCTCGCTGTTCAAGGAGACGCCGTTCAAGGGCCGGTGCGCGCTGGTGACTTCGTACAACCCGAACCCTCAGGATGTGACGCGCGAGGAAACGGGCGCAAACACCGAGACGGATAAGCAGTTCATTCACAAGACCTATACGGCGCTGCTTGAGGGCGTGAACGCGAAGCCTGGGATGACGAAGACAGAGACCTACGAGGAGTGGGCGAAGGCCTTGTTCATCAAGGAGCCGGCGAGCATGAAGTTGCTGGTGGTGGTGGACAAGCTGCTGACGGGGTTCGACGCGCCGCCGTGCACCTACCTGTATCTGGACAAGAAGATGCAGGACCACGGCCTGTTTCAGGCAATCTGCCGCACGAACCGGCTGGACGGGGACGACAAGGAATTCGGCTATGTGGTCGACTACAAGGACCTGTTCAAGAAGGTGGAGAAGGCGATCGCGGTCTACACCTCTGAGCTGGACCACAGCGCGGGCGGTACGGACCCTGAAGTGATGATGCAGAGCCGGCTGGCGAAGGGCCGGGAGCGGCTGGACGCGGCGCTGGAGGCGCTGGCGCTGCTGTGCGAGCCGGTGGCGCCGCCGCAGGGGACGCTGGAGCACATCCGTTATTTCTGCGGGAATACGGAGATCGCCTCTGATCTGGTGGAGCGAGAGCCGCAGCGCTCGACGCTGTACAAGGCGACGGCGACGCTGGTGCGTGCCTACGCCAATCTGGCCGACGATATGGCCACGGCCGGGTTCACGCAGGCGGATGTGACACGTATCAAGGAGCGGCTCAGGCACTACGTGGACGTGCGCGATATCGTGCGTCAGGCCAGCGGGGAGTCGCTGGACCTGAAGGCTTACGAGGCGGACATGCGCCACCTGATCGATACGTACATTGAGGCAGGGGAGCCGCGCAAGATTTCGCCATTCGATCAGTTGGGGTTGTTGGCCCTGATCGTGAAGAGCGGCGTCGGGCAGGCTATTGCAGATCGGCTGGCAAATCTCAGGGGCGACAAGGACGCCATCGCGGAGACGATCGAGAACAACGTTCGCAGCAAGATCGTCAAGGAGCATCTGAGCGATCCGGCGTTCTTCGAGTCGATGTCGGCGTTGCTTGACGAACTGGTGCAATTGCGCAAGCAACAGGCCTGCAACTACGAGGCATTGCTCAAACAATACGAGGCGCTGGCGAAGATGGTGGAGTCGGGCAAGGCGGAGAACATGCCCGCACGACTGGATACGCGCGGGAAGCGCGCCATCTTCAACAATCTCAAGCCATACGCGGTGGCCTTCGACTCGAAGGGGGTGGTGGCCTCGGAGCCGCTATCGCCGCATGAGGTGGCCTGGAACCAGCAGCGCGCTGTGGGCGTGGCCCTGCGGATAGACGAGGTGGTGCGCAAGGTGCGGCCCGACGATTGGCGGGGGGTGCAGTCGCGCGAGCAGGTGATCAAGAAGGCCTTGTACGAGGTGCTGCGCGACCCGCGCGAGGTGGAGCACATCTTCCTCGTGGTGAAGGCGCAGCCGGAGTACTAAGGGACCGATGATGCATGCGCTGACATTGGGCGATGTGGCGGTGGATGTGGAGTTCAAGGACATCAAGAACCTCCATCTGAGCGTGTATCCGCCAACGGGGCGGGTGCGGATCGCGGCGCCGCTGCGGATGAAGATGGACACGGTGCGCGTGTTCGCGTTGTCAAAGCTGGCCTGGATCAAGGCACAGCGGCAGAAGCTCCAAGATCAGGTCCGGGAGACGCCGCGCGAGTACCTGGACCGGGAAAGCCACTACTTGTGGGGACGGCGTTATCTGCTGGAGTGCGTGGAGGATCCCAAGGGGCCGTCCTGCGTGGAGCTGAAGCATCGGCAGATCGTCCTGAGGGTTTCTCCAGGCGCGGACCTTGCGGTGATGGAAGCCGTGGCGGCCCAGTGGTATCGAACGCAGCTCAAGTCGATGGTGGCGGAACTGCTGCCCAAGTGGCAGGCGGTGCTGGGAGTCACGGTGGATCGCGTTTTCGTACAGCAGATGAGAACTCGGTGGGGCAGTTGCAACCCCGGTTCGCGCTCCGTCAGGTTGAACACGGAGCTGGCAAAGAAGCCGCCGGAGTGCGCCGAGTACGTGCTGGTTCACGAAATGCTGCATCTGCTGGAGCCGACGCACAACGCCCGTTTCCAAGCGTTGATGGACAGGTTCATGCCGCAATGGCGCGTGTACCGGGATGCGCTGAACCGGTTGCCGGTGCGGCACGAGGACTGGGTTTATTAGGCTGCCGCCGAGGTGCTCAAAGCAGCTTCGAAGCCTCCGCAATCGGTATCGGCACCGTCATATCCAACAGCATCTGCCCCATCCCCTTGCCGAGCGGGTCTATGCGCATGGAGGAGGGGCCGCCGCCGTCCAGCGCATCGTGGAGCAGCAGATTCATTCCCGCGATGCCCGGCAGGTAGAAGCGCTCGACCTTGCCGTGCACCATGTGCGCGAAATACGCGCCCACCGCCTCGGGCGTGACGCGCGACCAGAGGAGAGGCAGCCATTCGGGCCGACGCGCGACGAGGCCGATGTTCGACAGGTTCCCCTTGTCGCCGCTGCGCGCCCACGCCAGTTCGATCAGTCGCACTTCCACCTGCTGGCCACCGTCTTCCACGAAGGCCGGAAGCTCGGCGATCGCCACAGCCGGCGACGAGCCGCCGACCGGCGGCACCGCCACCGCGTGTCGTCGACCATCGAGCACGAAAGCCATCGGCACCGTCTCCTTGGCGAGCAAAAAGGCGAAGGGCTTGATCAGCGGCGACACCGCCGGCCGGCCGCCACCGGGCCCCGTGGTGCCGGGTGACCACGAAGTACCCGATGGTGCAATCTCGCGCGCGAACATCGCCAGCGCGGCCTTCTGGGGATGGTTGGCAACCACGCGCATCATGACCTCGCGCACATGCCGCGTACGCGCGTGCGGGCCATAGAGCGATTCAGCGCCGATCACCTCGATGTAGGTCGACGTGAACGGCGGCAGGCCCATTTCGGCGAGGATTTCGCTCGTTCGCTCGATGATCGACTCGGCCGTGCGCACCGCCTTCTTCTCGGCATCGATACCGACGATCACCATGCTCCCAGCGCAACGGAAACCGTCCAGTTGGGTTGCCGAGACCTTGTAGCTCGGCGACGGCGCACGGCCTCGCGCCGGGCTCACGTGCACCCGGTCGGCGCCTTGCTGCTCGATCGTTACGTCCCGGAAGTCGCAACTCACGTCGGGCAGCATGTAGGCGCCCGGGTCGCCGATCTCGTAGAGCAGTTGCTCGGCCACGCATGCCCGTATCACCTTGCCGCCGGTGCCTTCGGGCTTGGTCACGACAAAGCTGCCGTCGGCATGGCATTCGACGATCGGATAGCCGATGTGAGCCCAGTCGGGGATATCTGCCCAGTCGGTGTGCAGGCCGCCCGTCGCCTGACAGCCGCATTCGATGATGTGGCCCGCCAGACTGCCCGAGGCGAGCAGGTCGTAGTCGTCGGCGCGCCAGCCGAACTCGTGCATCAGCGGGCCGAGCGTGACGGCGCTGTCGACGCAGCGGCCCGTGATGACCACGTCGGCGCCCGCTGCCAGCGCGGCGGCAATGGGAAGTGCGCCCAGGTAGGCGTTGGCGCTCAATACCTTCTCAGGCAGCGACTCGCCGGTGAACATGTCCTTCGCGCCGGCATCGCGCACGACGGGCATCTGCGCACTCAGGTCATCGCCTTCGACCACCGCGATGCGCAGTGCCACGCCTTCGGCCTCGGCCAGTGCCTGGAGCGCGGCAGCGCAGCCGTGCGGATTGATGCCGCCGGCATTGCTCACGACCTTGATGCCCTGGCGCTTGACCTCTGCCAGCACCGGCTTCATCGCGATGTCGACGAAATCCGTGGCATAGCCCATCTCCGGCTTCTTGGCGCGCGCCGCGGCCAGGATCGCCATCGTCGTTTCGGCCAGATAGTCGAACACCAGGTAGTCGAGGCGGCCGAGCTTCACCAACTGCGGCGCCGCCACCATGCTGTCGCCCCAGAAACCTGAGGCACCCCCGATGCGAACGGTCTTCTGCACGGCGGCGGGCGTGGGCGTGGTCATGGCGAACGGTCCTCTATGGCAACGGATGAAGCGAGCTTAGGCGAGGAGGGCGGGGCGACGCTTGCGCCAACTCGCTGCGTGGGGGCAAGCGCTGCGGGGGAGACAGCCGACGAGGCGCTGGGGCATGATCGCGTGGCCGCTGCTTCCTTGTTCCATGTTTCTTTCCTGCGCGGCATCTGCCATGTCATTGCCTCCACCTACCGCCGAGCGCGCGCCTGCCCACGGCCGAACCATCACCATCCGCGGTTATCGCCGCAACGATGGCCTCTGGGACATCGAAGGTCACCTTCGCGACGTTCGCGACCAGCATTTCAAGTTTCCGGGCGGCGAAAGGCCGGGCGGTGAGGCGATCCATTCGATGTGGCTGCGGCTCACGGTGGACAACTCGGCGCTGATCGTCGATGCAGTCGCCGCAACGGAGGATTCGCCGTTTCCCGATGCCTGCGGCGACATCGCGCCGAACTACGCGGGGCTGATCGGCCTGCGCGTGGGGGCGGGATTCAACCGTCACATCTCGAAGCTTTTCGGCGGGATTCGCGGCTGCACCCACATGTCGGAGTTGCTTCGGACCATGGCGACCGGCGTCATCCAGACGCTCGCCGGCACCAACCTCACGGTGTCGGAGACGGAGAAGCCCTTCCAGCTCGACGGCTGCCACGCGTTGGCGAGCGACGGACCGCGCGTGGCGCTGTTCTATCCACGCTGGTATCGGCCGGCGAAGGACGATCCGGACGCCGAGGTGGACCCGCAGTCGTAGCCAGTCGGCGCAAGACCGTCCGGCCTCGGTGCGGCTAGCCTTGGCTGACAAGGAGACATCCATGGAGTTTCTGGAGGCGCCGCCGCTCCCTTTCTATTTCTCGCCAGAGCATGAGCAGTTCCGCGCCAGCCTGCGCGAATTCGTGGCGAAGGAAATCACGCCTTTCGTCGCCGAATGGGATGAGGCCGAGACCTTCCCCCGCGAACTCTATGCGCGCGCAGCGTCCCTTGGCGTCCAAGGCCTCGGCTATCCGGAGGCCTACGGCGGCACCCCGGCAGACGTGTTCTATCAAATCGTGGTGGCCGAAGAATTCGCGCGTTGCGGCGGTGGCGGCCTGCAGGCCTCGCTGAACTCCCACAGTATCGCCTTGCCGCCCATCCTTCTGGCGGGCAGCGAGGCGCTCAAACAGCGTGTGATTCCGCGGGTGCTCGCCGGCGAGAAGATCGCGGCGCTGGCCGTGACCGAGCCCTCGGGCGGCTCGGACGTAGCGGCCCTGAAGACCACGGCCGTCCGTGAAGGCGACCACTACATCGTCAACGGCGAGAAGACCTTCATCACGTCCGGCATGCGCGCCGATTTCATCACCACCGCCGTGCGCACCGACCCGGCCAACAAGGGTGCCGGCGGCATTTCGGTGCTGGTGATCGACGGCGACACGCCCGGCCTCACGCGCTCGCCGCTCAAGAAGATGGGCTGGTGGAGTTCCGACACGGCGCATCTGCGCTTCGAGAACTGCCGCGTGCCTGCGGCGAATCTCGTGGGCGTCGAGAACAAGGGCTTCAAGACCTTCATGAACAACTTCAACAGCGAGCGCCTCTTCATGTCGGCGTCGGCCTGCGGCTTTGCGGAGGTGTGCTTGGCAGAGGCTGTCGACTGGGCGCGGCAGCGCACCATCTTCGGCATGCCGCTGTCCGAACGCCAGGTAGTGAGACACAAGCTCATGGACATGACGCTGCGCATCGACGCCGCACGCACGCTGGTCTACGACCTGGCCTACCGCATCGAGCACAAGCTGGCCGACCCTGCACGCCTGGTGGCGCGCGTGTGCCTGGCCAAGGTGCAGGCCACGCAGGCAATGCAGTTCTGCGCCGACCAGGCCGTGCAGCTTCTCGGCGGCATGGGCTTCATGCGCGGCACGCGCAGCGAACGCATCTACCGCGAGGTCAAGGTCATGATGATCGGCGGCGGCTCCGAGGAGGTCATGAAAGACCTGGCGGCGCGCCAACTCGGCCTTTGATCGGCCGCTGAGATAACCAGGGCAAGCACGATGAAAGATACCGCCGACGATCTCCGCGCCGAATACCGTGCGCTCGCGGACCTCTGCCGCACGCTGACACCCGCGCAATGGCGCCTGCGCAGCGAGTTCTACGGCTGGACGCCCTGGGACGAAGTGGCCCACCTCTGCTTCTTCGACGAGACCGCCTTGCTCGCGGTCACCGATGCAGACGCCTTCGCACGCGATGCCCAGGTGCTCAACGAGATGCTCGCCGCCGGCAAGGAGTTCAGCGCGATCGCGCGCGACAAATACGGCCACCTCGACGGTGCAGCACTTCTCGCGCTCTGGGAGCCGATTGCGATGCGCCTGACCGATGTGCTCGCGGGCCTCGACCCCAAGGCGCGGCTGCCCTGGTACGGGCCGATGATGAGCGCGCGCTCCTTCGCCACAGCGCGCCTGATGGAGACCTGGGCGCATGGCCAGGATGTGTGGGACGTGCTCCGGCGCCGCAGGCCCGGCACGGCGCGCCTGAAGCACATCGCGCACATTGGCGTCACGACCTTCGGGTGGACCTTTGTCAATCGAGGACTGCCGGTACCGCCCGTGGTGCCGTACATCGAACTCGAAGCGCCCGACGGCGAAACCTGGCGTTGGGGCGATCCGACTTCGACGGAGTCGGTGCGCGGCACCGCGCTCGATTTCTGTCTGCTCGTGACCCAGCGGCGCAACGTCGCGGACACGGCGCTGCGCTATACGCAAGGCAGCGCGAAGCAATGGCTGTCGATCGCGCAATGCTTCGCCGGTCCTCCCGCCGACCCGCCGGCACCCGGCGTGCGCAAGGTGGATGACGCCGACGCATGACCGGATTGCCGCTGGCGCTCGATATGCAGGCGCCGATCGAGGCGGCGCTTTCGCGGCTGCGCGAGGGCAGCGCCGAGTGGTGTCTGTCCGACCACACTTTCCCCAATCTCTATCTGTTCCGTGCCGCGCACGACTATCGCTATCTTCCCGGCGAGTGGCCGTGCGTGTCGGGTCGAACTTACGACGGAACACGACACCTGATGCCCCTGTTTGCGTCCGCGGACGCGCCGCTCGAAGTCCTGCTCGGGCTGCTCGAAGGCCACGATTGCCTCTATCCGGTAGCGCGGCGCGATGCCGACGCGCTGCCATCCGAGGTCTTCAGCCTGTCGGATTCACCGGACGACGCCGACTATCTCTACGCAGCGACACAGTTCGCGGACTACCCGGGCCGCGCGCTCGCCGCGAAACGCAGCCAAGTACGGCAGTTGTTGGCCACCCACACCCTCTCGGCCGAGCCCTTCGGCGAAGCATGGACCGGCGCGGCACGCGAGGTGCTGCGCGGCTGGATGGCGCAAAAGGGAAAAAGCAAGGGTGAAGCCGATGAAGCGGCCTGCATCGAAGCGCTCGACCATGCCGCGCGCTTCGGATTCGAAGGCTTTGTCCATTTCGCGAACGGTTTCCCCGCAGGCTTCGTCCTGGCGCAGGCGCTGCAGCCCGGCGTGTTCGTGATGCGTTTCGCCAAAGGCCTCGACAGCCATATCGGCATCTATCCGCACATGTTCCAGCACTTCTGCCGCGCCTTCGCGCGCCCGGTCACCTGGCTCAACTTCGAACAGGACATGGGACTGCCGGGTTTCCGGCGCAGCAAGCGCTCGTACGGGCCCTCCGCGCTGATCCCCAAATTCCGGGTTCGTCTGCGTGCCTGACGGCGATGCAGCCACTTCGCGCAAGACCGGCCGGGACCCGGTGCCTAAGCTCGACGAATGGCAACCATTGAATCGACCATTTCCAGCGGCAGCGAGGCCTTCAAGGCGAACGCCGAAGGCATGAAGGCCTTGATCGAGCGCGTGCGTGGTTACGAGCAGCGCAGCATCGCGACATCGGCCAAATCACGCGAACGCTTCGAGAAGCGCGGCCAACTGCTCCCACGCGAGCGGCTGTCTCTTCTGCTCGATCCCGGCACGCCTTTCCTCGAGATTTCATCGCTTGCGGGACTGGGCCTGGACAACCCCGACTTGGAGAAAAGCGTTCCGGGGGGCGGCGTGATCGCCGGCATCGGCTGGGTCTCCGGCGTGCGCGTCATGGTCAATGCATCTGATTCCGGCATCGATGCCGGTGCGCTGCAGCCGATGGGCATTCCGAAGCAGTTGCGCATTCAGGAACTTGCGCTGGAGAACAAACTGCCCTACGTGCAACTCGTCGAAAGCGCGGGCGCCAACCTCATGACCTACAAGGTCGAGGAATTCATCACCGGCGGGAGCCTGTTTCGCAACCTCGCGCGCATGTCGGCCGCCGGCTTGCCCGTCATCACCGTGACGCACGGCTCATCGACGGCAGGCGGCGCCTACCAGACGGGCCTGTCGGACTACATCGTGATGGTGCGCGGGCGTTCGCGGGCCTTCCTGGCCGGGCCGCCGCTGCTGAAGGCCGCCACCGGCGAGATCGCGACCGAAGAAGAACTCGGCGGCGCGGTGATGCACACCTCGATCTCGGGCCTGGGCGACTATCTTGCAGAGGACGACCGCGACGCCATCCGCATTGCGCGCGAGATCCTCGCCAACATCGACTGGAATCGCGACCTGCCACAGGAGCCGCCGCGGCGCTACAAGCCGCCGCGCCACGACGCCGAGGAGTTGCTCGGCATCATGCCGATGGATCCCAAGCGCCCGGTCGACATGAAGCAGGTGATCGCGCGCATCGCCGACGACTCGGAGTTTCTCGAGTTCGGCGAAAACTACGGCAGCGCCACGGTGGTGGGCCACATCAAGATCGAAGGACTGCCGCTGGGCATCGTGACCAACAACGGCCCGATCGACCTGGCCGGCGCGACCAAGGCCACGCACTTCATCCAGGCCTGCTGCCAGTCGAAGACGCCCATCCTCTACCTCAACAACACGACCGGCTACATGGTGGGCAAGGACTACGAGGAGGGCGGCATGATCAAGCACGGCTCGAAGATGATCCAGGCCGTGACCAATGCCACTGTGCCGCAGATCACGATCTATTGCGGCGCATCCTTCGGGGCCGGCAACTACGGCATGTGCGGCCGCGGCTTTCATCCGCGCTTCTGCTTTTCATGGCCGAATGCCAAGACTGCGGTGATGGGGGGCGAGCAAGCTGCCAGGACGATGGTCATGGTCACCGAGGCGGCGATGAAGCGCAAGGGCGAGGTCGACCAGGCGAAGCTCGACGATCTGGAGCGCCGCATCATCGAGCGCTTCGACAGCCAGATGAGCGTGTTCACCACCAGCGCGCGCGTGCTCGACGACGGCGTGATCGATCCGCGCGACACGCGCGCCGTGCTCTCGAACGTGCTCTCGATCTGCCGGGAAGCTGAATTGCGCCAGCCGCAAAAGATGCAGTTCTCGGTGGCCCGCCCATGACCTACGGGTTCCATTCATGACCGCACCCGCACCCGCACCCACTTCCCACGCCACTCCATTTCACAAGCTGCTCATCGCCAATCGCGGCGAGATCGCATTGCGCGTGATCCGCAGCGCGCGCTCGCTCGGTTATCGCACCGTGGCCGTCTACTCCACCGCGGACGCCCAGGCGCGCCACGTGCAAGAGGCCGATCAGGCCGTGTGCATTGGCGAACCGCTGCCGGCGCAGTCGTATCTGAACATCCCGGCGATCATCGAAGCCGCAAGGCTCAGCGGTGCCGACGCGGTGCATCCGGGCTACGGCTTTCTCGCGGAAAACGAAGATTTCGCGCGGGCTTGCAAGGACGCGGGACTGGTCTTCATCGGCCCCTCGGCCGAGGCCATCGCATCGATGGGCAACAAGGCCGGCGCCAAGACCTTGATGCAGGCGGCCGGCGTGCCTTGCATTCCGGGCTACCAGGGCGACGACCAGAGCGAGGAGCGCCTGGTACGAGAGACCGCGCGCATCGGCTTCCCGGTGATGATCAAGGCCACGGCCGGTGGGGGAGGCCGCGGCATGCGGCTTGTCTCGTCCGCGGAGGAGTTTCCTGACCTGCTGCGCAGCGCGCGCTCGGAGGCGCAGAGCGCGTTCGGGAATCCGGAGGTGATCCTCGAGCGTGCCATCGTCGAGCCGCGCCATATCGAGATCCAGGTCTTTGCGGATCGCCTCGGCAACGCGATCCATCTTGGCGAACGCGATTGCTCGGTGCAGCGGCGCCATCAGAAGCTGATCGAGGAGGCGCCGTCGCCCGCAGTGAATGCCGAACTCCGCGAGCGCATGGGCGCGACGGCAGTGGCGGCGGTCAAGGCGATTCGCTACGAAGGCGCGGGAACGCTCGAATTCCTGCTCGATCGCGAAGGCAACTTCTACTTCATGGAGATGAACACGCGGTTGCAGGTGGAGCACCCCGTGACCGAGGCCGTGACCGGGTTGGATCTGGTGGAACTGCAACTGCGCGTCGCGGCCGGCGAGCCGCTGCCGTTGTCCCAGGAGCAAGTCCGTTTTGACGGCCATGCGATCGAAGTGCGGCTGTGCGCGGAAGATGTCGACAAGGGCTTCATGCCGCAAAGCGGCGCGGTCGCACTCTGGAGGATGCCCGCGCGATTGCGCGTTGAAGAAGCGTTGCAGGACGGCGGCGAAATCCCGCCGTTCTACGACTCGATGGTCGCGAAGATCATCAGTCACGGCCGCACGCGCGACGAGGCGCGGCGAAAGCTCGTCTCAGGCCTTGAAGACATGGTGGCGCTCGGCGTGACGACCAATCAGGCTTTCCTGCGGCGTTGCATTTCGCATCCGGTATTCGCAAGCGGCGGAGCGACGACGGCCTTCATTGGCCAGCACCACGACGAACTGCTTGCGACAGACGCCGTCACGCAAGAGCGGGCCGCGGCGCTCGCCGCCGTGCTTCTCTACGAGACGACCGGCGAGCGTCGCCCACAGCCGCAAGGACGTCGCATGTGGCACAGCCTGCCCATATCGGCGCGCTTCGAACTTGCCGGGCAGCTTCGCAGTGTCAGCATGGTGCTGTCCGAACGGCGGCACTTCGATGTCACCTTGGACGGAAAGACTTTTGCCATCGAGTTGATCACGCTCGGCGACGACGCGGTGCGAGTCATCTGCGACGGCGTGCTCGAAAGCGCTACCTACCATCGCGATGGCCCGATGCTGCTCATGCACTACCGCGGCCTCTCGTTGCATGTGGAGGACAAGAGCCGCGCTGCCTCGGTGCGACAAGGCGAGTCGGGCGGGGACGGCAAGCTGCGCGCATCGATGAATGGACGCGTGGTTGCCGTACTGGCCGAGGTGGGTCAGCAGGTCCGGGCCGGCCAGCCGATCGTGACGCTGGAGGCGATGAAGATGGAGCACGTCCACACCGCGCCGTTGAGCGGCAGGCTCGCGGCGGTGCATGTCTCGAACGGTGATCAGGTGGCGGCCAGCCGCGTGGTGGCCGAGATCGAAGCTGATGCGGCCGAACCCGTCGAAGCGGGCCAGTGAGGCGCTTCAGTTGAACATCCGGGGATCGAACTCGAAAGGATTGCGCTCGACATGCACCGCGATGTGCCGGTACTGAGGGTGATCGGGATTGATGACCAGGTTCAGGTCGCCCGGCTCGACTGCTGAAGGAACCCATAGGCCCAAGGTCTGGCCCCGCTCGCGCCATTGCAGCCCGACCGCCTGCGTCAGAGCCTGGTTCGTCACCCAGTCCGCGGGCAGGGCGGACATGACGCTCGCATCGAGCGTCGCCTCATCGGGCAAGTCGAGCCGCATCAGCGCCAGATTCCTCGGCGCAATGCCGTTGCAATTCACGCGCATTTCCAGTTGGCAGATGGACCGGCTCGAACCCGCGTAGACCACCGGTTTTCCGACAGGCGGCATGGGATGCCATCGCCCGGCAGCCAATGTGGAGCCGATCCACAGGGTGTCGAGCGTGAGATTCCTGGTGCTCGCGATGCGCCAGACGGGCAGCGTCAAACGACGCCCCCGTGTTCGATCGCATTCAGGATTTCGCGCACACGCTCGGCGCCGAATTCGTTGGACGCGAATTCCAGCGGTGTCTTGCCGTCGAGCAGCGGATGGGACTTGGTCATCCAGGCCGGGCCGTCTTCGCCGAAAACCTCGGCGGCCCGGACCAGGAGGTCGGAGTGGCGCAGCATGCGCTCGGTCACGGCGGCGTCCAGGTCCTTGTCGCCGCCGCCCTTGCGCGACAGCATGGAGGGCGTGAGGTTGAGCGCGATCTGCAGGTCCTTGCGGCGCTCCAGTCCGGAGGCGGCGAACCATTCGTCGATGACTCTGGCCCTGACCGGGGATGCCGCCATTTCGGCCGCTTGTTGGCGGTTGAAGAGCAGGATGCCGTGCGCCGCGTCGTTGCCAGCCGCGCGAAAGACCCAGAGGGGGCGGTTCTCGCCGGTGCTGCCATAGGCCGCCTCGAACACGCGCTGGAACTTGGCGGCCTGGCCGTAGGCGGCAGCGTCTTCGGCCGCCACGGCGACAGGCTTCGAGCCGAGGCGGGGGTATCGCCGTGTCTTGGCCGCCGGTTGTTTGCTCGATCGTTGGGTGGAAGTCATGGCTCAGACACTAGCATAGTTGCAAATGCAATGCTGGTATGTTGCATTTGAATGAATCCAAGCGTTCAGCGCATCCGATCCGCCACCCAGTCCACGAAGACGCGCACACGCGCCGACAACTGCCTGTGATGTGGATAGAGCACCGAAACTGGCATCGGCGCAGGCCTGAATTCCGTGAGCACCTCGCGCAGCGCACCAGACGCCAGCAGTTCCTGCACGTGGTAGCGTGGCAGCTGCACGACGCCCAGCCCGGCCTCGCAACAGGCGACGTAAGCGTCCGCATGACTCACCGTGACCGAGCCGCGCAACTGCATCGCCTGCCGTTCTCCGTCGACGGTGAACTCGAAGGGCAGGACCTTGCCGCTGGCGTTCGCGTAGTTCACTGCGCGGTGGGCGCGGAATTCATCCGGCGTCATGGGCTCGCCGAAGCGGTCAAGGTAGGCGGCGCTCGCACACGTCACTTGCTCAAGCAGCGCGACGCGTCGGCCCACCATGCTTGACTCGCGCGGCTCGCCGGCGCGCAGCACGCAGTCGATGCGCTCGCGCACCAGGTCGACCAAACGGTCGCCGAGGCCGATCTCCAGCTCGATGTCGGGGTACTTGTCGAAGAAATCGCCGATGTGTGGCAGCAGGAAATACCGGGCGAGGGTGCCTTGCAGGTCGACGCGCAACTTGCCCTTCGGCTTCGCCGCCGATTGGGTGAAGGCGGCCTCCGTTTCCTCGAGATCGGCCAACAGTTGCTGGCAGCGCTGGTAATACGCCTCGCCGTCCAGCGTGGCGCTGACCTGCCGCGTGGTCCGGTGCAGCAGGCGAACACCGAGACGTCTTTCAAGCTGCTGGATGGTGTGCGTGACCGTCGCGCGCGGCAGCTGAAGCTCGTCGGCGGCCTTCGTGAAGCTGCGCCGGTCGACGATGCGCACGAAGACTCGCATGGCTTCGAAACGGTCCATCTGAAAGCCCTCAATTGTTTGTTCTGATTGAACAGTGAAGGCAAATCTAACGCATTTATCTGAAAGGCGATAAACAGAACAATTCATTCACCGACTCGGCAATGAGCGGCGAAATCAGCCCTCAACCAACGTCAACCCAACCCATGGGAATCCGTCATGAATAACGCTTCACAGGTCGCCATCGTCACCGGCGCATCGCGTGGCATCGGCGCCGCTATCGCAACCCGTCTTGCCAAGGATGGCTACAAGGTCATCGTCAACTACGCCGGCAACGCCAAGGAAGCCGCGAAGGTGGTGGAAACCATCGCAGCCGCCGGCGGCGATGCGAAGGCCGTGCAGGCCGACGTGGCCGACC
This sequence comes from Variovorax sp. 10L426, assembly GCF_056395305.1. NCBI lineage: Bacteria > Pseudomonadati > Pseudomonadota > Betaproteobacteria > Burkholderiales > Comamonadaceae > Variovorax > Variovorax sp. 10L426. The sequence continues at coordinate 93,452 of NZ_JBFTJF010000012.1, read as the reverse complement.
CGGCTGCCGCCCGTCGCCTCTTCGACGAAGCGCTGGCAGCCTATGGCCGCGTGGACGTGCTCGTGAACAACGCGGGGATCATGCCGCCCGCCTTGCCGCATCTCGCGGACACGGACGACCAGACCTTCGATCGCTTGTTCGCTGTGAACGTCAAGGGCAGTTTCAACACCCTGCGCGAGGCCGCGAGCCGCCTTCAATCGGGTGGCCGTATCGTGAACTTCTCGACCAGTGTGATCGGCCTGGCCTTGCCCGGCTATGCGGTGTACGCGGCGACCAAGGGCGCGATCGAGGTCATGACCCACATCCTCGCCAAGGAATTGCGCGGACGGAACATCACCGTCAACGCCGTTGCGCCGGGACCCACGGCCACCGCATTGTTCCTCGATGGCAAGACGCCCGAAGCGGTCGAGCGCCTCGCCAAGGCTGCGCCGCTGGAACGGCTCGGCACGCCGGATGACATCGCAACCGCGGTCGCTCAACTGGCGGCTCCCGGCGGTTGGGTGAACGGCCAGACGCTGCGCGTCAACGGCGGCCTTGTCTGAGCCAGCACATCGCCGACCTGCTGACGGCCTCGTCGCGCGTTGATCGAACACCTTCAACGCCGCAGATGCCGCACTTCCTCGGCCAGGGCTTGCACGGTCAGCGGCGCCGAGCCCTCGGCCTCGTTGCTGATGGTGACGTAGGCGCGATGGCCTGCGCCCGTGGTTCCGTGGATCACCCGCGCCAGTGTGGTCCGGGTCTCGGGATCGAGGTCGACCAGCTTGTCGAACGGCTCGTACAGCGTCTTGGCTTCTTCATAGCCATAGGCGCCGTGTCGCCGGTGGAGGTTCCATCGGCACACGAGCGGTCCGGGCCAGAGGGCGCGCAGCAGCGGAAGGTGATCCTCGATGGGCGGCATCTTGGAGTGAAGACCGAGGCAGTAAGTCGCGCCTGCTTCCCGGAGCACATCGCATAAGGCAGGCGTCAGGAACTCCGGATTGCGCACTTCGACCGCGATCACGGCGTCCGGAGCGATAGGGTGCAGGGGCGGCATCGCCTTCAACATCGCGCCGAGCCGGTCGAGGATTTCAGGGAGCCGGCCCAGCATCGGGCCGGGCAGGGGACTGAGCTGGAACACCAGCGCGCCCAGCTTGGCGCCCAGGCCATCGAGCGCCGGCTGGACGAATTCCATCGCAGCGAGCATCGGGTCCAGAAAGGCCGGATTGGGCTCCATACCGCGCCCATCCTCGCCGCGCACCACGGCATCGGCGACGAGGCTCGGCGCCTTCACGACGAAGCGGAAATCCTCCGGCACCTGCGCCGCATAGACCGCGAACTGGCTGGCGGACAAAGGCTTGTAGAAGCTGCGGTCGATGCTCACCGCGCGAAACAGCGGATGCTGGACATAGGCCGCGAGGCCGTGTTTGGACAGGACGGATGGTTCGTAGTCGCCGTCCCAGACTGTGTCCTTCCATCCCGGGAAGGACCAGGACGATGTGCCCAGGCGCAGGCCCGGCGGAAGATCTGCCGCGAGCGCATGGAGCAACGGATCGGGTGAAACCGCCTGGACCTTTGCCGTGCGCTTGCCGGCACGCTTCCTGGCAGCGGGAGCAAGTGACGGGGAGGGTGTCGGCTCGGCCCGGTCGTCCGGCTCGCTCAGGTCGTCGAAAAGAGATTCCTGCATCAGCTCTGCTTCGCAGCCTGAGGATTGGCGACGATGTCCACACCGGCCGGGGCGTAAAGACTCAGCTGGCCCACCTTTTCTTCCACCGTCATCCGGCCGATCAGTGACTCGACACGCGCCTCGGCAACCGATTGCTGAACAGTGGTCGAACAGCCTGTGATGCCGGCCACGACAAAGAGGACAAGGGCGGCCGCCGGAAATCTGCAAACACTCATGGCTGCCGATTTTCGCGGACAGCGCGGGCACAATCCGCGCCATGAGGCAATGGTTACGCACCCGGGGTGGCTGGTGGCTCGCCTGGCTGCTGGTCACCGGCGCCGGCGCGGCCTGGATTGCGCGTGCCGAAATCCAGCAGTTGCACGAGGATTTCGAGGTCAACGGGCGCATCGCGCACCGGCTGATGAGCCAGCAGGTGGTGCAGTACGACGCGGTGCTCGCGACGCTCGCGCTGCTGGAAACCGTGCCCGGCGGGAGTCAGCCCGAGCGGCGATTGCCGTCTGTCTATCCGTCGATCCTTGGCGTTCAGCGCCACGAGGCCGACGCGCCTTGGTCCGACCCCCGCCTCGCCGATGCGGCAGCCCGCTCGCGTGAATTGCGGCGTCCCGAATTCGTTGCGGACGATTTTCCCGGCGGTCGCTACAGCCTGGTGATCGGTGCGCTCCCGACCAGCTATGTGATCGACATCGACCTCGCAACGACGGTGCCATGGCGAGACTGGCCGATGGACCCGAAGACCAGCCCGGTCCGCGTCGCGCTTGAAAGGGAAGGGCAGCAGTTCGTGGTCCAGCCGGGGGCGGAAACCCTACCCGGCGGCTGGCACTTCGGCTTCCGCAAGGTGCTGGCTTCGGAGAGCCAGGCCTTCGATCTCGTGGCGGAGCGCCGGGTGTCGTGGACGGAACTGCCTTGGGGCGCGATGAGCGGGTGGGCGCTGGCGGTGGGACTCGTGCTCGGCGGCGCTGCCATGTTTCGGCGCCAGCGGATCGCACGGCAGCGCGCCGAAGATCTCTTGCGGCTGGGACAGGTCGCGAGGCTCAACGCACTGGGCGAACTCGCCGCCGGCATGGCGCACGAGCTGAATCAGCCTCTGACGGCGATGCTGGCCAACACGCAGGCCGCCCGGCGGCTCCTCGATGACGATCCGCCGGAACTCGCGACCGCGCGAACGGCGATGAAGCAGGCAGCGGAACAGGCGCGGCGAGCCGCCGATGTGGTGGGTCGCCTGCGCCGCGTGATCGAGCGGCCCGAACGCCACGCCGACACACGGCCCGTGCCTTTGCAGGAGGCGCTGCGCAGCGTGCTCCATCTGCTGGCGCCGGAATTCGAGGGACGATCGGTTGTGCCAGCGATCGACGATACGGCCCATGCGCCCGTCATCGTGCAAGTCGACCCGATTGCGCTCGAACAGATCATCCACAACCTCCTGATGAACGCCCTGCAAGCGCTGGACGAAGCGCCGTCAGGCGAGCGACGCCTGCGGCTCGCGATCGGGCGCGAAGGCGCAGTGGGTGTGCTGACCGTCACCGACAACGGTCGCGGCTTCGCGCCCGACGCGTTGCCGCACATCTTCGAGCCGTTCTTCAGCACGCGCGAAGGCGGCCTCGGCCTCGGGCTGAGCCTCTGCGAGTCGCTGGCCGTCGGCATGGGCGGATCGCTCGCCGCCGAGCACGAGTCGCCACGCGGCGCCCGCTTCACGCTGCGATTGCCGCTGGCTGCCGCATCCCCGGAGCACACCGCATGAACGAGCCGCAGTCCCCGCTGATTCACTTGATCGACGACGACCTCGCCGTGCGGGAAAGCCTGGCGCTGCTGATCGGAACCGTCGGCCTGCGCGCGCAGACCTGGGCGGACCCGCAGGAATTCATCGACGGCTTCGACCGCGGCAGCGTCGGCGCGATCGTGCTCGACGTCCGCATGCCGGGCATCAGCGGGCTTGCCGTGCTGGACACGCTCATCGGACAGGGCGTCGACCAGCCCGTCATCATGCTCACCGGCCACGGCACGGTGGAGATGTGCCGGCGCGCATTCAAGTCCGGCGCGGCGGAGTTTCTTGAAAAGCCCGTGGACGACGAGCAGTTGCTCGAAGCCCTGCAGCAGGCCGTGCGCCGGCACGTCAACTCGCGCGAGCGCACGCAGGCCGACCAGGCCGCACGCGACCGCTGCGCACAGCTTTCCGAACGCGAACGCGAAGTGCTCGGCTACATCGTGGCAGGACTGACCAACAAGGAGATCGCGCGCACGCTCGCGCTGTCGCCACGCACGGTCGAATCGCACCGGGCCAACCTTTTCGCCAAGCTCGAATGCGATTCGCTGGCTCGGTTGATCCGCCGCTACGCGTCGCTCGTCGATGGCGAGGCTCCGTAGTTCTACGGAGCACTGCGCGTAACCGTACGAATGGCGTTCCCGCCGCGCGATTTCTACAGTGGCGGTGCGGTCGGCGAAGTGCCGGCGCGACCCCATCGAACCCATTCGGAGATCCTCATGCATTCAACCCTTCGCCTCGGCAGCCTCGCCGTCCTTCTTGCCGCCGCCGTGACCGCACAGGCACAAAGCCAGGCGCCGAGCCCGGCCGTCCGGGCCGAAAAGAACATGTCGCTCGAACTCGCCAACCAGATCGCCGCTGCCAGCGTCGCAGCCTGCGCCGCCAACGGTTATGCCGTGGCGGCGACGGTGGTCGACCGCGCAGGCACCGTGCGCGCCGTGCAGCGTGCCGACAACGCCGGCGCCCATACGCTGGGCGCCAGCGAACGCAAGGCATGGACTTCGGCATCGGCCAAGTCGCCGACGCTCGCAATGATGGAAAACGCGCAGAAGAACCCGGGCGCGGCGAACCTGGTGAACATCCCCGGCTTCCTGCTGCTCGGCGGCGGCGTGCCGGTGAAGTCGGGCAACGAAGTGATCGGCGCAGTAGGTGTGGGCGGCGCGCCGGGCGGTCACCTCGACGAGCAATGCGCGAACGCGGCGCTCGAAAAGGTCAAGGGTCAACTGGGCTGAGCATCGAAAAGCGGCAGGGCGGGCGCCGCAAAACAAGGCGTCTCAGGGACAATCGGGGCGATTCTTTTCGCAGGGCCGCCCCATGTACATGCCTCCGCAATTCAATGGCACAGATCGCGCCATCGCTTTGGAACTGATGCGCGCGCATCCCTTCGCCAGCCTGATTTCGACCGACGACGAAGGCCTGCCATACGTCACTCATCTGCCACTGGTGGCGGATGAAAGGGCGTCCGGCGAACTGGCGCTGCTCGGGCACTGCGCCAAGCCCAATCCGCACTGGCGCTATCTTCGCGACCGGCCCAAGGCGGCGGTGACCTTTCTCGGGCCGCACGCGTACATGTCGCCTTCGGTCTACCCCGATCTCGCCCGCGTCCCGACCTGGAACTACCTCGCCGTGCATTGCACGGTCGAAGCCAGCCTGATCGAAGCGCCAGTCGAAAAAGATGCGCTGCTCAAGCGCCTGATCGGCCAGCACGAACCGGCCTACGCACAGCAGTGGCGCGACCTCTGCGAGGAGTTCCAGAACAAGATGCTCAACGGCATCGTCGGCTTCGAACTGCGCGTGACGACGCTCCAGTGCAAGCTCAAGCTCAATCAGCACCGCAAGGAATCGCATCCCGCCATGTACGCGCAGTACAGCGTGGGTTCGTCGGACGAGCAGGCGCTCGCGGGATGGATGAAGCGCCTCGGGATGAACGTGACCGATGCGGTCAGGGCCGAGGAGATCTGAGATGCGCGCTATCGGGCTCATCGGACTTCTGTTGGCGCTGGTCGTCGTCGGGGTGCTCGTCAAGAAGCAACTGAACGTGGTCACTGCGCCGGTGCTGCCGCCCGGCGTGGCGGTAACGGGTGCTGCACCGGCAGGCGATGTTCGCGCCCAGAGCCAGCAGATTCAGCAGCAGATCAAGCAATCCATCGAGGCGGCGCAGAAGCCGCGTCCCATGCCGGATGACAACTGACGCGCACTGGATGGCATTGGCGCTGGCCGAGGCGCGGCGGGCCGGTGAATCCGGCGAAGTGCCGGTCGGCGCAGTGGTGGTGAAAGACGGTGTGCTTGTCGCGAGCGGACGCAATGCGCCGGTCGCGATGCATGACCCCAGTGCGCATGCAGAGATCAACGCGCTGCGGGCCGCAGGGGAGGTGCTCGGGAACTACCGCCTCGATGGCTGCGAGCTTTTCGTGACGCTCGAACCCTGCGCGATGTGCGCCGGGGCCATGCTGCACGCGAGGCTGAAGCGGGCCGTGTTTGGCACAACGGATCCCAAGACGGGCGCGGCAGGATCAGTGGTTGATCTGTTCGTGCAGCCGCAACTCAACCATCACACGGTGGTCGAGGGGGGCGTCCTGGCGGACGAGTGCCAGGCGCTTCTGCAAGCCTTCTTCCGCGATCGTCGCAGCGCTGCCCGCGAAGCGGCAGAACCGTTGCGCGACGATGCCTTGCGCACGCCAGCCGAGCGCTTCAGCGCGTTGGCCGACTTTGCCTTCGCGCCGCACTACGTGAGCGAGCTGCCGAGCTTGAGCGGGTGGCGCATGCACTACCTCGACGAGGGTCCGGTCGATGCGGGATTCGCGCTCCTGTGCCTGCACGGACCCGGTGAATGGAGCTATTTCTTTCGCCATCTCGCAGGACTGAGGCAGGCACGCGTCCTGGCGCCGGATCTCATCGGCTTCGGCCAGAGCGACAAGCCCAAGCGCGAGGCGATTCATCGGCTGGACTGGCATCGCGATGTACTGCTCGAGTGGATCGACCGGCTTGATCCCGGGCCGCTGGCGCTCGTGCACAGCGCCGGCGCGTCCGCGCTGGCGTCGCTTCTCGTCGATGCGGCGCCGGCGCGTTTCCCCAAGCTGATGCGCGCACCCGACGAAGGAGGGCAGGCCGTCGACGCATGGCGGGCACCGTTCCCCGATCGCGGCTACGAGGCCGGCCTGCGGGCGCTGGGGGCCATTCCGAAGCGCGCCTCGGGCCTCTCGGCCGCGCAGGCTGCGCAACTCGTCAAGGACGCGATGGGATACTTCGCCCCGTGAAAAAACACATCTACATCTATTCGCCATCCAGCGCCGTGCGCGACAAGGCCGCTTTCAAGCGCGGCATCAAGCGGCTCCAGGCGCTGGGCCACGAAGTCGAGATCGACGAGACCGCCCTTGCCAGCCATCAGCGTTTCGCCGGCGACGATGCCGCACGCCTGGCGGCCATCGCCCGCGCCGCCGCCAGCGGTGCTGACGTGGCGCTCATCTCACGCGGCGGCTACGGCCTCACGCGCATCCTCGACGCCATTCCGTACAAGGCCGTCGCCAAGGCCATCCATCGCGGCACCGAGTTCGTCGGGCTCAGCGACTTCACCGCGTTCCAGTGTGCGCTGCTGGCGAAGACCGGCAGCGTGAGCTGGGCCGGTCCGGCCGTCGGCGAAGACTTCGGCGCCGAAGCAGGGGCCGACGACATCATGGAAGCCTGCTTCGACGATTTACTGTGCGGGCAGGGTGAGGGCACCGGCTGGCGGATGCCGGCGCGCGATTTCACCGGCCTGGGGCCCATTCGCGGCATCCATGGCGCAGTACTGTGGGGCGGCAATCTCTGCGTGCTGACGAGCCTGCTCGGTACGCCTTACTTCCCGACGATCGACAAGGGCGTGCTGTTCCTCGAGGACGTCAACGAGCACCCGTATCGTGTCGAACGCATGCTCGACCAACTGCGACATGCCGGCGTTCTCGCGCGCCAGAAGGCAGTGATCCTGGGACAGTTCACGGGGATCCGGAAGGTGCCGCACGACCGCGGCTTCGGCATGCAGGCCGTGACAGCGCGCCTGCGGGAGTTGATCAAGGTCCCGGTGCTGACGGGACTTCCCTTTGGTCACGTGCCGACCAAGGTTCTGCTGCCTGTCGGCGCCAAGGTGGAACTTGCGGCCGATGGGCGGGATGTCTTCATGGTCTGGGGACATCGGCACGGGCACGATCACGCGCACTGAGAGTGCCGGGAGAAAGCGGGGTGCGGGCCTGTCCGAGGCCGAAGCAGCGGCTTTCGATCAGGTGATGATGCGCTGGTGGGTCCTCGGACCCATCGTGTGCGGAAGGCCGCCCTTGAACAGGCGATTGATCTGGCGCATCTGGCGTCGCGCGGCGACTTCACCGTCCACAGCGCTCAGCGCCGTCAGCACATCCTGACGCAGATACCAAAGCGCTTCGAGATCGCCTGCGAAGCGCACACGCTGCGCAACGCGTTGCACGGAATGCCCACCGTGAACCTGCAGCAGCGACAGCATGGCTGTGCGAATCCGGCCCATCTGGCGATCCGTGGCACGGCGCGAGCCGAAGCCTGGAAGAGACAGAAAGCGGAAGAACCTGCTGAAGGGGGCCATGGAATGAAGGCGGGTGCCGGAAGCCTTGATGGGTGGGTACGTTACGGCTGGCCCAGTCATCACACAAGTATGGAAACAACATTTCATGTTTAAAAACAACATACTTCACGAATCACTTCAAGTTCCGGTCTAATAACGGATACCAAAGTGTTACTTTGTTAAGTGAAACGTTTTGCATTCGGCGTGTCGAAATGAAAAAGCAACACGTTTGCCGCGAAGTCGAGCGATTTGGCGCTGGAAGGCAGTGTTTTTTTGCTCCTTTGCCATAATCCGAAAGCGAGAGCTACCAAAAACTGCACAACATGGGCGCCGATTCCACTGTCGTATTTGCCGACTTGACGGGGAGCACCAGGGTCTTCGAGGCCATGGGGAACGCGCGCGCAACCGAGACGGTGACGCGATTGACCCAGTGGATTGCCGGCGTATGCGAATCCCACGGTGGTCGCGTCGTCAAGTCGCTCGGTGACGGCGTGTTTGCCGTGTTCGGAAACGGCATCACCGCGACGCGCGCCGTGCTCGAAATGCAGCGCAACCATCAGAAGCGGTTGCAGACCTGGCCGGCCCCGCTGCGCATGGAGCTTCAGATCGGCGTCGCGAGCGGCGAGATCGTGGAAGTCGACGGCGACTGCTATGGCGATGCGGTCAACCTGGCTTCGCGTCTCAGCGATCTCGCAGGCCCCGGACAGATCTGGGCGACCGAATCGGTCATCGAGCAATTGCACGAAGGCGAGGTTCGCCATCGCAGCCTGGGCCCGATCAACATCCGCGGCAAGAACGAGATGCCCATCGTCCACCGGGTCGACTGGCAGGACGAGGTCTCCGAATTCCTGACGATGCCCGCCTCGCTGGTTCCACCTGCGCGGGCTGCGGATTCGTCCTTCGGGCAGATCGAGTTGGCCTGGCTCGACGTGCGCTCGATGTTTCGTGCGGAAGAGTTGCCGATCCACCTCGGCCGCGTCGATGAGGCGCAGTTCGTCGTCAACGATCCGCGCGTTTCACGCCTCCATGCGCGCATCGAATCGCGCAATGGCAGTTGCGTGCTCGTGGATGTCAGCACGTACGGTACGTGGGTGCGTTTTCATGGCACGGCAGGCGCCAGCGGCGAGATCGCGCTGCGGCGCGACGAGTGCGTGCTGCATGGCAGCGGTGAAATCGGCCTGGGCGCGCCGTTGAGTGACTTCAGTGCGCCGACCATCTCGTTCAATACCACCGGCGGCAACGTGCTGCTGGCGCGGCGCGACGTGCGCTAAGGCGCCCTCGGCGCCTCACGAGGCGTCGGGTAGGTCGGAAATGCCCAGTTCCGAACAGATCCGGTTCACGAGGGCCTTTGTTCCCGCCAACTCCGCCTCCAGCCGTGCCACGTGCGCCTTGAGGGCGGCCACTTCGCTCAACGAGATGTCGCCGGCGCCGACGGCTGTCGCAGGACTGGTCAGTTCTTCTGCCGGTTCGCCGCTCAGCAGATGCGCCCAGCGGCTTTCCCGCGCTCCGGGCAGCCTTGGCAGCTTCACCACGAGACTGCCTGCGGGCCGCTCAGCCATTTCCTCGAGAAAAGCCTCGACCGACGAAATGTCCGCGAAGTTGTGCATGCGGTCGGACGCGATGCGAAGTTCTCCCGCCGTCTGCGGTCCGCGAAGCATCAGCACCGTCAGCAGGATGATCGACTGCGACGGAATCCTCAGCACGCCATCCACGTTGTGCGCGTAGCGAAAAACCCGGCCGCCGCTGGTCTCCTGCACGAGGCTGAGACTCTTGAGGCTGTCGATCGCAGTCTGGGCGTCGGCGTCCGTGATCTCGAGGATCGGGTTGCGGCTCGTTTTCTGGTTGCAGCCGGCCACGAGGGCGTTGAGGGTGAGCGGATAGCTGTCGGGCACCGTGCGCTGCTTTTCGGCGAGCACGCCGAGCACACGGGTTTCGAGAAGAGAAAGTACGGGCAGCGGGCTGGACATGGCAGGAATTCTGATAGGGATTTGACGGGAATCGGCGGGTCAGCGTAGCTTAGCGACCCGCTGCCTTCCCGTTGCCTATTCCGGAGGCAATGCGGCCGGAACCCGCGTGGATACACGCCACCTGCGGGTGACTCCCGTCACTTCACACAGTGTTATCCACAGAATCGCGGCACAACTCCGCCGACCGACGTTCAGGTCTGCGGCCGCTCGATCACGCGCACGAGACGTTGCAGATCTTCGAGGAGCAGGCGGAGTGGGGCGGCGAGGAGGGCATCCGGCGCATCTTCGCCGCCCGCACGGGTAGCGGCGCGCAGCGCGGCCAGGTCCGGCTGGCCACGTCCGGCGAGGACATCGGCGACGCTCGCAAGGCCGGCGCTTGCGGCCAGTGCGGCTTCGCGACCGCAACGCAGGGGTTGCCGCTCACCGGTAACGCGCAGTACACGGTTGAGCAGCGAGATGTCCTGCACGATCCGGCTCGTCAGTCCGGCAATGTTCCTGTGATGTCGCTCACCACTGGCCGCCTCGGTGCGCTTGAAGACACGCGGTGCGCGGTCCGCGCTTCCGGCGAGCGTCGTCAGGCGATCCAACGCGCTGCGAACGGCGGCACCTGTTTTCTCGGCGTCGGATTCGTCGCGCGCGCTTCGTGCGTCCGGATCTTGCAGGGGACGGGCCATGCGTTGGAGAAGGGCAGCGCACCCCGCCCGAAGGCGGTCGCCCGCGCGGTATCTCGACGAGACGATGGCCACGCCCATCGCGACGCCGACGCCGATGAGGATCTGGACCACACGCAACACGGCGACCTGCAATGCCGAATGGCCAGGGAGCCCGCCGGCCGCCAGGATGATCAACGCAGCGATCGGAGCGCTTCGCAAAGCCGGGCTCGCGGCGCTGGCAAAAGACAGCAGCACGATGATCGTGAGCGTCGTCGCGAGGACATTGCTGCCCATATGTTGCAGGTAGACGCCGAGCAGCCCGCCCGCGACGCCGATCAAAGTCCCCCGGGCGCGATCCCAGCCGGCATCGAAGGTCGACGCGGAATTGGGCCGCATCACGATCAGCGTGCTCATGACCGCCCAGAAGTGCTCGGGCAGCCCCACCACCATCGAAATGAAATAGGCGAGAACAACCGCTGAGGCCAGTTGCAGGCCGTGATGCCGCTTCTCGGCATCCATGGAAAACCAGCTCATGATCGCGCATCGACCTGTGCATCGGCGGCCAACGCCTCCGAAATACCTTCGATCAACGTGCAGGCTTGCAGCAGCACCGCGCGTTCGCGTTCACCGAGCGTGGCTTCAATGACCTTCGCGAGCGAGGCTTCGCCGGCATGGACCGCGGCGGCGAGCCGCTTCGAGCCCAGCCGCGTGAGGCTCAGGAGCGACTGTCGACCGTCGGACGCATGGGCCTTGCGCGCAATCCATCCGTCGTCTTCGAGTTCCGCCAGCAGCCGTGTCAGGGACTGGAGCTTCACGCCTTCACGTGCAGCGAGTTCGGTGGGCGTCGAAGGACCGGCGCGGTAGAGCTGCCCGATCGCACTGAGCTTCGCCACGCTGATTCCGCCTTGCTGCGGCGCGGGGCGCAATCGGCGGGACAAAAGGGTGACGGCTCCGCGAAGACGGATCGCGCAATGCGCTGAATCGGGTGGGGGGTCGGATCGGCTCATGCGAAGTACCAAGACGTGTCGTAGTTTTCGGATGCTAAGACATGTCTTGGTAAATCGCAACGCGCGAGGTTATCCGGCGGCATCTTCCATGGCCGCGCTGTACGCGCCTTGGCTTGCGGCGGCGTTCAGGCGTGCGCGCTTGAGCAATGCTTCCTGTGCCTGGCGCACATTGGCAGGGCGGCCTTGCCAGGCCTGCAGCGCGGGATCCTGGAGCGCGCGTCCATATGAAAAGCTCAGAAACCACGGTTGCGCGCCTAACCGATTCAGCGCATCCAGATTGGCCGTGGCCTCGGCGGGCGACTGTCCGCCCGAGAGGAAGTTGATGCTCGGGACGGCAGCCGGCACAGCGCGCCGCAGCACGCCGATCGTCTGCGTTGCCACTTCCTCGGGCGTTGCTTGCAGGGCGTGGGTCTTGCCTGGCACCACCATGCTCGGCTTGAGAAACATGTGTTCGAGCACCACACGATGGCGATCGAGGGCACGAAAGACTTCGTGCAGAACAGCCTGCGTGACCTCGGCGCAGCGCGCAAGGGTGTGGTCACCGTCGATCAGCACCTCGGGTTCCACGATCGGCACCACGTCGTGTTCCTGGCAGACGGCCGCGTAGCGCGCCAGCGATTCGGCGTTGGCCGCGATTGCCGCCTGGCCGGGCAGGGTGTCGGAAACGTTGTAGACGGCGCGCCACTTGGCAAATCGCGCGCCGTGCTGCTTGTAGCCCTCGAGGCGCTCGGCGAGCCCATCGAGGCCTTGCGTGATCTCGTCACCCGGTGCCAGCGCGAGCGGGATCTTTCCCGCGTCGACCTTGATGCCCGGCACGATCCCTTGCCGCGCGGCCAGTTGCGGCAGCGGTTCGCCATCGTCCGAGCGCTGAGTCAGCGTTTCCTCGTAGAGGATGACGCCGCTGACGTACTGGCCGAGGCCCGGCGTCGACAGCAGCAGGCTGCGATAGGCGCGCCGGTTTTCCTCTGTCGATTCCACGGCGATCGTCTTGAAACGCTTGGCAATCGTCGGGCCGCTTTCGTCGGCCGCAAGAATGCCTTTGCCTTTCTGGGCGATCGCTGCCACGGTGGCTTGGAGTGCGCTGGGAGTGGCCATGGGAATCCTCCGGAGGGATGTGCAGTCTGTCGCCGGGAGGTGCTGCAATGCAAGCCCCTCCTGGGCGTGATGCCATGGCCACTCGAGTTGTTTCGCGCCGTGCAAACGCGAGCGCCTTGCAGGATTGTTGAAGATGTTTGCACGATCCTCCGGTTGACTCGCCTGGGTGGAGACAAGCGTCGGCAAGATACCTAAGCTCCGATCCATGCTGACATCCACCCACAACGCACTGCGCAGCGATCGGCCTGTCGATCAGCTGCAAACCACCGTGATGAGGGCCGAACTCGCCGCCATGATCGACCGCATCACGGTCACTGACGGCGGCCATCAAACGCCTATACCGCGCCTGATGCTGGGGCGGGCATCGAGCGTGCAGCATCCAGTGCACGCCATCCACGAACCGGCCTTTTGCGTGCTGGCACAAGGCAGCAAGCGGGTTCTGCTGGGCGACGAGGTCTATGTCTATGACAGCAGCCAGTACCTGGTGGTGGCGCAGAACCTGCCCGTGGCCGGGCAGGTGATCGACGCGTCGCCGGAGGCGCCCTACCTGGGCCTGCGACTGAGCTTCGACGTCAAGGACATCGCCGCACTCGCGCTGGAAATGAAGCTCGGCGAAACCCTTCCGAAGCGGGCGTCGCAGCGCGGCATCTTCACCGGCGAGCTGTCCACGACGCTGCTGGATCCCGTGCTGCGGCTGACCAAGTTGCTGGATACGCCTGAAGACATTCCGGCGCTGGCGCCGCTGATCACGCGGGAGATCCTGTACCGCCTGATGAGGTCGCCCGACGGCTGGCGACTGGCCCAGATGGCCGTCGTCGACGGCCACAGCCAGCGCATCGCCCAGGCGATCGGCGTGCTCTCGCGACGCTTCCAGGAGCCGCTTCGTGTCGAGGATCTCGCGGACGAGGTCCACATGAGCGTGTCTTCGCTGCACCAGCATTTCAAGGCCGTCACCGCGATGAGCCCGCTGCAATTCCAGAAGCAGCTGCGCCTGCAGGAATCGCGACGGATCATGATCAGCGAAGACGTCGATGCCGCCACGGCAGGGCACCGCGTGGGCTACGAGAGCCAGTCGCAGTTCAACCGCGAATACAGCCGCTTCTTCGGCTTGCCGCCAGCGCGCGATGTCAAGCGCCTGCGCGAGCTTCAGCTGGGTCGCGTGAGCAGCTGACGACGGCAAGCGGCCAAGGCCGCAAATCCAACCGCAAATGTCAGTGGCGCCGCAATGCGGCACGCCGCAGGGGGCGTTCGTCCATTGATGGGCTCCATTCCGAGAGGTCAATCATGAAAATCCATCTGAAACTGAACGGCAGGGTGATCCCGGCCACCTTGGCGGACAACAAGACGGCGGAGGAATTCGTTGCCATGCTGCCGCTGACGATCACGATGCACGATCTCTTCAAGAGAGAGAAATTCGGTCCGCTGCCCAGTGCGATCTCGGGCAGGGGCACGCGCACTGACCAGGCCTACGAGGTCGGCGACATGATTTGCTGGGCGCCCGGACCCGACGTCACGATCTTCTACCGCCACGACGGCCAGACGATCAGCGGCGGCGTCCACGTTCTCGGAAAACTCGACTTCGGTGCGGAGGAGTTTGGTGCGCCCGGCCCGCTGACGGTGACCATCGAAGTGCCGGCGTTGGACATCGAGCAGTCGACCGTCGACCTGCTGAGCGCATGCGGGCGATGCACAGCGTCGGATTTACGCACGATGTTGTGAGTTCGTGTCTTACACACAGCGGTTCGCCGCTACGGCCAAAGTGAAAACTTCGGCGTATCGCCCCCACGGGCAAGGAGCAGCATCATGGACGCGCCAGAGATTGTGCACAGACAGCGCAGGCGCTATCAGCGGTTTTTCAGGCGTGCCTTCATGGTGGGGGCGGGCCTTGCACTCGCCCTGTTCGGCGTGCCGCTTCTCTTGCCGACGCCTGTGACGGTGCAGAGCGGCGCGTCGACCGCAAGGCTGATCCCCTATGACCTTGTCGAGTCGCAGTTGCTTCTGGTCTCGATCTTGCTGGCCGTCGTCCTCTGGTCATTGGCTGGCTGGATCACGACAACGCTGCTACTTTGGCTGGAATCGGTCAGAAACTCACCAAATCCACGATACCGTACCCGATGACCGCGAGCAGGCCGATGATGCCGGCCATCAAGAGGGGTGTTCCCCAGCGCGTCGCCCGCGCCGCAAATCCAACCGTCATGACGCCTGCTGCCACGCAGGTCGCGATCGCAGCGTTCAGCAGCGTGAATTCAGGCATTGCGCACCGGTTGCTGGGCGCCGGCGGGCGCAGCCGGAACCAGGCCGTAGCGCACCATGACGGAAATCAGCGCATTCTTGTCCGGCGGTCCTTTGCCGGCATTGGCGACCGCTGCCACGTCCCGAAAGTACTGCGCGCCGATATCCGGTGACTGCACGATCAGCGCCCGAGCGTCAGCCGCGAAGGGATTCGAGAACTGGTGGACGCTTCCTTTAGGGCTGAACATGGATTCACCAGGTGTGAGGTCCCGGACCTCGGTCCCGACCGAATACCGCAGGGTTCCTTCGAGAACGTAGACGCACTCGTCGTTCTTCGTGTGGCTGTGCGGCGGTGGCACGTTGGAGTTCGGCGGCACCGTGAGTTCGAACATGCCCATGGTGTCGGAATGCGATCCGTCCACCAGATAGCGAACGGACAGTTGGCCAAGCTTGATGACGGATGGATCGGTCATTTTTTCTCCGATGAGGACGGCGCTACATCATGCAAGGTGTTTGCCTGAAAGGGAAACACGCGGGTTCGGTGACAGGACAGAGAGAGCCGGGAGGGAAGGATCTGCAGATTCTGGAAGCTGGCTTTCGGAACTTGCGTCAGTCATTTTACATAATATACATTGTATTATTTTAAAGAGTCCGCAAGGAGGCTGGGCAAATCGACTCTCAGCGCCCCATCCGACTGTCATAGCTCCGAGAAACGCGATCGATCAGACCCGGATCGCGTGGACCCGTGGCGTCGAATTGCACACGCACGCTGCCGTCCGCCTGCTGACGCACGCTGGCGGTCACGGTGCCGGCACCGATGCGGCCGACGATGGTGCCGCTGCCGCGGTCCTCGACGCTGATCGCGAGGCCTTGGTCGCGCATGGCACCGGACGCCGCAGCGAACGATCGGTCGAAGCTGGCCGGGGCCGACGTCGACACGGGAACGGGATAGCCGTAGTACGCACAGCCCGACAAAGCCAACGCCGCAGCGAAATTCGCCGCGCGTGCCAGGATCGTGAAGCTCTTCATGCTGTCGCCTCCATCGGTTGCTCAAATACTGTGGCCGGCCTTTTCGGCTTGAGCCCTGATCATCTGCTGCAGGATCGCCATCAGCGCGGCGCCCGTCAGGCCGAACATCAACACGCCGTTCGCAGCCTCCAGCGGACCCAGCAGCTTCCAGGGCTTGGTCATCACCACATCGCCGTAGCCCAGCGAACTGAAGTTCACTGCGGAGTGGTAGACGGCCTCGTACAACTCGTCGAACTCGCCCAGCACCATGAACAGCGATCCCCAGATCATGATCTGGACGAAGTTGCCCAGGATCAGCACGATCATCGCGACCAGCAGCGAACGAATTTGGACGAATGGTCCTGCAATGACCGCCTTCCGATTCGACTGATTGATGTAGTAGCGAACGCTCCAGAACGTGACGGTCGCCTGCAGCACCAGGCACAGCAGGATGGTCGGCAGCCCGATCGAGAGATTGATCAGCATGGTGTGATTCCTCCGTTCAGGCCCACCGTGGTGCATCCACCGAGCATCGCGGCGGCGCCGGCCAACGCCATGATTCGCACCCTCGATCCCTTCGAAGGCATCGCGCGCGCCGGGTCAAGATGCAGTCGGCAAGTCGCTCTCCGCCACGACGTTCGGATCGGTCGCCACCCACCGCATCAGGATCTGATAACCCAGGCTCAGCGCGGTGGCACCGAGGAACATGCCCAGGATGCCGGCGCCCGCCAAGCCGCCCAGGGCACCGATCAGGACCACCGGCATGGGCGCATCCACGCCCCGGCCCAGCAAGAGCGGCTTCAGCACGTTGTCGAGCATGCCGGCGACCACCAGAAGCACCGTGTTGGCGACTGCCGGCACGGTCTCGTAGTCCTTGCTCAACCAGACGTAGGCGATGACCGGAATAGTGACCAGCAGTGCCGGCACCTGCGCGACGCCCAGCACCAGCACGATCACGGCCAGAACGCCGGCGAAGGGAATCTCGGCAAGGATCATGATGATGCCCACGGCCATGGCCTGGATGAAGGCCACGCCAACCACGCCCAAGGCCACTGCGCGAATGGTCGCGGTGGCCAGCGCGGCGAATTCCTCGCCTCGTCGGCTGCCGACGATGCGCCCGAGGATGGACTCCGCGGCTTCGGCACCCGACTCCCCGAAGGCCATGATGATGCCCGCGATGATGAACGAGGCCATGAAAAGCAGAATTGTTCCGCCAATGCTTGCCACCATCCCGAGCGCCTTGGCGGCCAGTTCGCCGAGTTGCGGCTGCATCCTCTGAATGACCGCTGGCATGTCCGTATGCGCCAACGACCACCAACCATGCAACTTCGGGCCAACGATTGGCAAGTCGGCCACGCGCGCCGGTGGCGCAGGAACTTCGAACTTGTTGTCTTTCACCTTCTCCACAGTCGCATGGACCGAATCGCCCATCGAGCCGAACACCACCGCCGTGGGCGCCACGATCAGCGCAATGCCGCCCAGCACCAGCAAGGTGGCCGCCAATCCCTGTTTGCCGCCCAGCTTGGCGGCCAGCGCCTGATGGCCCGGATAGATCGTCACCGCCAGGATCAGCGCCCACGCCATCATCGTGATGAAGGGCGAGAAGATCTTGAAACACAGCAGCGTCAGGGCCAGGACCAGTCCAGCCCGGATGAAGACATCCATCAGCTTCCTGGACAGTCGTGTTTCGAGTACCAGATCAGGCTTGTTGGTCGTTGTCATCGGTCCGCCCTCGAAAGTAGACGATGTAGGAATTTTCCTTCGCTGCTTCTTCTTTGACTTGACAACTCTCAAGAGTGGAGCAATCAGCGGGTGGCAGGATGCTGCATCTGTATGCGACTCGGTGATCTCCCTGTCGGAGCTCGACACGAACAACTGCGCTGGACGCTGATTGCGGTGGCGAGCATTGCCCTTGCCTTTCTGGGCGCCTGGCTGCTGCAAAGCGCCATTCCGCGCCACATCGTCCTCGCGTCCGGCCTGGGCGACGGCATGTACCACCAGTACGCGCAGCGCTACAAGGAAATCCTGGCACGCGACGGTGTGACGGTCGAGGAGCGCATGACAGGCGGCGCGGACGAGAACGAGCGCTTGCTGCGCGATCCCCATTCCGGCGTGGATGTGGCCTTCGTCCAAGGCGGCGTGGTGCGGCCGAACGAGCGCGAGACGCTGGTCATGCTGGCCGCCCTGTACTACGAACCGCTGTGGATCTTCTATCGCGACACCGTCGTCCACGAGCACTTCGACGAGCTTCGCCACAGGCGGCTCGCCGTGGGTTCACCGGGCAGCGGCGTGCGCGCTTTCATGGAACCGCTGCTCGCGGCCAACAACATCACCAGCCTGAATTCCGAGCTGGTGCCCCTGGTCAATCTGGAGGCCCTGCGCGCGCTGCAGGCGGGACAGGTCGACGCCGCATTCCTGGTCGGACCCGCGCAGTTCCCGGCAATCTGGCAGGCCTTGCACGATCCGGATCTGAAACTGCTGAGCCTTGCACGGGCAGAGGCCTATCAGCGCAGGTTCTCCTACATCACCAAGTTGACCTTGCCACCGGGAACGATCGATCTCGCACTGCACATTCCGGAGCAGGAGGTGAAGCTGATCGGCACCAAGGCGATGCTGGTTTCGCGGGATGGTTTGTCGCCGGCGATCATCAACCTGCTCCTCGAAGCCGCGCGCGAACTGCATGGGAACCAGGGATTCTTCGAAGCGGACGACGAGTTTCCGAACACTTCGATGGTGGACCTGCCGGTGTCGACCGATGCGAGTCGCCATCACCGCTTCGGGCCGAGCGTGCTTCACCGTTACCTTCCGTTCACCCTCGCGGCCTACCTCGAACGCCTGATCGTGCTGCTGGTGCCCGTGGTGTTCGTGATCGTTCCGCTGACCAATCTCCTGCCGCGGCTGTTCCGCTGGCGAGCGCGGTCGCGCATCTATCGCTGGTACGGAGAGTTGGCACTGCTCGAGCGCGATGTCGCAACGCGCACCGGCAACTTGCCCGTCGCGCAATGGCTCGGCGACCTGGTCCGGATCGAGCAGGCTGCTGCGCGGATCCGCGCCCCATTGAGCTATGCCAGCGAGGCCTATACGCTGCGCGAACACATCGGACTGGTTCGCCGAGCCGTGATTGCCAAGGCACAGGGCACTGATGCGAGCGCGGACGAGCTCACGGCTCGTTGATCCAGAAGTGGGCGATCATCACGTCCCCATTGGCCATCGACGTGACGTGCATCCGGAACCAGCGCAACTCGTCGGGCGAGTGACAGGGGTATTCGCAGGTGAACGTCGTCCGGCCCTCGTCGATCACGCCTTCGAGCCCTCGAAGAACTTTCCGCGTCGGTTCGTCCTTGAGCGAACTGCTTCGACATGCTTCCAGGTAGTTCACGCCCGGGCCGACCGACCCGGGTCCGGGCATTCCGTTGTGGTCGACGAATTCGGTCCACGCGCGATTGACGAACCGGATCGTGCCGCGCCGGTCCATGACCGCGACACTGCCCGCGATGGCGTCGATCACATCCTGCAGTGTCTTGTCGGTGGCTCGGCTCAACAGTCTTGGCAACGCATGGGCATCATCGAATTCCGCGCGGGACGCTCCGCCCTCCCCTTTGTCGGCCAATTGCCCCGGTGCGGCCTGTGGGCCGGCCAACCCCGGCGTTCCGGAGCGCGGGACGAGCACGTCGAGCACGGTGCCTCCTTGCGGCCCGCTGTCGATGCGCATGATCCCGCCGTTGGCACGAATCCGTTCCCGGATGCCCAGAATCCCGAAAGACTCGTGCTTGCGCATATCTGAAGCGGCCATGCCGCGGCCGTTGTCCTTGACCTGGAGCGAGATCGAGTTTTCGGTCGCCATCGCAAGGCGAATGTGCACCTCGCTGGCGTGCGAATGCTTGGCCACGTTGTTGAGCGCCTCCTGGGCGACGCGGTACAAACAGAGGGCGACTGACGGCGCTTCCACCCATTCGTTGAAAGCATCTTCCCCGGGTGTATTCACCTCGCATGCGATTCCCGTCTGTTGAGTGAATTGGCCTGCCATCGCCTCCAGCGCCGGCACCAGGCCGAGGTCTTCGAGCATGGGAGGGCGCAGGTCGTTCACGATCCGCCGCGTCGAAGCGACTGCCCGCTCGGCAAGGCGATCGACCCCGGCAACCAGCGGCGGCAATTCCGGCGCCTCGTCGCCAAAGCGAGCGCTGATGAAGTGCAGATCCATGCGGATCGCGGACAAGGTTTGCTGCAGGTCGTCGTGCAGTTCGCGCGCAATACGCTTGCGTTCTTCTTCCTGCACCTGGTCCCGCGAAGCGATGAGCCGTTGCAGGGCGAAATGCGAAGACGCAAGGTCGGCCTGCACTTCCCTGATCGCGGTCACATTGCGTGCCGCGACAACGGCGCCTGCGATCGTTCCGCTCTCCGAGCAAATGGGCGCGAAGCTGTAGCTGCCGATCAACGACGCCCCGGTGTCCTTGCGCCGCAAGCTGTATTCGACGTTGGTCGCCGTCTCTCCTCGCAGGGCCCTGGCAAGCGGCCACTGCTCCCGCGTCGCGTGCTCGCCATTCGGCAAGAACACATCCAGCATGTCCATGTAGTCTGCGATCGCGCGACTGCAAGCGGCCTTGTCCGGAAAGCCGTGAAACGATGCAAAGGCATCGTTGAATTCGATGAGCCGGCCCTCGACGTCGGAGATGCAGACCGCGTCGCTCATGCTCGACAGCGCCGCCTGAAGCTTCGAGGCGCTGTCGCGGAGAGCATGCTCGGCCTGCTTGCGTTCCGTGATGTCACGCAGGATCACCGTGTACAGCAGACGCCCGGCAATGGAAACGTGGGAAATCGCAGCCTCGATGGGGAACTCGGCGCCATCCGCTCGCAATGCGGCCACATCCCGCTTCAACCCTATGCGACGCGAGATGGCCGGGTCGCGGCCCAATGCGTCGACATCCCGTGCATACCTCTCCCGAAATCGCGATGGAACGAGGCGGTCCAGTGGCGCGCCGATCAGCTCGTCCAGCGTGCAACGGAACATCCGGGCCGCTGCAGGATTGGCTTGCACGATGACCTGGTTCTCGTTGGCCGTGAGAATCGCGTCGACGGCCGATTCGAAGATTCCCCGGAGTCTCGCTTCGGTCAATGCCTGCGCATCGACCATCAGATTGAGTTGTTGTGCGACCGCCCTGATCTCGGGCGGCCCCGTGAGCTGGGCCCGAATCGTTTCCTTGCCTGAAGCAATCTGGCTGGCCGTCTCTTTCAGGTGCGAGATGGGGTTGACGATGGCAGCGCTCAGGCGCCACGCCAGGACAAGCGCGAGGAGGCACAGCCCCGCGGCGATGACGATCGCTCGCAGCACTGCGCGCTCGTATTCCGCAAAGACCTCGGCCTGAGGCAGACTGGCCGCCACTCGCCAGTCCGCGCCGGGGAGAGTCACGAATGCAAACCACGCCAGCAGCGCTGCCACGGGAAGCATGACGCCGACCATCAGCAGAACGATTCGGCTCCGGATCGACAGGTTCTCAAACCATGAAGACAAAGGATTCCTCGCCAGTCAGTGGATGCGGGTCGGACCGCCCGTAGGATGCCTCAAAAAAGCGGACTTTCTGACGATTCATTGATCAGACTCACTCGGCGCGCGGCTGATCAGGGGCAACATGGCGGCCTGGGGGGTCAACAACGGCGGTTGTGAGGTCTACAAGTGAAAGTGCTGCTGGTCGACGATTCCACGGCTATACAGCGAAGCTTCGGGGCGCTGCTGGCGAGCGCACCCGGCGTCGAAGTCGTGGGCTATGCCGATGACCTGGCTTCGGCCATGGCGGCGATTACCTCAAGCCAGCCCGAACTCATTGTTCTGGATGCCATGCTGCGCGGGCAAGACCGGGGGATCGATGTCCTGCGTCATGTCAGGCAGCACCATCCCGGCATCAAGGTCGTCATGATTTCCCAGTTCAATTGGGTGGCCATGCGCAGCAGTCACATGGAAGCCGGCGCGCTCGCCTACTTCGACAAGAGCACGGAGTTCCAGCAAGCGCGAGACTTCATCGCGGATTTGTCGAATGCCCAGTCCGCGGCGTCTGCGGCCTCTGCCACGCTCAAGCCCTGAGGGCATGCCGCTTTGCAGGCGCGCGCGTGCCTTGCGCGTACCGCTGCAACGCATCGAGATCAAGAATCTCGACCTTGCGTTGCTCGACCTCGATCAGGCCCGCTTCCATCAACACCGCAAATGAACGACTGATGGTTTCATGGGCCACGCCAAGATAGCTTCCGATGTCACGGCGCGTCATTTGCAGGCGCAGCGATCGGGGGGATTGCCCGCAACTCGACATGCACCGCGATACATGCAGCAGAAACCTTGCCAGCCGCACCTCGGCCGCGGCGGCGGCCATCATTTCCGACACCCGGGTCAGGTCGACCATCGCCTTGGCCACGGCGCGCATCACGCCACGGTCGAACGACGGAAGGTCTTGCGTCAAGGCATAGAAATCGGGCAACGCAATCGAAAAGACACTCGCATCCTCCAAGGCCACCGTCGCCATGAGGTGGCGAGCATCCGACAGTGCATCGAAGCCCAGCAACTCTCCCCGCCGCACAAAGCCGAAGACCTGCTCGTAGCCATCTTCGGCGGTCCGGAAAACCTTGAAGACGCCTGTGCGAACCACATGGATGGAGGTGGCCGGCGCCCCTTCAAGAAACAAAAGTTCTCCCGCCTGCAGACGCCGCACGGTGGGCTGGACGATGGGTGCGTGCAATTCATCGTCGACCAGCACGCCAATGAGATCGAGCATGTCATGCAGGTGGGTCCATTCGCGACGATCGATGCCGGCAAGCCCGAACCTGCCATTGCCGCTGAAATGCATGGACGTTTCCTGGACTTGAGGGATGTTCATCGAATGCTCTCCGTGGTGGGCGATGGCTGAGGGTGCGCGAGGCCGGAGCTTGCATCGCCGGCAGCAGCCCGAACATCGGCGCAATGCTTGGCACGAGAGCGGATTGATCCTTGAGTTCTCGGATTTTCCCGATCGCCGAGTAGGAGTATTCCGATATCAGGCGATCGCGAGATCGAGGATGGGAGAAGCCACGGCTTGTGGAGATGCGCGTTTCGCGCCATATTCGCTTCAACAGACAAGACCGATCTTGGCAGTTCGTTCTGCTGGATCCGAGGAGGTATCTTGAGAGCTGCCACTCCTTCAAAGCCGGCGCTGCGAATGCTTTTGGTTGACGACCACATGATCGTTCGGGAAGGCCTGATGCGAGTGCTCGATCCGGCTGGCAACAACTGGGTCCTGACCGAGGCGAATACCGGCTACCAGGCGCTCGAGTTCCTCCGTGAGAATGCGTTCGACCTTGCGCTCATCGACCTGTCGATGCCCGGGATGACAGGGCTTGAACTGGTGCAACGCATCAAGAACGAATTCACGAGCGTTCGCATCCTCGTCCTGAGCATGCACGCGGAAGAGCAATACGCAGTGCGCGCCTTCAAGGCAGGTGCCCACGGCTACGTCACGAAGGACATCGCGGCAAGCGAGCTCGTCGGTGCAGTCCGCAAGGTCGCTGCAGGTGGCGTCTATGTCACCGAGAGCCTCGCCGAGAAATTCGTGCAGCAACTCAATGGATCGTCGGAAGCGCCGAGACACGCGGTTCTGACCGACCGTGAGCTCGATATCCTGCGACGCGTCGCGGCTGGCCAGCCGCTCACTGCCATCGGCGACGCGCTTCACCTCTCGGTGAAGACCGTGAGCACGCACAAGACGCACATCCAGGAAAAGCTGCAGCTCTCCAGCACCGCCGAATTGATTCGCTACGCGCTGGAGAATCACATCGACGACCCCTTCATCCAGGCGTAGACATTGGCCTGCTCGAAAGGCAACAGCCGCCGATGATTGAATGGCCCTCAAGAAAGGAAGGCGACATATGCGTGTCCTGATCGTCCGATTCGCGCGCGCGCTCATGATCGCCGCCTCGCTGTTCACGGCATTGGCGGGCGCGCAGCAGGGCCAGACCTTCTCCCGGGAGCAGCTCGACCAGATGGTCGCCCCGATCGCGCTGTATCCAGATTCGCTGTTGTCGCAGGTTCTGATGGCCGCCACGTATCCCGCAGACGTCGCCGATGCCGCGAAGTGGTCCAAGGCACACCCTGACCAGAAAGGCGATGCGGCGCTGAAGATGGTCGCCGACCAGCCGTGGGACCCGAGCGTGCAGTCACTGGTCGCATTTCCGCAGGTGCTGCAGATGATGGGCGACCAGCCGGATTGGGTGCAGAACCTCGGCGATGCCTTCCTTGCCTCGTCCAAGGAGGTCCTCGACTCTGCGCAGCGATTGCGCGCCAAGGCCCAGCAGACCGGCAACCTCAAGAGCTCCGAGCAGCAGCAGGTCATCGTCGAGCAGGAACCGCAGACGCAGCAGACGGTGATCAAGATCGAGCCCACGAACCCGCAAGTGGTGTACGTGCCTGCCTACAACCCGACCGTGGTCTACGGTGCGTGGCCCTACCCGGGCTACCCGCCCTACTACTACCCGCCTGCGCCCTACTACTACCCCGGCGCGGCGCTCGCGACCGGCATCGCCTTCGGTGTGGGTGTGGCGGCCACCGCTGCACTCTGGGGCAATACCAACTGGGGCGCGGGCAACGTCAACGTCAACGTGAACCGCTACAACAGCGTGAACGCCAACCGGCAGATCAACGCCAACCAGACGAACTTTCAGCACAACGCGTCCAACCGGCGCGGCGTGCCGTACCGCGATTCAGCGAGCCAGCAGCAGTTCGGAAAGAACGTCGGAGGCGCGGAGCAGCGCGGGGACTACCGCGGTCGCGATGCGCAGCGTCAGCAGGCGCAGTCCAACCTGCAGCAACGCGGCATGGACCCGGGCCAGGGTCGCGATCAGCTTCGCAACGACCCCGCGACAAGGGATCGGGCCCAAGCCGCCGCGGGTGGCGCGGGTCGCGGACCTGGGGGCGTTGGCGGACCCGGAGGTGTCGGGGGCGCCGGCCGTCCAGGGGGCGCTGGTGGTCCCGGAAGCGTCGGCGGTCCTGGGGGGCCGGGCGGTCCTGGCGGTGTCGGCGGTCCCGGAGGTGCTGGCCGTCCTGGCGGCCCTGGCGGCCCTGGCGGTCCCGGAAGCATCGGCGGTCCTGGCGGCCCTGGCGGCGCTGGCGCACGCGGCGGCGACAACGCCCTGCGAGGAGCCGGCGACGGAAACCAGGCGCGCCAGCAGGCCAGTCGCGGCGACGCAAGCCGCCAGTCCATGGGACAACACCAAGGCGCTGGTGGCGCACGCGCCGGCGCTGGCGGGGGCGGTGTACAGATGGGCGGTGGCGGTGGCGGCCGGCCAAGCGGCGGAGGCGCGCACATGGGTGGTGGTGGTGGCGGCGCTCGCGCAGGCGGTGGTGGTGCGCGTGGCGGCGGCGGTGGTGGACGCGGCGGCGGTGGCCGTCGTTGACAGGAGGCATCCATGACGCAAAACACTGACCGGCGCATGCCGACCTTCAAGACCTTGGCGGCCGGCATTGCCGTGGCGTTGTCGCTCGCCTCGGGACCTTCATTCGCGCAACACGCCTACCCAACGCCGGACGCCGCCGCGCAAGCATTCGTCGACGCCGTGACGCGCAGTGATACCGCCGCGCTGGGCGTCGTGCTCGGCCCCGACTGGAAGCGCTTCGTTCCGGCGGGCGGCGTCGATGTGGACGACGTCTATGACTTCCTCGGGGCATGGGCCAAGCAGCACAAGATCGTCCTCGAATCGCCGGGCAAGGCAATGCTCGCGGTGGGTGACAGCGACTGGACGCTACCGGTGCCGATCGTGAAGAGCGCCGCCGGCTGGCGATTCGACCCCCGCGCGGGTGCGGACCTCATGCACACCCGGCGCATCGGACGCAACGAGCTCGCCGCGATGCAGGCCGCGCTGGCGTACTACGACGCGCAGAAGGAATACGCCCAGAAAGACCGCGACGGCAACGCCGTACTCGAGTACGCGCAGAAGTTCGTGAGCTCGCCGGGCAAGCACGACGGCCTCTACTGGCCGGATGCCGCCGGTCAGGACGAAAGCCCGCTCGGGCCGCTCTACAGTGGCCAGAAAAGCAGCGAGGGCTACCACGGCTATCACTTCAAGATCCTCAAGGCCCAGGGCAAGGACGCGCCGGGCGGTGCTTACGACTACGTGATCGGCGGCCGCATGCGTGGCGGCTTCGCGCTGGTCGCGTGGCCGACCCACTACGGAGAAACGGGCGTGATGAGCTTCATCGTCAGCCACGACGGCACGGTGTACGAGAAGAACCTCGGGCCGAACACCGACGCCGCGGCTCGCGCGCTCACGCGCTTCAATCCCGATTCAAGCTGGCAGAAGGTGAACGTGCCCGGAAGCTGAAGCAGGTCAGGCGCTGGCTCGATACCGGGCAATGGCTTGTTCGACGCCGAAGAACATGCCGTCCCGACCGAGACGCTCGCCCAGCGGTGATCGCTGCACCATCGCCAGCACACCGGGATTCAGACCCGCGAGCCATAGCGTGATGCCGTCGTTTCGCAGCCTCTCCTCGCCTTCCGTCAGCATCTTGAGCGCGGTGTACTCGATGTCGAACACACTGCTCATGTCGAGGACGACGACCTTGGGGTGCGCCGCGTCGACCAAGGCCTTCATCTTGAGACCGACGCGCTCCGCATTGGCGAAATAGATGCGCCCTTCCGGCCGGATCAGCAGCAACTCGCCGAAGGCCTCGTCTTCGGGATGCTCGTCGGTTCGTGGCCGCAGCACAGGGGTGCCCGGCTTGCGCCCCAGGACATGGACCGGCGGATCGGACATCTGGTAGACCAGCGCCACGAGGGACACGACGATCGCGGTGACGATGCCTTGCAAGGTTCCAAGCAGCACCACGCCCGCCATCGCCACCAGCGCCCAGATGAACTCGGTCTTCCGTATCTTGAGGATCTCCCTGAATTCCACCGGCTTGATCAGGCCCACGGAATACACGATCACCACGGCTGCCAGCGTGGCATGCGGCATCAGGCCGATGAAGGGCGCCAGGAAGAGTGCCGTGACCAGCGCGGCGGCTGCCGTGACGAGTTCCGCAAGCTGGGTGCGCGCGCCGCCGAGACGATTCACGGCCGTCTGCGTGGTGCCTCCGCCCGCCGGCATCGCGCCCAGCAGCGCCCCGCCGACATTGGCCACTCCCGTCGCCCACAGTTCCCGATTGGGCTCCGGCACCGGCTCCCCGGTACGGACAAACGCGCGCCCTGCGGCGATCGTCTCGGTGAAACTCATCAGCGCGATGCCCAGCGCCGCGGGCCAGAGAGGAATCAACAATTGCGCATTCGGCAGCGTCACCGGCGGCAAGCCGGTCGGAACAGCGCCGACCGGCGAGACGCCGTAGCGGTCGAGCCCCAGGAACTTCATGGCGGCGATGCCGCCCGCCACGGCGATCAGCGGGGCGGGCGCGCGCGGCGTGAAATGCTCCATCGCCACGAGGGCGATCACGGTGATGACGCCGACGAGCACCGTCGGCACCGATGCTTCCGGCAGGTTCTGCACGATGGAAAGCAGGTTCTGCAGGAACGAGCCCTTCGGAAAATGGATGCCCAGCAGCTTGGGAATCTGGTCCACCACGATGACGATCCCGATGCCTGCCTTGAACCCGACCAGCACCGGCTCCGAGATGAAGTTCGCGACAAAGCCCAGGCGCAGCAGACCCGCCATCACAAGGATGACGCCGGTCATCAGCGCCAGCGTCGCGGAAGCCGTCAGCAGGTTTGCCGGGTTGTCGTCCGGCACGACGGCCGCCAATGCCGTGCCCGTCAGGATGGCGAGCGTGGTGGTCGTGCTCACGCTGAGGGGACGAGAGCTCCCCAGCAGCGCGTAGATCACCATCGGGACGAACACCGTGTAGAGACCGACCTGCACCGGAAGTCCCGCGATCGTCGCGTAGGCGAATGCCTTGGGAATGACGACCGCCGCGGCGATCAGGCCGGCCACGACGTCGGCGGAGAGCCATTCGGACCGGTAGTCGCGAAGCCAGCCCGGGATGGGCAAGGCCACGCTGCCGCGCATCTCAACGCGGCGCTTCATCGGGACTTCCCAACGTGCGCTTCACCAGTCGCACGGTCGCGTCGCCGGGACACTGCGAGTCCTGGAAGCCCAGTCGCTTGGCGAGGCCGCGCATGGACGCATTCGTCGAGAGGACGAAGCCCTCCATATAGCGAAAGCCTTGCGATTCCGCGAGCGCCATCAGTGTGTTCATGAGATGCGGCGCCAGGCCCAGCCCTTGCCAGCCGTCGACGATCGCGATGGCGAACTCGCAGGTGTCGCTGCCGGCATTCGACGCATAGCGCGAGCCGCCGATGATGACCTCGTCCGCACCCTCCCCGCTGACGGCGACCAGCGCGCACTCCCGATCCGCCACCGGATGCGTCGCCGCTTCGAGCATCTTGTCCGGGATCTCCCGCATCGTGCCCATGAAGCGCGTGTAGCGAGAGTCCGCCGACATGTTGCCGACGGCCGCCTGGAGCGGTTCCTTGTCCTCTGGCAGGATTTCGCGCACGGTGACGCGGCGGCCGTCTCGCAAGGTCAGCGTGGCCGGAAGGCTCATGCTCAGTAGACCTCGGGAACGACCCTGAGCGGGTGATCCGACTCCTTGTAGTCACCCCGGATCTGTCGCTTCGGCAGCTTGACCTTCTCGCGCGGCACGGTTTCATAGGGAACGTGGGCGAGCAGGTGCTTGATCAGGTTCAGGCGCGCCCGCTTCTTGTCGTCCGATCGCACGACGAACCAGGGCGCCTTCGGGAGATCGGTAGCCATGAACATCTCGTCGCGGGCGCGTGAATAGTCGTACCAGCGGTTGTAGGACTTGAGGTCCATCGGCGACAGCTTCCAGATCTTGCGCCCGTCCTGGATGCGCGCTTCGAGTCGACGAGTCTGCTCGTCCGGGCTGACTTCGAGCCAGTACTTCAGCAGGATGATCCCGGAATCGATGATCGCCCGCTCCACGAGCGGTGTTCCGGCGAGGAAGGTTTTTGCCTGCGCGTCCGTGCAGAACCCCATGACGCGCTCCACGCCCGCCCGGTTGTACCAACTGCGATCGAAGATCACGATCTCGCCGGCAGCCGGCAGATGCGAGAAATAGCGCTGGAAGTACATCTGCGACTTCTCCCGCTCGGTCGGCGCCGGCAAGGCGACGACGCGAAACACGCGCGGGCTGACACGCTCGGTGATGGCCTTGATCGTGCCGCCCTTCCCTGCGCCGTCGCGTCCCTCCAGGATCACGCATACCTTCAGGCCAGCGTGCTGCACCCATTCCTGCATCTTGACCAGTTCGACGTGAAGCTCGCGCAGTGCCTTGTCATAGACCTTGCCCGACAGCGATTTGTCCGCTTCGGGCTTGGCGTCGCCTTCGTTCGCCGCTGGCGGCATCTCCTGGGTTTCATCCTTGGGGGCAGACTTTCCCTGGTGGTGTCTCTTCTCGCTCTTCTCGCTCTTGGACATCGCTTGCTCCTCGGTTGTTGAAGTTCCTCGTCTCCGTTTTCGCGCCACTGCCGTCGCTCACAGCAGCCGCGCAGCCTCGTCCAGCAGGTTCCTGCCCTTGGGGACATCGCCCCGGGACACCTGCACCAGCGCGAACGCGCGCTCGATGGGCGGATCGCCGGGCACGCGTGCGATCTCCAGATCGAGCGTGTGGCCCTCGTCCTCGCCATGTTCCGGGAGCACGACGTTCATCCGGCTCAACCGCAGCCGTCTTGTCGTGACATGGATCAGCTGGCCCGCGTCAGCGAATACTTCGCACATGACGTCGAGCTGCCGGTCGAGCGTCTCGGCGCGCGAGCCCAGGCTCTTGAGTTCACGGTCGTTCTCTTCCATCTGCGTGCGCAGACGTGCCGAATCGGAGGCATCGCCCTGGGCCTGGCCGCCGAGCACCGATCGCATGCCGCTGCCCTGGCGCTCGATCAACCGAAGTCGCGTGGCCAGCAGCGCGCGCTCCTGCTCCAACTCGTCGCGACGCGAGCTGTCCGCGGCGATTCGCGAGAGGGCCTCGATGGCCAGCTGGTCGATCATCCGAAACACGATTTCGCGTCGCAGTCCGGCGTCTTCCGGACCGCAGATGCGGATCTGGTGATCGCTGAAGCTCACCGTCGTCTGGGGAACGTCCGAGCGGGTGATGCCGCCTTCCTGCGCGACGCCCAGCGTGCGGCGTTCACTCATCGCCATCCCGAGCACCGCAAACCCTTCGCGAAGGCCCTGCTCGTTGTCGAGGAAGCCGCACAATTCCGTGGAGCGACTGAGCACCGGCCCGATATCGTCGGCGGCCCCGAAAAACGCGCGGATGTACGGATCGGATGCCCAACTCGCCGCATTGAGGACGCGTGGCGCAGGAAAGCCCTCGACGAGTTCACGAAGATGGCGCGCCGCCTTCGCGACGGCCGATTGCAGCCGCGCCTCATGGCCGCGCGCCATGCGAAGCCGCGGGCTCAGGGCAATGACGCGCTCCACCATGCGCCCGACGTCCTCATCCCGCGGCGCGTCTCCGTCGCCTTTGTCCCCGAAGAGCCGAGCCAGGAGTCCCATGGCGAATCGATGGGAGTGAGGATCAGGCGAAGTCGTCGCTCAGGATCTGGGCGGTGAGACGTCCCTTTTTCCAGTACATGTCGTGGATCCGCTCCTTGACCTTGTGCAGCGCCTCCGGATGGACGCCGTTGAAAGTCACGATGACGGCAGGCCGGTTCCCTGCGCCCGGCGCATGCTGGATCTCGTCGTATTCCGGACATCCGTACTTCACGAGGAACGCCTTGATTTCGTCATCGGTCGTTCCCTCGGAAATGTTTCCCATGAACAGTCGTGCCACTGAAGTCTCCTTCGGGAACTTGTCCCATCAAGCCATGATGTTCACGCCGCCGTCGATGTACAGCGTCTCGCCCGAGAGCCGCCGCGCGTAAGGCGTCGCCAGGAAAGCACAGGTGTACCCCACGTCCATGATGTCGACAAGCTCCCCGAGCGGTGCGCGCTGGGCCGCCTCGTTGAGGAGCAGGTCGAAATCCTTGAGACCGGACGCGGCGCGCGTCTTGAGCGGCCCCGGCGAGATGGCGTGCACCCGGATGCCGAGCGGGCCGAGTTCGTAGGCGAGGTAGCGCGCCGACGCTTCCAGCGCGGCCTTGACCGGGCCCATCACGTTGTAGTTGGCGACCACCTTGTTGGCCCCGTAGTACGACATCGTCAGCATCGTGCCGCCGTCCTTCATCAGGGGTGCGGCCAGACGGGCCATTCGCACGAACGAATGGCAGGAGATGTCCATCGCCTGCGAAAAACCCTCGGCGGAGCACTGCAACAGCCCGCCCTGCAGGTCCTCCTTCGGCGCCCAGGCGATCGAGTGCACCACGACATCGAGGCGGCCCCATTCGCTTTCGATCTTTGCGAACACCGCTTCGAGGTCACCGGCCTTCGACACATCGAGCGGCATGAAGATCGGCGCCTGCAGTGCGGTCGCCAAGGGCTCGACGTGGGCCCTGGCCTTCTCCCCGGCATAGGTGATCGCGAGGTCGGCACCCAGATCGCGAAACGCCGCGGCGCATCCGTACGCGATCGAGTTTTCGTTGGCGATGCCGCAGACGAGCACCTTGGCGTCTTTCAGCAAGGGGCGCGGCATTTCGAGCGTCATCGTCCACTCCCTTGACCAAGCACCTGGCGCGTGTGCCGGGCAATCATCAATTCCTCGTTCGTGGGGATCACCCACGCCGAAACCTTGCTCGACGGCGTGCTGATGCGTGGCCCGTCGGCCAGGTTGGCGGCGGGGTCGAGTTCCACGCCCAGCCAGGCCGCATCGCGGCAAACGCGCTCGCGGAGCGTCGACGCATGTTCGCCGAT
The DNA here is from genome assembly GCF_056395305.1 of Variovorax sp. 10L426. NCBI lineage: Bacteria > Pseudomonadati > Pseudomonadota > Betaproteobacteria > Burkholderiales > Comamonadaceae > Variovorax > Variovorax sp. 10L426. The sequence continues at coordinate 61,697 of NZ_JBFTJF010000012.1, read as the reverse complement.
GCCGGCCGTGAACACCAGCGCGTCGATCCCCTGCGCCGCCGCGGCCAGCGAGCCGAGTTCGCGCCCGATGCGGTAGACATAGAGGTCGATGGCGAACTGCGCACGCGGCTCGTCGCTGGCCAGCAGCGCGCGCATGTCGCTGGACACGCCCGAAACGCCCAGCAGCCCGGACTGCTTGTAGATCAGGTCCTCGACCGCACGTACATCCATTCGCAGTTCATCCTGAAGGTAGAGAAGGACGCCGGGGTCCAGGTTGCCGCTGCGCGTTCCCATCGGCAAGCCGTCGACGGCCGTGAAGCCCATGGTGCTCGCAAGACTCCTGCCAGCGGCCATCGCACACATGCTGGCGCCGTTGCCAAGGTGCGCGACGATGGTGCGGCCCGCCGCTGCCTTCGCATCGAACTGCGGCAGCACACTCGCGATGTACTCATAGGACAGTCCGTGGAACCCGTAGCGCCGCACACCGAGGTCTGTGATGGAGGCCGGCAGCGCGAAGGCCTGGGCTGTCTCGGGCTGCACGCGATGAAACGCGGTGTCGAAGCAGGCCACCTGAGGGAGATCCGGCCGCTGCTGCGCGACGATCTCGATCGGCTTGAGGTTGTGCGGCTGGTGCAAGGGCGCCAGGGGAATCAGCTTTGCCAGGGACGAAATCACATCGGGCGTGACCCGCACGGCCCGCGGGAACGCCAGTCCGCCATGGACAACGCGATGACCCACCGCAGACAGCGCATAGCCCTCGCGGTGTTCGCGAAGAAAGTCCGCGATGTAGCCGATGGCGCCCGCGTGCCCCAGATCGGTCCCCTCCCCCCACGACTTCGCTTCGATTTCGGTCCCGTGCGCGTCGACGGCCTTGAACCGCGGCGCGGTGAAGATCCCTTCGACCTGGCCGCGCACGATCAGGTCCAACTCGGTGCCATGCGTGGCGAAGGCGCTGAACTTGATGCTCGAAGAGCCCGCGTTCAGCACGAGGATCACGTCAGCCATGGCATCACCCCTGCACTGCCAGGCTCTCACGCCGCGCCTTGGCGACCATCGCTGCAACGGCGCATGATGCCAGCCGCGCCGTCAGCGAATCGGCCCTGCTGGTCAGGATGATCGGCACCCGCGCGCCGAGGACGATGCCCGCCGCGTCCGCCCCCGCGAGGAACGAGAGGCTCTTGGCGAGCATGTTGCCGGCTTCGAGATTGGGCACCACGAGCACGTTGGCGCGTCCCGCGACGGGTGAATCGATCTGCTTGATCTTCGCGGCCTCGGGGTCGATCGCGTTGTCGAGCGCCAGCGGACCATCGACCAAGGCGCCGGTGATCTGGTGCCTATCAACCATCTTGCACAGCGCCGCCGCCTCGATCGTCGAGGGCACCTTGGGATTGACGGTCTCCATGGCGGAGAGAATCGCGACCCGCACCACGTCGACTTGCAAGGCATGCGCCAGGTCGATCGCGTTCTGGACGATGTCCACCTTATCTTCCAGCGTCGGGGCGATGCTGATCGCCGCGTCGGTGATGATCAGGGCCTGTTCGTGGTTGGGCACGTCCATCACGAAGCAATGGCTGATGCGCCGTTCAGTGCGCAGGCCGACATCGCGCCTCACCACCGCCGCCATCAGCTCGTCCGTGTGCAGGCTGCCCTTCATCAACGCCTCGACCGTGCCTTCGCGGACCAATTGCACGGCCTTGTCCGCCGCTGCATGGCTGAAGGGCGCATCCACGATCGGAATGCCGCTGATGTCGATGCCAAACGTCTGCGCGACGCTCTCGATCTTCGCGCGCGGCCCGACCAGGATCGGCGCGATCAACCCCAGCCTCGTGGCCTCCCGCATTCCCTCGAGCGAACTCTGGTCGCAAGGATGCACGACGGCCGTCGGCATGGGGGTCAGCGACTTGCAGGCGTCGATCAGACGCTGATATTTCTCATGCCTCGCGCTCATTTGGATGCCTTCCTGCGCGGTGCTGTCTTTCGGGCCGCGGGAAACTGACCTCGGACCACAACCGATCGCGCCCCCTCTTTGCGGGACTTGTCGCCCAAAGTGGCCCGGATCCGGGACAGCATGGCAAGCTGCTCGGCGGTCGGCGTGGTCTGCAGCACGCGACGGTCGCCGGTCACACGGTCGAGCAGCGCCAGGAAGCGCCCGCGCTCGCCGGCATCCGCCAACAGGTCGGCCAGGGTCGACACCGCCCGATCGGGCTCGCACCGCGCGATGATTTCCTGCGTTCCGCGAATCGTGCGCCAACGGTAAGGCGTCACGTGCGGCAGCAACTCCGCGTAGTCTTCGGCCAGTTCTCGCCGCAGTTCGAGACGCGACAGCGGCAGCGGCTCGTCGCCCTGCGACAGCAGGAAGGCGGCGCGCGCCACGGCTTCGACGTAGCCGCCCTGCGCGATGGCGGCGAGCGCCTCACGCACCTCCGGCCGGTCCTTCGCTTCCAGCACCTCGTCGACACCGCGCCCCGGGGTTTCATCACCGCCTTGCAGCGAGAACATGTTCGCGTAGACGCCGAAGAACTGTGCCTCGGTCATCGCATCACGCACCGCGCGATAAAGGTCGAGCGATGCACTGACCATCTCGGCGCCGAGATTTTCGCCCCGGCGCAACGGATGGTTGGCGTCCAGCGCCTTTCGGTCCGCCCTCACCGCCTGGGCAGCAGGCGCGATCCATGAAAGCCAGGGATTGAGGCTGGAGACCGCCCAGTTCTGGAAGCGCAGCGGATGAAACTCCCGCTGCAGTTGCGCCGTGTATTCGTTCGACATGGCTTGCACCATCGGCCGCGCGAACAGTTCGTAGGCGCGCTGGTTGAACTCCGAGACGGCCGCCACCGCTTCGAACGGCTTCTCGTCCACACGCTTGAAGCGGTTGAGGCGCTCCGCGATGTCCTCCAGCCGGTGTTCGTGAAACTCGACCTCGTAGGCGGGTGCACCGTCCGCACCCTCGTGCTCGGTGATCGCCATGCCGTAGAGGCCCGGCGGCAGCAGTTCGATGCTCTTGAGAACGGACACGATCTGCGCGTGTTCCTTCTTCGCGACCGCGCCGGAGACGAAGATGCCCAGGTGCCCGACGTGCTCGTGCAGAAGTCCGACGATGACCTGGCCACGTGCCTTGATCTCCGCCGTGCTGCGATAGACGTCCGCGACCCAGTTGAACGCCTGTTGCGGCGGGGTGATGTTGTCCCCCATCGATGCGAACAGGACGATGGGCGACTTGATGTCGCGCAGGTCGAAGGGCTTGCCGCTGCCCGACTTGACATCGCCCGACCACAGCTTGTTGCCAACGAAGAGGTTCTGGGTGATCCACTCGATCTCTTGCCGGTTCATCAGGTAGTAGCCGCCCCACCAGTGCTCGAATTCCAGGAACCGGGGCGGTTCGGTGTCGACCTTGTCGAACAGGTGGTAGTACTTGTCCCAGAAGCTGTTGGCCGGGTTCAGGTTCTCGAAATTCTGGACCAGGTACGCGCCGTCGAATTTGCCATTGCCCATGTCGGCGGCCATCGAGGCCAGCCACGAACCCCCCAGAAGACCGCCCGAATAGCGCATGGGGTTGTCGCCCTCGCCTTCGTTCCAGGCCCCGCCCCAGTACGACATCGGCGCGCCGTTGATGACGATCGGGCCCGTGTCGTCGGGGTCCGAAGCGCCGAGCATCATCGCGGCCCAGCCGCCCTGGCAATTTCCGATGATGGCCGGCTTGGAACTGTCGGGGTGCAGCGCCCGCACCTTCTTCACGAACTGCTGCTCGGCATTGCAGACGTCGAGCAGCGTCTGCCCCGGCTCGGGGTCGCGGAAGAAGATGACGAAGTACACCGGATGCCCCGCGCGCAGCGCGACGCCGACTTGCGAATCGTCCTTGAAGCCGCCGATGCCGGGTCCGTGGCCGGCACGCGGATCGATGATCAGGTACGGCCGCCGCTTCGGATCGACAAGAACGCCCTTGGGCGGCGTGATCTTCAGCAACGCGTAGTTCACCGGGCGAGCGAATGTGCGGCCGTCGAGGACGACTTCCGAGTCGAAATGCAGGACCGGCTTCAGGCCCTGCGCGTTATGTTCGACGAAGTTGTTCCCGCGCCGCCACAGCGTGTCCCAGAACAGGATGGAGCGCTGCGTGGCATCGACGGCGTATTGCAGAAGGCTCTGCGGATTCGCACTTGCCGCGGACTTGAGCAGTGATTCGCCGCCTTCGGCCTGCACGACCTGTTGGATGCGCTGGACGTAGTGTTCCTGCGCGATCTGCATTCGCTTCTGGAAGACGGTGGCAACCTTCGTCCCGACCTTGTGACTGTGCGCGAGCCGCGCTCCTGGATCCATGGCGATACCTCAAAAGAATGGGAATACCGAGGTGTGTCCGGGCGCTGTGACACGGCTGTGACACCACATCGCGCTGGCCGGGCTATTTTGCGGCGCTCTTCATGCTCATGGCAATTACCGGGCTCGTTCCACGCCCGTCCTGCCATTGTGAGAAGCGGCCGACGAGAGGGGTTTGATATCGATCAACTCGGATCGATCAGTGCCCGCGAAATCCCGTCACTGGGTGCAGCACGGCGAAGGAGCCGCTGCCATGGCCGGCGTGTCGAACCCGCCGCCCAATGCCAGGTACAGATTGGTGCGCTGTGCCAACTGCTCTGTCTGAACGCGCAGGCGCGAGGTGCGCGCCGCGTAGACGGTGAGCTGGCTCTGCTCGACCGAGCGCAGGTCGACAGAACCCACGCGGTACTGGATTCGCGAAAGCTCCAGCGCCTCCTCGCTGTCGCGGATCGTCGCGGCGAGGATGGCGTCGCGTTCGCGCAGCGTCGATTCCGCACCCAATGCGCCTTCGACTTCACCGAACGCCTTCTGGCCTGCGCGTGCGTAGTCGGCAACCGCCACCTTCTGTTCCGCCGTGCGGATTTCGACCTGCGCGCGCAATGCACCACCCTGGTAGATCGGCGCAATCAGGTTGGCACCGACGCTCCAGACCGGGCTGCTGGTGTCTTTCAACACGAGCAATTCGCTCGACACGTTGCTGCCGCCCGCGGTGAGGCTGATCCTCGGAAGCTGCGCCGCCTTGGCTTCGCCGACGCGATCGAACGCGGCGGCGACGCGACGCTCCGCCGCCACGAGGTCGGGCCGGCGCTCCAGAAGTTCCGACGGCACGCCGACGGGCAACGGCGGCGGCATCGGCGAAAGTTGTGTCGCGACGGCGATCTCCGCGGAGGGATAGCGTCCGAGCAGGAGTTCGAGCGAACGCAGGGCCTGCTCGCGCGCGAATTCCACCTGCTTCAGCGCATCGCGATAGGTACCGACATTCGCGCGCGCCTGCGCCACGGCCAGGTTGTTGCCGTTGCCGATGCGCAGGCGATCCTCGGACATTCGAAGCAGGACGTCGGAGGAATTGAGCGCGTCCAGCGTGATTGCGCGTTGCAAGCCCGCCTCGACCGCAAGGAACCATGCCTTGGCCACCATGGCAGCCAGGGACTGCCGCGCGTAGGCATAGTCAGCCTCGGCAGCCAGCGACTGCTCCTTGGCCGCCGCCTTGGCGTAGCGAAGCCGGCCCCATACATCGAGTTCCAGCGACGCATTCAGGAAAATCCCGTCCAGCCCGCCGCCGCCGCCCGACTTGCCGCCGCCCAGGCCGACCACGCCCACGGACGGGAGCAACGCGCCCGCCGCCACTTTGACGTAGCCGCCGGCCTGCTCGACGCGCGCCGCCGCGACCCGCAGGTCGGCGTTGTAGGCGAGCGCTTCGTTGACGAGCGCTGTCAACGCAGGCTCGTCGAAGGTCGCGAGCCATCCATCGGCCACAGGCGCCGTCACGCCGCCGCCCGCCCTGAATGCCGTCGGCGCGGGCCCCTGGGGCAGCACCTCGTTCTGCAACTCGGCGGCTGTCGGCGGCGTCTTCAGCGCACAGCCGGCGACCGCCGCCGCCAGCGCCAGCGCTGTCGCAACGTGCCATCGATGAAGCGAGGGTGTTCGCATCAGTGCAGCTTCAGGACAAGGTAGTTGGTGATGGATCCGACGCGAAGGATCACCATCCGGAGGATGTGGATCATCTCCACGTGATCGGTATAGATCGCGCCCTGGCCATCCGCGCCCGCGGCAAGGAACAGCTGGGCATCCTGTTCGTCGACCGTGAACTTGACCGGGAAGCGTCCCGGCACCTGCGGAAAGGCGCCGGTCTGCGGCAGTTGGCCCGACTGAGCCACTTGGCCCTGGCCCTGCGCCCAGATGATGGAATCGACCTTCGCCGAGATGATGCGGCCCGGGTACGTCTTGAGCGTGAACTCCGCCGCATTTCCTGGCTCGACGAGCCGCAGTTCATTCTGGTCGTAGAGGGCGACCACCTGGTAGGTCTCTTCGACGAAGCTCATCGCGGGAGTCAGCGGTATCGAGACCACGTAGGAGCCGGGCCTCAACTGGACGTTGATGGCGTATCCATTGGCCGGTGCGTAGACGGACGTCTGGTCCAGGTTCCACTGCGCGTTGCTGAGGTCCGCACGACTGATGTCGACCTGCGCCTTGGCCGTTGCGAGTTGGGCCCGCGCCTGGGCGACCGAGGCCTGTTCACCGTTGACCCGCCCGGACAGCTTTTGAGCGACCTGTGCTTCATTCGCAGTGGCCGTCGCGATCTGGCCTTGCAGCTCGATCAGGTTGGATTCGGCCTGTTCAAGCGCGAACTTGTCACCGGCGCCGGTGGACACCAGTTCCTTGTTCTGCCGAACCCGCAATCGTGCAAGTTCGATCCTCGGCTGCAGCGACCTGACCTGTCCCGTTGCGGCCTTGAGTTGCTCCTGGAGCTGGCGTGCGCCGGCCGACGCGTCGACCAGGGCCGCCTCCGCCTGCGTGAACTTCGCCTCGTCCGCGACCAGCCGCGCCTTGGCGGCGTCGAGTTCGTTCTGGTACTGGGTCGGGTCGATGCGGAACAGCAGTTCACCCTTCTTCACCAGGCGATTGGGTTCGACTGGCACCTCGAGCACCTGGCCCCGCACCTGCGGAACGACCTGCACCACGTACTTGATGACGCGGACATCCGCCGTCGACGGGGCGACGACGTTGAGCGTGAGGATCAGCGCGGTCAGAAAGACGATCGGGATGATCACCACAATGACTTGCGTCGCGGTGTTCCATGGCAGCCACTTCAGCTTGATGAAGAAGAGCCAGACGAAGAAGGCGTAGATGCCAAGGAGCAGTGCTTCCATCAGGCGCTCGCATCTCTTGCAGCGGCGGCGATGCCCCCGCGGGCCGTGACGGCAGCCAGGTTCTTGCGGAGCACCTTGAGCTCGGCTGTCAGCGCGCCCTTGGCGTCCATCGCATCGAGCTCGTCGCGCAGGTGCTCGATCTCATGCTCCAGGAGTTCGCCCGTCAGCGCCTTTTCGCCCTTCTCGTGGAAGTAGTCCTCGTGCTTCTCGGTGCCATACGCCACCTGATAGCCGACCGGCTTGATGTAGGCCCACAGCCACGCGAGCGGCCAGAGCATGCCCCCGAACACCAGCGACAGCAGGCACAGCGTCTTGATGGCATCGCGCTGGGGATGGTGCCGGTTGTGCGCGATCTTCTCCGGCATGACGTGAACCATCCAGAACAGGACGATCCCGGCGATCGGCACCAGGAAGATGATGAACCAGGCCAGGTACGTTGCAGCCGTGCCCAGGTACTCGTGCGGAATGAACGATGCGTTCGCACTCGTCGGAGCGACCAGACTGGCCACGAAGAGCGCAAGGGACCAGAACCCAAGCCTCGCTGAAGTCCGTTCCCTCGGTGCGAATCGCATAAAGGCTCCTGAACATCCGTGATGATTGGCCGGATGCTAGAGGATGCTAGAGGACTCGTGAAGCGCCAAATTGAGAATCGTCAACTCCCGACAAGGAAGAAACACGCAGACTTGGCCGAAACAATCGTGGGGGAAGAGATGAGATGAATCGCCATGCCGCCGGGGTCGCAGTCGCGCTCGCCCTCGGCGGCGTTGGCGCTGGCACTGCGCATGCGCAGCCCGACGAGCCCCTTGTTCCGGAGGAAGGAAAGCCGGGTTTCGAGTTCTACGGACAGGCCATGCTCGACGCCATCTACGATGGCGGGCGCATGCACCCTGACTGGCGGGCCACGCTCCGGCCATCGCAGATTCCGGTCATCTGTCCGGGTTCACCCGGATGCAGCGGCGACGGAACAACGCTCTTGAGCGTGCGGCAATCCAGCCTGGGCTTCAAGACGTACATCCCGACGACGATCGGCCCGATCAAGACCGACTTCAGCATCGACCTGTTTGGCACCCATGGCAGCACGCAGGCCCACTTGCTCGATGCCTGGGTCGCGTCGCCCATGTTCGGCGTCGGGCAGACGTACTCGAACTTCATGGACATCGATGTGCTCCCGGACATCATCGACTACTGGGGACCGAGCGGCATGGTCTTCGTGCGCACGCCGCAGTTGCGCTACGTGCCATTCGACCCACAGGGAATGCAGGTGGCGATCACGCTGGAGTCACCCAGTTCGGCGATCGACGCCGGGAGGCTGGCCAGGGTCGACCCGGCGCTCGGCGAAGGCATCACCGGCCACAACCGCGTGCCTGACCTCGTCGCCTCGTTCAGGCTCGAGCGGGACTGGGGCCACTTCCGCTCCGCCGCCATCTTGCGCGAGCTGGGCTATCACAACACCGAGTCGATCACGGGGAAGCCGTCCGGCACGCGGACCGGCTACGGCCTGAACCTTGCCGGTGCATTCAAGGTCGCCGGCAAGGATCAGGTGAACTTGCAGCTCGCGGTCGGGCGCGGGATCGCCAGCTACATGAACGACGGCGGCGTGGACCTGGCACCCGGCGCCGACCTGCGGGCCGAGGCCGTCGGATCGGTGGGATGGCTGGCCTACTACAACCACGCCTGGAGCGACAAGTGGAGCAGTTCGATCGGCTACAGCGAGCATCGGCAGAACAACACCGGAGGGCAGATCGCCACCGCCTTCCACAAGGGCGGCTATTCGTCGGTCAACCTGCTCTACACCACGGCCAGGAACCTGACGATCGGTGCCGAGTTGCTCTGGGGCCGACTCGAAGACAAGATCGGTGCGTCGCAGGTCGACAACCGCTTGCAGTTCTCGACGAAGCTGACCTTCTGAAAGATGCCAATGATCAAAATAGTGGACTACCCACTGCTCGTCTTCGTCGCAAGCTTCCTCTTCCTCTCGTTCTGCATATGGTTCGGCGCGCGCGTGCTCAGAAGATGGTCGAGGCCCCAGGAGAGCACGCGGGACAACTTCAGCATCGTCGTCGGGGCCACGCTGACGCTTCTGGGTCTCCTTGTCGGGTTCGGCTTCTCGATGGCCGTCGGCCGCTACGACCAGCGCAAGAATCTCGAGGAAGCGGAGGCCAACGCGATCGGTACCGAGTACCTGCGGGCCCAGCTGCTGCCTGCAGCGGACGCGGAGAAGGTCCGCGCCCTCCTGCGCGACTATTTCGATCAACGCATCCTGTTCTACACGACACGCGATCTGGACCAACTCCGCGAGGTCGATGCACGCACGGCAAAGCTGCAGGCCGAACTGTGGTCGGCTGTGGTGGCCCCGGCGGCAGCGGCGCCGCTGTCGCCGTCGGTCGCACTGGCCGTCTCGGGCATGAACGATGTCCTGAACGCGCAGGGTTATACGCAGGCCGCCTGGTGGAACCGGATTCCCCGTGCGGCATGGCTCCTGATGCTGGGCATTGCCGCCTGTTGCCATCTGCTGGTCGGCTACGGCGTGCGAGATGCGCACGCGGAACGCAGCCAACTGCTCGTGCTGCCGCTGGTCCTGGCCATTGCGTTCTTTCTCATTGCGGACATCGACAGCCCGCGCGGCGGCGTCATCCGCGTGAGTCCGCAGAACCTGGTGAGCCTCGGGGATTCGATGCGCCCGCCCGACAAGAAATGATGCCGCCGCATTGACGTGCGTCATTGCGGGCAGCCTGCACCACGCCGACACTGCGGAAGCCGTGGATCGCGTTCAATGGAAGGGATCGCCATGTACCGACGAATTCTTGTCCCCCTGGACGGCAGCGAGGCGTCCACGCAAGGATTGGACGAAGCCGTCCGCATGGCCCTGTCCAAGGGGGCGACGCTGCGGCTCGTGCATGTCGTCAACCGGTTCAGGAGCACGGTCGGCTTTGCGAGCCACGCGTCGTTCAAGCAGCAGTTGCCCGTCATCAAGGAGGCGGGCGAGCGCCTCTTGCAGCAGGGTCGCGAGCGCGCGGAGCGCGAAGGCTGCCACGTGGAAACGACGCTTCTTTCCTCGTTGTCCGAGGATTTGTCGGACATGATCGCGCAGGAGGCCAAGGCCTGGAACGCCGACCTCATCGTGATCGGGACGCACGGACGCCGAGGCATCGAGCGGATTCTCTGGGGCAGCGACGCGGCACAGGTCATGCGTGTCGCCCCGGTTCCGGTGTTGCTCGTCCAGGAGACGAGCGATGAAGGCGATGCAGCCGCGCAAAACTGACGCGATGGCTGAAAGCAACGCCAACGAAGAGACCGCGCGAGAACCGGTTCTCAGCCCGGTGGACCGTGTCTCGGAGATGCTCTTCGGCCTGTTCATGGCGCTCACATTTGCCGGAGCCGTGTCGGTGGCCGACTCGGGGCGCGAGGATCTCCGGCAGATGTTCATCGCCGCATTGGGCTGCAACCTGGCCTGGGGCCTGGTCGACGCCGTCATGTACCTCGTCCGCACAGTCACCGATCGCGGGCGATGGATCACGCTGGTTCGCTCGGTTCGCGAAGCGGCGAATGCGGAAACCGGTCGCCGGCTTGTTGCCGGCTCCTTGTCGCGGGTCGGGGCGAAGTTCGTCATGACGGCGGAACTCGAAGCCATTCGCGGCCGAATCGTCGCCCTGCCCTCCATCCCGTCGCGCCCCACCCTGCTGTGGCGCGACGTGCTCGCCGCCGCGGCGATCTTCCTGATCGTGGTGACGGCGACATTTCCGGTGGTGCTGCCTTTTGCGCTGATCCAGGATGTCCGGACCGCCATGACCGTGTCCCGCATCGTCGCGCTCGCGATGCTGTTCGTCGGAGGCCTCGCCCTGGGCCGCTACGCGGGGTATGGCAGCTGGAAGGTCGGCCTGATGATGGTCGGGCTCGGCACTGCGCTGGTGGCCGCGATCATGGCGCTCGGCGGCTGAGCGCGCCCCCGTCGGGGCCGTCCGTGGGCGCCCCGATCCAGACTTTCCCTACCCCCCTGCCCCCTCCACCAAGGAGGGGGAGTCGAGGGTGCGCGAATCCCAGAATTCCGCCCGGTCCTTGCTCATAGGCAGGTGAGACCACCCACTCACAAACGAAGAAACTGGAAACACGTGCACCACTCCCACCAAAAGACGGGATCCACCGAAACCCGCTCGTCCTTTCGCCTCGCGGCCGTCGCCGCTGCCACCCTGCTCGTGACGCTGTCTTCGGGCGGCGCGCATGCATTCGAATTCGACACCGGGAAAGAGGACCTCTCGATCCGCTGGGACAACACCCTCCGGTACAACTACGCGAATCGCGTGGCCAACCGCGACCCGAAGATCGGCAATTCGGCGGTCTCGGACGAGGGCACCTACAGCTTCAACAGCGGTGACACGGTGGCGAACCGCCTCGACGTCCTGTCGGAGTTCGACCTCACCTACAAGAAGCGCTACGGTGCAAGAGTGAGTGCCGCTGGGTGGTACGACAACGCGTACGGCAGCACCAGCCAGTCCAATCCGTTCCCGCCGCTGGTCAATATCCCCAGCTACGTCAATCACCAGTACAGCGACTACACCCAGCGCTACTACGCCGGACCTTCGGGCGAGTGGCTCGATGCCTTCCTGTTCGGTGGCGTCGATATCGGCAACGTGCCGGTCAACATGAAGTTCGGGCGCCATTCGCTCTACTGGGGCGAGTCGCTCTTCGTCAACGGCAACCTGAACGGCATCGCTTATTCGCAGAATCCGCTCGACCTGCAAAAGGGATTCGCGACGCCCGGCGTGGAAGCCAAGGAGCTGTTCCGGCCGCTCAACCAGATCTCGATGCAAGCCCAGGTGACCGACACCGTGTCGGTGGCGGCGCAGTACATGCTCCAGTGGGAAGCGTTCCGCTACCCTGAGGGCGGCACGTACCTCGGTCCGGTGGACTTCGCGTTCAACGGACCGGACCGCCAGTTCATCTCGCCCGCGCTCGGCTTTGCCCAGAACGGCGGCGCGGTCAAACCGCCGAATCACGGCGAGGGTGGCCTGTCGACGCGCTGGAGCCCCGAGTGGCTCGACGGCACGATGGGCTTCTACTGGCGCAACTTCGCCGACAAGCTGCCGCAGACCTTCATCACGCGCGTCGGTCCGAACATCAGCCGCTACAACCTGATCTACGCCGACAACATCGACCTGCTCGGCGTGAGCCTGGCGAAGAACATCGGCGGCATCAGCTTCGGCTCCGAGCTCTCGTATCGCCACAACACGCCGCTGAACAGCACGGTGCTTGGCATTTCACCCGGCTTGCCTGCGTCGGGCGACACCAACGGACCGCGCGGAGACACCTTCCACGGCCTGGTCAATGCCGTGGGCGTGATCCCGAAGACCGCTGTGTTCGACACGGCGACCTACGGTGCAGAACTCACCTGGGCCACCTGGTCGAAGGTCACCAGCGGCAAGAACCTCTTCTTCGCCGAGGGCTTCGCGGCCTGTGCCGGCAAGGACAAATGGGACGGTTGCACGACGAAGAACTACTTCGGCGCCGGTCTCAACTTCACGCCCACCTGGTTCCAGGTGTGGCCGGGCGTCGACGTGTCGGCACCCCTCACATACGCCGTGGGACTCTACGGCAACGCGCCAACCGTGTTCGGCGGCAATCAGGCCAACGGCAACTACAGCGTCGGCGTCGGCTTCGACGTCCGGCAGAAATACCGCTTCGATCTGAAATACATCAACTATGTCGGCCGCTACCGCGACAACGGCTACGCCGTGACCAGCCAGAACGGCTTCACGACGCTGCTCGACGACCGCGCTTTCGTGAGCCTGACCTTCAAGACCACCTTCTAAGGACTCCACCATGAAATTCACCTACTCGCTGATTGCAGGCGTCGTCGCCGCAACGGCAAGCCTGGCCGCCCAGGCGGCCATCACCGCCGACGAGGCCAAGGCCCTCGGCACGACCCTGACGCCCGTCGGCGCGGAAAAGGCCGGCAACAAGGACGGCACCATTCCGGCCTATGAAGGCGGCCTGAAGACGGCTCCCGCAGGCTTCAAGGCAGGCGACGGCATCCGCCCGGACCCCTTCGCCGGTGAGAAGCCGCGCCTCGTGATCGACGCCAAGAACATGGCCCAGTACGCCGATCACCTGACCGACGGCACCAAGACGCTGCTGAAGACGTATCCGAGCTTCCGCGTGGATGTCTACCCGACGCATCGCACCGTCGCCTTCCCGAAGTTCGTCACCGACAACACGGCGACCAACGCGACCCAGGCCAAGACCACCAACGACGGCCGTTCGATCGAAGGCGCGCACGCCGGCTTCCCGTTCCCCATTCCGAAGAATGGCTACGAAGCCATGTGGAACCACCTGGTGCGCTTCAACGGCCAGAGCTATGAAGCCAAGTACCGCAACCTGAACGTCGATGCCAGCGGCCACTCGGCCCTGGCCACCGAAGGCGTCAGCGTGCAGGACTTCCCGTTCTGGGACCCCAGCAAGGCCACGGCGGATACCTACTGGCGCATCAAGCTGACCTACACCGGACCGGCACGCCGCGCCGGCGAGGCCCTGCTGATCGTCGACCCGCTCGACATCGGCAACAAGGATCGCCGCGCCTGGATGTACCTGCCCGGCCAGCGCCGCGTCAAGGTGGCTCCGGACCTGTCCTTCGACACGCCCAACCCGGGCACCGCAGGCGCCACGACCTTCGACGACACCTTCATCTTCAACGGCTCCATGGACCGCTTCGACTTCAAGCTGCTCGGCAAGAAGGAGATGTACCTGCCCTACAACGACTACGCCGCGGTATACCAGTCGAAGCAGGACGACCTGCTCAAGCCCAACCACCTGAACCCGGACCTGGTTCGCTGGGAACTCCATCGCGTGTGGGCCGTGGAAGCCACGCTGCGCGAGGGCAAGCGCCACGTCTACAGCAAGCGCACCTTCTACCTCGACGAGGACTCGTGGGCAGCCTTGGCATCGGATAACTATGACGCACGCGGCCAGCTCTACCGCTCGGGCTTTGCCTACATGACGCCCAGCTACGACCTCCCGGCCCCGTACACCGACATGTTCGGCCACTACGACTTCGCCGCGCGGGTCTATTCGCTGACCGGCTACATCGCGGAAACCGGCGGCCTGCGCCAGACCAAGGCGCTGTCCGACCGCGAGTGGACCGCCGACTCGCTCGCCGGTGCGGGCGTTCGCTGAACGAGGCCCATCGATGAACGCGAAGCGATTCACCCTCAGCGGCCTGGCACTCGCCGCGACGCTGGCCGCCACCTCGGCGTGGGCGGTACAGCCCGCCGGATGGCGTGACGTGCTGGACACGCCGGCCATGAAGAGCCCGCTCGCTTCGCGCACGTTGCTCAATGGGCTGGCCAGTGCCGGCAACCGCGTCGTGGCCGTGGGCCAGCGCGGACACATCGTCTATTCCGACGATGCCGGCAAGAACTGGCGGCAGGCCGAAGTGCCTGTCAGCTCGGACCTGGTGGCCGTGACCTTTCCGACCGCGACAAACGGATGGGCCGTGGGGCACGACGGCGTCGTGCTGCGCTCCAACGATGCAGGCCTGAGCTGGACCACCCAGCTCGACGGCCGGCGCGTTGGCGACATCATGGTCCGCTACTACCAGCGCGAAGCCGCCGCCTTGGCGGTCGATGATCCGAAGCGCGCCGGGCTGCTGGTAGACGAAGCCCGGCGCTTCGAGGTGCAAGGGGCGGAGAACCCCTTCCTCGACGTGTGGTTCCGCGATGCATCCGAAGGCTTCGTCGTCGGTGCATTCGGCCTCGTCCTGCACACCAGGGACGGTGGCGCGACCTGGGAGCCTTGGCTGCACGCCGTCGACAACCCGAAGGGCCTGCACCTCTATGCGGTGCGTGGCATCGGCGCCGACACCTACATTGCCGGCGAGCAGGGATTGCTGCTCAAGCTGGAGCACGGCGACACACGTTTCCGCGCACTCGAACTGCCCTACAAGGGCACCCTTTTCGGCATCACGGGCAATGCCCGTTCGCTCATCGCCTACGGCCTGCGCGGCACGGTGCTGCGCAGCACCGACGGCGGACGCAACTGGCAGCAGACGCCGACGGGCCTGCAGGTCGGCATGACCGCCGGCATGCGGCAGGACGACGGACGCATCGTCCTCGTCAGCCAGGCCGGCCACGTCCTGACCAGCACCGACGACGGCGCAAGTTTCAAGGCCGCCTCCGTCGAGCGCACCGTACCCGCCGCGGCAGTGGCGACACCCGCCAAGGGCGCGCTCGTCATCGCAGGGCCGCGCGGCGCCCAATCGCTTCAACTGCCCTGATCGGGCAGACGGATCTCGCACATGCACACCCCCACATCCGCGGACACGTCCGCGCCGAGTTCGCTCGAGCAATTCGACACCCGCTCAGGCTCGCGCCTGGAGCGGTTGATCTTCAATCACAGGTTCGCGGTGATGGTCTTCTGCGGCCTCATCACGCTGCTGCTGGGCTTCATGGCCATGACGCGGCTGACGCTGAATGCCAGCTTCGAGAAGATGCTTCCGCAGGGCCACCCCTACATCCAGAACTACCTGGAGAACCGCACGGAACTGCGCGGGCTGGGCAACTCCCTGCGCATCGTCGTGGAGAACACCAAAGGCGACATCTACGACCCCGCTTACCTCGCCGCGCTGAAGAAGATCCAGGACGAACTCTTTCTCACGCCCGGTGTCGATCGCGCGTGGATGAAGTCCCTCTGGGCACCCGCCGTGCGATGGACGGAAGTGACCGAGGAAGGCTTCCAGGGCGGCCCGGTGATGCCTGACAACTACGACGGCTCGCAGGCCTCCACCGAGCGGCTGCGCGGCAACATCGCGCGCGCCGGACTGGTGGGCAACCTCGTCGGCAATGACTTCAAGTCGAGCATGATCGTCGTGCCGCTGCTCGACTCGGACGCCACGCAGGGCAAGCGCCTCGACTACCGCGGCCTGTCGCAGGCGCTCGATCAGATGCGCGCGCGCTACGAGACCGACGCGCAAGGCAACCCCACCGGCATCCGCGTGCACAGCATCGGCTTCGCGAAGCTGGTCGGAGACCTGATCGAAGGCCTCTACCAGGTGGCGCTGTACTTCGGCCTCGCCGCGCTGGTGGCGACGCTCATCATCTATTTCTACACGCGATGTGTTCGAAGCACCGCGCTGGTGGTCGCGTGCTCGCTGGTGGCCGTGGTCTGGCAGCTGGGGCTGGTGGCCGGTCTCGGCTTCGAACTGGACCCCTACTCCATCCTCGTGCCCTTCCTCGTCTTCGCGATCGGCGTGTCGCACGGTGCGCAGAAGATGAACGGGATCATGCAGGACATCGGCCGCGGCGCGCACCGCCTGGTCGCTGCACGATTCACCTTCCGCCGCCTGTTCCTCGCCGGACTGACCGCGCTGGTCGCCGACGCGGTGGGATTCGCCGTGCTGATGATGATCGACATCCCGGTCATCAAGGACCTCGCGCTCACAGCGAGCATCGGCGTGGCGGTGCTGATCGTCACCAACCTGATCCTGCTGCCGGTGCTGCTTTCGTACATCGGCGTGAGCGCCAAGGCCGCACAACGCAGCCTGCGTGCGGAAAGCGGCGACGAAGCACGCGGCTTCAACCGCGTCTACACCTGGCTCGAACGCTTCACCGAGCGTCGCTGGGCCATCGGCACCGTCGCATCGGCCGCTGTGCTGGTGGCGGTCGGCTTCGCGGTCAGCACCCATCTCAAGATCGGCGACCTCGACCCCGGTGCGCCGGAATTGCGGCCGGACTCGCGCTACAACCGCGACAACGCCTTCATCACAGCCAACTACTCGCTGTCGAGCGACACCTTCGCGGTGATCGTCAAGACCGCCAAGGAAGGCTGCCTGAAGTACGAGACGCTCGTCGAAGCCGACCGCCTGGCCTGGACGCTCCAGCAGGTGCCCGGCGTGCAGACGACGAATTCGCTGGCGAACGCCGTGCGCCAGATCACCGCCGGCAGCAACGAAGGCAGCCCCAAGTGGCTGACCATCGCGCGCAACCAGGACGTGCTGAACTACGGCGCGCAGCAGGCCAGCGTGAACAACCCTGAGCTGTTCAACACCGAGTGCTCGGTCATGCCGGTGATCGCCTACCTGGCCGACCATCGCGCCGAGACGCTCGACCGCGTCGTGCAAGCCAGTGCCGCTTTCGCCGATGCGCACAGCAACGGCGACCGCAAGTTCCTGCTCGCCGCGGGCGGCGCCGGCATCGAGTCGGCCACCAACATCGTGGTCCACAAGGCCTGGACCCAGATGCTGATGCTGGTCTACGCCGCCGTGATCGTGCTGTGCTTCATCACCTTCCGCAGCTGGCGTGCCGTGGTGGTGGCCGTGGTGCCGCTTGTCATCACGTCGGTCCTGTGCGAAGCCCTGATGGTCTGCCTCGGCATCGGCGTCAAGGTGGCCACGCTGCCGGTGATCGCGCTCGGCGTCGGCATCGGCGTGGACTACGCGTTGTACCTGCTGAGTGTGCAACTCGCCCGTCAACGCGCCGGTGCATCGCTCGCGCAGGCTTACCGCGACGCATTGCAATTCACCGGCAAGGTGGTCGTACTCGTCGGCGTGACACTGGCTGCGGGCGTGCTGACCTGGGCGCTCTCGCCCATCAAGTTCCAGGCCGACATGGGCATCCTGCTGGCTTTCATGTTCATCTGGAACATGGTCGGCGCCGTGCTGTTGATCCCCGCCCTGTCGCACTTCCTGCTGCGCCCGCGTGCGCCTGCCGCCTTGTTGGTCGATGCACCCGCGGCCGAGCCTGCAGTGGCTGCCTGATCCGAATCTCCCGAAAGTCTCATGGCTCAACAAGAAACCTATTCCACATCGGCCCTTCCGGACCACGTCGGCCGTGACTTCGGGACGTCCACCGCCATCCTGCTCGACCAGACGCGCATCGATCGCTTTGCGCAATGCACCGGAGACACGCAGTGGATCCATGTGGACGTGGATCGCGCACGCTCGGAAGGACCGTTTCTGGGCACGATCGCGCACGGACTGCTCGTGCTGTCGCTGATTCCGGCAGCGCACTTCGAACTCGGCGTCTATCCGAGCGATGCCGTCAACGTCCTGAACTACGGATTCGACCGGGTGCGTTTTCTCGCGCCGGTGCCTTCGGGCACCCTCGTGCAATTGCGCGTGGAATTGACCGAAGTGACGACGAAGACCGGCGGCTTCCTGGTCCGGTGCAAGAACGCGGCGCACAGCCTCGTCGATCCCTCGCGACCCTTGATGGTGGCCGACTCGCTCGCGATGGTGACGGCATGATCGAAACAGAAAAGCCGGCAAGCACCTCGCGCCTGACCGATTCGCTCGGCGCGCTTTCCATGGGCGCGCTGATGCAGCCGTTCAAGTCGATGGAGGGCCTGCGCCGCGCCACGGCCGAGTTGATCAAGGTCACGACCGGTCAATCCACGATCAGTCCATCGCCGAACGACCGCCGTTTCGACGACCCGGCCTGGCAGGACAACGGCATGTACCGCCGCCTGATGCAGACCCACCTCGCCGTGGTCCGGGAGATCCATCGCATTGCCGGCGAACTGGACCTCCAGCCACGCGACGAGGCCAGGGCAAAGATGATGCTCGGGATGGTGACCGACGCGCTCGCGCCCACCAACACGCTGGTCGGCAATCCGGCGGCGCTCAAGCGCACCATCGAGACGGGCGGACTCAACCTCGCCGACGGTATCCGCCAGATGGCCGCCGACTGGCGCGACAACGGCGGCCTGCCCTCGTCGGTGGATGGCTCCGGCTTCGTCGTCGGCGAGAACCTCGCCGCGACGCCGGGGTCGGTGGTACACCGCGACGACCTGCTGGAGCTCATCCAGTACAGGGCGCAGACCGACACCGTACACGGCACGCCGCTCTTCATCGTCCCGCCGCAGATCAACAAGTACTACGTTTGGGATCTCGCGCCGGGCCGCAGCCTGATCGAGTTCCTCGTGCAGCAAGGCTTCACCGTCAATGTGGTGAGTTGGTTCAACCCCGAGGCCGGCCAGTCGGACTGGGGCCTGGAAACCTACGTGATGGCGCTGGAGCGGGCGATGGACGTCGCGCGCAGCATCTCGCGTTCCGAGCAGCTGCATGTGCTCGGCGCCTGCTCGGGTGGCATCACCTCGGCGGCGCTGCTGGGCCATCTCGCAGCCAAGGGCAGCGACTGGGCCCGCAGCCTGACCTTGCTGGTTTCCATCCTGGACATCGATGGCATTGCCGACAGCTCGATGGGCCTGTTCGCGCACCTGGAGACGCTCGACCTGGCACGCACGCTCAGCGGCGCGAAAGGCGTTCTCGAAGGCAAGGACCTGGCGAAGATCTTCGCCTCCCTGCGGCCGAACGAGCTCATCTGGAACTACTGGGTCAACAACTACCTGATGGGCCGGAAGCCCTCGGCGTTCGACATCCTCTACTGGAACGCGGACACCACGCGCCTGCCTGCCCGGCTGCACGCCGACTTCATCGCGCTGCTGGAATCCAACGCGCTGGCCAAACCCGGCGGACTGTCGATCGGCGAAACGCCGCTTTCGCTCGGCGACGTCAAATGCGACAGCTACATCCTCGCGGGCACGACCGACCACATCACGCCATGGGACGGCTGCTACCAGACGCGTCGCCTGCTCGGCGGCCACAGCGAGTTCGTCCTGAGCTCCAGCGGCCACGTGCAGTCGATCGTCAATCCGCCCGGAGGCAGTCGCAAGAGCGCCTTCCTCACGCATCCCGGAAGCCACGAGACGCCGGAGGAATTCGAAGCCGGCAGCATCCGCCACGAAGGCAGCTGGTGGCCCCACCTGGCCGCATGGCTTGCCAAACGTTCTGATCCGAAACGACGCGCTCCACGCCAGGAAGGATCGCGTGCCCATCCCCCGCTGTGCGCCGCACCCGGCACCTACGTGGGCAGCGGCACCTGATGGCGCCCAAGCATCTCCTGACCACCCAATTCATCGACCTCGACGGCCAGCGCGTGCGGATTGCCATCGGCGGAGCGCCGAAGGCGACCCGCACACTGTTGCTGTTCAACGGCATCGGTGCAAGCATCGAGACCATGGCGCCCTTCATCGAGTGCTTCGAGCGCATGCGCGTCGTTGCCTTCGACGTCCCGGGCGTCGGCGAATCGCCGGTGCCGTGGCTGCCCTATCGCCTGCCCGGCGTCGCGGATCTTGCGGCCCGGCTGCTCGATGCGCTCGGCATCGACCAGGCAGACATCTTCGGCGTCTCCTGGGGCGGCGCGGCGGCGCAGGAGTTCGCGATACGCCATGCGGCGCGCTGCCGCACGCTCACGCTGGCAGCCACCTGTGCCGGGTTCGTCATGGTGCCGGGACGGCCCGGCGTGCTGCTGAAGATGCTGAGCCCACGGCGCTATCTCGACCCGTCATACCTCGTGCGCATCGGCGGCGAACTCTATGGAGGTGCGCTGCGCTTCGAGCGCGACCTGCTGCAAATGCACGCGCAGGCAATGCGCGAACCGAGCCGACTGGGCTACCTCTACCAGTTGATCGCGACGCTGGGTTGGACCAGCTGGCATCGGCTTCACCGCGTCAAGGCGCCCGCGCTGGTGCTGATGGGCGCCGACGATCCCATCGTGCCGCCCGTCAACGGGCGCATCATCGCGAGCAGCCTCCGCGACGCGACGCTGGAAACGATCGATTGCGGCCACCTGTTCGTGCTGACGCAACCGGTTGCCACGGCGCGGCGCATCGAGCGATTCATCGATTCGCATCGTTGAGCCAAGCCATGGCGTTCCACGTACGTGGGAATAGGTAGCACCCGGGATTTGCCCTGCACGCTGACGGATCAAGAATCGAGCGTGCTCGGACACTTCACCCATCAAGGGGGCGAATCATGAACCTGAAGGGCAAAGTCGCCATCGTCACCGGCGGCAACAGCGGCATCGGCCTCGCCATCGTGCTGGAGCTCGCCAGACAAGGGGCCAACATCGTCATCGACTACGTCGTGCATCCCGAAGCGACCGAGGCGACCGAGCAGCAAGTCCGCGCGCTCGGCGACCAGGCGATCGGGGTACAGGCTGACGTGAGCAAGGTCGCCGACTTGCAAAGGCTGGTTACCACCGCCGTCGAGGCGTTCGGCCGCATCGACGTCATGGTCAACAACGCCGGGGTGGAGACGCGCACATCCGTGCTCGACACGTCCGAGGCGGACTACGACAAGGTGCTCGCCATCAATCTCAAGAGCGCGTTCTTCGGCACCCAGATCGCAGCGCGGCAGATGGTCAAGCAAGGCGGCGGCGGACGCATCATCAACGTCAGCTCCGTGCACGAAGACTGGCCGATGCCGGGCAACGCCGCCTACTGCCTGTCGAAGGGTGGAATGCGCATGCTCACGCGCACGGCGGGCGTCGAGCTGGCGCCGCACAACATCCTCGTCGTCGGCGTCGGCCCTGGCGCGGTGGCGACGCCGATCAATCAATCCACCATGAACAATCAGGTGTTGCTGGCGAAACTCGACGCGGCCATTCCGCTGGGCCGCATGGCCCGCCCGGAGGAGATTGCGAGCGTGGTGGCCTTCCTCGCGAGCGACGGTGCGAGCTACCTCACGGCCACGACGATCTTCGCCGACGGCGGAATCATGCAAAGCAGTCCTGGACTGTGATTGCGTCAGCGAAGCTTGGCCAGATCGGCGTAGAGCGATTCAGCGATACGCCTGCCCTTTTCGGTCTCGCCCACCTTGAAAGCCGCGAGCAATTCCTGGATTTTTCCATCCAGGCTCCTCGCGGCGTCCCCCGCGAGATGGGGCCGGATTTCGGACCAGAGTTCACCCGTCGCGGCCATGTGCGCCACGCTGCCGTCACTCCATGACGGGAATTGCTCAGGCGCAACATTCATCGCCACCGCGACGAGCGCCGAAAGCTCTTCCAGTTTTTCCTCGATATTCAAAAGACTTCTCCGCGGCGGCCGCGGACAACCATGTGGCCAGGTCCCATGTTCGAGATGCTTCGTATTGTTCGTGCGCCTAGCATAGCCGCACTTCAAGCTACGCGCGTGTCCGAGCTCGTCGATGAACTGACGATTGGCTGATAACGCCTCGCCCAATCAAGCAGGCACGGCCCAGCCGGGCGCCACCTACGTGGCGTTGCGTGGCGACCGGGATGGACGGGTTACATGTGCGCGCTCATCATCGGCTCGCGGGGCCGGCCGTTCTTGCGCCCGCGAAAGGAATGCCATCTGCAGAACATTGCCGGCGGCATGCGGTGTCGACTCGAAGCCGCCTCGTCAAAACATGCCTAACGTCGTGTATGTCGTCGTCGTTGACCCGCGCGATCGCGCATGGATCGAATCGGCGCTCGGGCGCAGCGTGGAACTGGTATTTCTCGAGGGCGGCTTCGACCTTCTCGCCAGAATGCCGCGCGGACCCGGTCATTGCCTGATCCTCTCGGGCGACGAGGACGAGACGGCCACGCTGCGACTGGTGCGCGATCTCAGGGACTCGGGCAATACCCTCCCGGTGATCGTCCTGGGGCCGCACACCGCGTTTCGCACCGCGGTGGCCATCGCGCGCCTCGATGCCACCGATTTTCTAGAGCGACCGGTCAGCGTACGCCAGTTGCTGACGGCCGTACGCCGGGTCTGCGCATCTGCCTAGGGCAAATACCAACAGGGTCATGACGGCACGATGCGACCCGATTGGGTGTTCAATGCGCAGGACGTCATCACATCAACAAAGGAATTTGCAGCATGAAGCCTGGAAGGATCGTTCTCGGGGCGCTGGCCGTCGTCGCCATTGCCGGTGCAGCGGGCTGGTTCAGTCTCGACAAGGAAACGCGCGGGTTGCTCGCCACGCTGCCGACCAATCGCGACGTGCTGTTCTGGAGCGAGCCGCAGCGCGATGCAGGGTTCCGGGCCCTCGACCGTCTGCCGGTGCTGGCCAAGGCGCGCGTCGTCGCCGCCGGCACCGCGCCATCGCCCTTGCCGCCGGGTCCACCGCTGGCGCTGCCGGTGGACGTCGACGCCTACATGGCGAAGCAAAGGACTGCCGCCCTTCTGATCCTGCACGACGGCAAGCTACGCCTGGAGCGCTACGGCCTGGGCTTCGACCGGGACGGGCGCTGGACGAGTTTCTCCGTGGCGAAGTCCATCACCTCCACGCTGCTCGGCGCCGCCGTCCGTGACGGCCATATCCGCAGCCTCGACGACAAGGTCAGCGACTACATCCAGGAGATGAAGGGCTCGGCCTACGACGTCGTCAGCATTCGCCAGCTCCTGACGATGACATCCGGCGTGCGTTGGAACGAGGACTATGCCGATCCGAATTCGGACGTGGCGCGCTTCAACAACCACAAGCCCGAAGAAGGCGTCGATGCGCTGGTGAGCTACCTTCGCCAGCTGCCGCGGGCAGCGCCGCCCGGGACCCGTTGGAACTACAGCACAGGCGAGACCAACCTGGTGGGCGTACTGGTGACGCGCGCAACGGGCAAGCCGCTGGCAAGCTACCTGTCGGAAAAGATCTGGGTGCCGGCCGGCATGGAGCAGAAGGCCACGTGGATCCTGAGCAGCACCGGCCAGGAAATCAGCGGTTGCTGCATCCAGGCGGCCACGCGCGACTTCGCCCGTTTCGGGCAATTCATCCTCGACGGTGCGCGTGCCGGCGGGCAGCCTGTCGTGGCCGACGGCTGGCTGGCCGAGGCCACCACGCGCCAAGCGGACATCGGGCGGCCGGGCCGCGGTTACGGCTTCCAGTGGTGGACCTACGACGACGGCAGCTTCGCGGCGCGCGGCATCTTCGGCCAGGGCATCTTCATCGACCCGAAGCGCAGGCTGGTGATCGCCTCCAACGGCGACTGGCCCGTGGCCACGGGCCGCGCCGAGATCGAGGCGCGCGAGGACTTCTACAAGGCGGTGCAGAAGTCCATCGACGACGAAGCGGCGCGAAAGCCTGGCGGCTAGCGCCGCGCCCCCTCCTGCCTTAGCCCGGCTGCTCGCCCGCGGCGCGGATTTCGACGCGCCGGTTCGGCTCGAAGCAGGCAATGAGCGCAGTGCGGTTCTTCGCCTTGCCTTGTTCCCTGCACTGGGCTTCAGTGATCTTCAGCTCCGAGAAATTGCGGCCCTCAGTCGTGATGATGTTGGCCGGCACACCTTGGGCTACCAGGTAGTCGCGCACCGAGTTTGCCCGCGCCAGGGACAGGCGCTGGTTGTAGTCGAGGCTGCCTATCGGGTCGGTGTGCCCGACGATGGAGATCGTGCGCAGCCGGATGCCCGAGGATTTGAGTTCCTGGAGCGTGCTGTCGATGCGGGCGCGGCCGGTAGGCGTCAAGTCCGCCTTGGCGAATGCGAACGTGCCATCGGCCTTGAGTTCAAAGTTGCGCGCTGCCGGGGGTGGCGGGGGCGGTGGCGGCGGCATCGCTGCCGGAGGCGCCGGGCGCGCCTGCGCTACAACCGGAGGCGCCCCGAAGGGGATCTGCAGGCCCACGGTGAACAGCCAGTCGTTCATGCTCTGCCGGTTTTGAGTCCTGGTGTTGTTGGCACTGTCGACATAGCGGTAGCGTGCGTCGGCCACCAGGCGCCCCCAGTTGGAAAACGGCCAGACGATGCCGAGGCCCGCGTTGGCCATGAAACTCGTGTGGCTGCTGCTGCTGAACAGCTGATCCACTTTGTTGTCTATGGCGCCAATGCCGCCCACCAGATAGGGCTGCACGGTGTTCGACTGCCAGCGGTTCAGCCCCTGGCGGCCCAGGAAGAACCACTGCGCGTCGAGCGTGCCGCTCCAGTTCTTGTATTTGTTGGTGTTGTTGAAAACGCCAAAGGGGTTCTCACGGGCGCCATCGAGTTCCTCGTACTGGCCGCGCAACTCGATGTTCCAACTGGGGCTGATCGGCTTGCCAATGGCTATGCCTCCGCCCCAGCCGTTGTCGGCGTTGCGGTCCCCGTCCGGGTGGACGTAGACGCCAAAGGGTGTGATGTACCAGCGGTTGTCGTAGTACTGATCCGCTGTCGCGAAAGTCGTCTGCGCAAGGCAGGCGCCATATGGGAGGGCAAGCACGCAGCAAGCTGCGAAGGTGCGTCGGTCGAACATGAAAGCCTCACTTTGTTGATGTTGATGAGTGCCTCAGCCGGATCCAGTCGAGGCCCACGATAGATGCGGCGACGGCCGCCGGTCCGCTTGTACGCAACCGAGTGTGTCGATCACCGGTAGGCGCACGCACTTTCGGTTTCAAATATTTCAGGGGTCGCATCACGGAATTGCGCGTTGGCAACACACAGCAATCGGGTTCAGAGGGGAAAGGACCAGCGAATGAAAATTATCTGGCCCTCACGAATGCGCGCATTGACGTTTGTCAGTTGGTGCACACAAGCAACACCGAAGAACCGAGCCGTGAATGCGCGTCCGGTGGTGTCCAACTGATCGTGTAGCATTCGCCTCCCCCGCGCCATGCCCCAGATCGTCGTCGACCAGTTGCGCAAGAGCTACCGCATCCACGAGCGCGACCCGGGCGTACGCGGTGCGATCCGCGCGCTGGTGCGTCCGCGTCACCGCACGATCGACGCACTGTCCGGTGTGTCCTTCGAACTGGAGCGGGGCGAGTTGCTGGGCTTCATCGGCCCCAACGGCGCGGGCAAGTCAACCACCATCAAGATCCTCGCGGGCATCCTGCGTCCCGACGGCGGCCGCGTCGAGGTCGACGGACGTGACCCTTTTGCCGACCGCGAGCGCCACGTGGGGCGCATCGGTGTCGTGTTCGGGCAGCGCACACAGCTCTGGTGGGACCTGCCGGTCAATGACGGCTTCGCATTGCTGCGCGACATCTACCGCGTCGACCCGGTGCGCTTCGTGCGCACGCGCGATGAACTGGTGGCGCTCTTGCATCTGGAGCGCCTGCTCGATCAGCCCGTGCGCCAGCTCTCGCTGGGGCAGCGCATGCGCGCCGAGATCGCGGCAGCGCTGCTGCACGAGCCTGACATCCTGTTCCTCGACGAACCCACCATCGGGCTCGATGCGCCCTCGAAGCTCGCGGTGCGCGACTTCGTGCTTCGTGCCAACCGCGAACATGGCACCACGGTACTGCTGACCACGCACGACATGCACGACATCGAGGCACTCGCCCAACGCGTGATCGTGATCGGCCATGGCCGCGTGCTGGCCGACAGCCCGGTCGAAGCGCTGCGTGCGCAGGTCATGGCCGCGCGCCGGCTCGACGATGGCCTGCCCGAAGACGCCGAGGACGAGGGCATGACCATCGAGGCCGTGATCGCGCGCTTCTACGCCATGCACGGCGCCGCAGAGGCCTGACCGGGATGGCGCCGCGCGAGCTTTTGCGCCCTTACGTCGCAGCCTTCGCGTCGCGTTTCCTCCAGATGCTGCAATACCGCGCGGCGGCCTACGCGGGCTTCGCCACGCAGTGCTGGTGGGGCGGCATCAAGGTGATGGTGCTGGCAGCGTTCTACGGCAGCGCGGCGGCCACTGGCGCGCCGATGTCACTGGCGCAGGCCATCACCTACACCTGGCTGGCGCAGGGCCTGCTCGCACTGCTGCCGTGGCTGGGAGACCCCGAGGTGGCGCAGGCCGTGCGTACGGGCGCCGTGGCGTACGACCGGTTGCGGCCGGTCGATCCCTATGCGCTGTGGTTCGCGCGCTCGGCCGGTTGGATCGCGGCGCGCGTCCTGCCGCGGCTGGCACTGATGGCGGCATTCGCTGGCGTCGTGCTGCCGCTCGCCGGCTTGGGCGAATGGGCCTGGCAACCGCCGGCAGGCATTGCGGCCGGACTGGGCTTCATCGCATCGGGGTTCCTCGCGCTGCTGCTGTCGACGTCGCTGGTGATGCTGCTCAACATCGCGGCGGCGGCAGCACTCAACGAGCGCGGCATCAACGCACTGGCCGCCCCTGTCGTCATCGTGTTCTCGGGCAACCTGCTGCCGTTGATATTGCTGCCCGATGCCTGGCAACCGATGCTTCTGCTGCAGCCGCTGGCCGGGGTCATGGACATTCCGGCGCGAATCTATTTCGGCCAGCTCGCGGGTGCGCAGGCGCTGGCAGCACTCGGCCTGCAAGGCGTCTGGATCCTGCTGCTGGTGGCAATCGGCCATGCGGCGATGGTCCGGACCATGCGCCGACTCCAAGTGCAGGGAGGATGAAACGCATGGGATCGCTGGCTCTGTGGAGTCGCCTGGTGGCTGCTTCGCTGGGCGGCCAGGCGCGCTATCCCGTCTCGGCACTGATGCTCACGCTGGGCCAGTTCCTGGGCACGGGCATCGAGATGATCGCCGTGTGGGCGTTGTTCCACCGGTTCGGCGACGTGCAGGGCTGGCGGCTTGGCGAGGTCGCGATGTTCTATGGCCTGGTGAACTGCATGTTCGCGATCGCCGACGCGCTGGGGCGCGGCTTCGACGCATTGGGCACGGACTTCCTGCGCACCGGTGCGTTCGATCGCCTGCTGTTGCGGCCCCGGCCGCTGGCGCTGCAGTTGATGGGGCATGACGTGCGCATCAGCCGGCTCGGGCGGCTCCTGCAGGGTCTGGGGGTGATGACATTCGCCACCGTGCAGGCGGACATCGCGTGGACGCCGGCAGCGATCGCGACCGCACTGTTCGCGGTGGCGGGCGGGGTCGCGCTGTTTCTCGGCATCCTCGTGCTGCAGGGCACGTTGTCGTTCTGGACGGTCGAGAGCCTGGAGATCGCCAACGTGCTGACCTATGGCGGCGTGCAAGCAGCGCAGTTTCCGCTGGCCGTGTATGCGCAATGGTTCCGGTACGCGCTGACCTTTGCGGTCCCCCTCGCCTGCGTCGCCTACTACCCTGTGCTTGCGATACTGGGCAGGACGGACCCGATGGGCGCACCCGCGTGGGTAGGGTTCGTCTCGCCACTCGCAGGCTTTGTGTTCCTCGCGCTTGCCTTCGGCGCCTGGCGCATCGGGCTGCGCCGCTACGCATCGACTGGCAGCTAGTTGCACGGCGAGGATGAGCAGATCTGCCCGTTCCCGACGACCGGCGCACAGTCGGTCAAGCTTCTGAAGCACGGGACGCTCAAATCCTATCCGGGGCTGCCGGACTGAGCTTTCCCCAATCGTTGATCGGCTTACCTTGCTATCGCCGTGCCATATGGGCGGCATGCATCTGCAAAAGCCCTGATTCAAATTGCTTGATTACCGGATCATCGCAACGGTATGCACTCATGATTTCGTGAATGCCGGTCTCGGTGCGTGCAACTGGGCTTCCATAACCCATGTCGCTGAGTGCGCCCCCAACCGTATCCGCAATCTCTCCGGTTGCCTTGAACGCTGCCGCGAACTCTGGGTTCACCCGATAAGACGTTTCGTTCATGGTGACGACAGCACCATCTCGATTGGTCATTGACTGCCTGATCGTGAATGACACCGCATCTTTGCGAAGGCACTGCCGGTAGGCGCTCTCATAGTTCTGCACATACGCCCGGATGGCCGCTTCAGCCAGCGTTGCCCTATCTACCTGCATCATGTCCATGATTTTTTTCCAGATTGGGTTGTCTCCGAATCGACCCTTGATATCGGCGACGAGCTTGCCAATGTATTTCTGATCTTGGCGGCGCACTTCTTCGCGATCCCCGTTGTAGATTGCATTGAAATAGTCCCCCATGGTGAAGCGGGTGAAGGGGCCTGATTTCGGCGAAGGCGGTGCGGATGTTGCGGCAGATTGCACCGGCTCGCTTTTCGGCGTCGCAAGCGCGCACTTCACGTTGAGCGCCTTTACCTCCTCGCGAGAAAGACCAAGCGTGCGCATGGTTGCCCAGTAGACGTTCTGATCCCCAGGCAGTTGACGCACCTCGGTAACAGGAAAGTCCCGCGAACCATCAGCGGACTGGCACTTATAGAGGATGCCAGGCAGCTGGCTCATTGGCGGCATGTGCAACTGCCGCCCTTGCGCCAGCACAACTGCTGGAAGCGCGAGAAGGGCGAAGATCAACACGAACAACCCGCGGGCCGGGTTCAAGCCAATCGGGTCAGTTGAAAGCGTCATGGCATTCCCTCGGAGCAGGCTGTCAAATCGAACGCTACGACGCTACAACCCACAATGGTTTCCCTTGGGAAGGGTTTTCCAGCGTGGATCGTCCTTTCGAACCGGGCACCCGCTGCGGCTGGTCGGAAACTGGTCAGAGTTGCTCTGTGTACCGGACGCCTGCCCCGTCGAAAGAGAGGCCGCCGGTGAAGGATTCGAAGGCGCGTGGCCAGGCGTCGGCGCTTGATTCGGAGTGCCCATAGCGTTGACCGCGCCGTTGACTGCATCACTCACCGATTTCTTGGCAGCGTCTCCAATGTCTTTCGCGAGGTCATCGAACGGGTTCGCGGCGAAGACTTGGGTTGCAGCGACACCAAAGATCAGCACGCATGTCAAAGCGATTGCCCATCTGATGGAGATGTGTGGCTGTCCCTGAGGCTGCGGGTCCTGAGCCGCCTGGCTTTGACTTGCGGTTCGCGGTGGATGTGCCTGCTGCGCCGCGACGGACAGAGCGCAGGCGCACAGCGCCAGCAAAGCTCGGCGCGCGATATGAATGACTTTCCGGTCCATGATTGATGATCCCGATCTCCGTGCGGATGCATCCAATCTATGGCCGGCGAGGCCGCTCGTCGTCTCCCAAACGGGAGAGAAACTACCGGGGAGGAGAGATGCCCGCGACGCTGCGGGCAGGGTCCTCTCCGAGACGGAGTTTCATGACGATCTCAAAGCGATCGACGTTCCAGTCCTGGTGATGCACGGACTGCCGGAAGGCGCCGCAGACGGCGGGGGCTGCATTCCCGAGTCGGAAAGCCGCTGGCGCCACGCAATCCAGCCGACGAAAATCGAAAGTGCTCCCACGACGAGTGGAGGTGCCGCGTGCCCATATTCGCCGTGGATCGTGACGGTACCGAGTGCCGCCAACATCACAGCGCAGCCGAGAGCGAAGCCCAGGAGGCGGGTCGGCGCCCGAGCAAGCAGAACGGCAGTGGTGAGTTCCAACGACCCCGTCACAAAATGGAACCAATGCGGATATCCCCACCTCAGGTATTCCTCGTAGATGGATTGAGGGGCAAAGAGATTGCTGAGTGCTCCCACGACGAAAAATGCGGCAAGAGCCAAAGGTGTGACTTGGCGCCAAGTAGTTTTAGACATTGGTCGGTCCTTCGGCCCTACTTCGCGGCGGCATTTTTCGCCGCCGCGAACACATCGCCGGATGCCGTCGTGCCCGCGACGCGCTCCGTACCTTCGACCCCGACGTCCATCAAGCCCAAGTTGACCGCCTCGTACATCGCTTCGGCCTGTCCCGTCTGCCCCTGGGGGATGCCAAACTGCTCTAGCGCTGCGGGCCACCCTGCCCGCGGAACGGCAAAAGCCTTGACGTCCCGCTGAAGGACCTTCCCCAATTGGGCGGCGACTTCATCGGCGCTGACCATCGAACCGAGCTCGATGACACGCTGCCCCGACCACGCAGGACCGGCCAGGAGGTTCGCCACCTCGGCGCCGATGTCGTCCGCCGCGACCATGGTTGATTTTCGATTGGTCGGGTTGTAGAAGACGGGGAGCGTGCCGCTCTGGGCGACGTCCAGGCCGAAGAGAAAGTTTTCGAAAAATCCGCCGGCGCGTACGAAGGCGATCGGCGCTGGCAGATCGCGCAAGCCGTGCTCCAGCAACGACAGCGCCGTGATCAACCCCGTGCCGTGGGTCTTGTGTGCCCCCATCGACGAAAGCGCGACGACACGTGGAGGCGCAATCTCGTTCAGCGCCTTGACATAGTTGGCGATGAAGCCCTTGGCTTCCTTGAAATCCGGCGAAGGGGCCCAGATCGACGGCAGCATGACAAAGGCGCCGCTGACGCCATCAAGCGCCCGCGCGATGGCGTCAGCATCGTGCCAATCACCGTCAACCAGTTCGACGCCTCGGGCCGACCAACTGGCCGCCTTCGCGCGATCTCGAACCAGCGCGCGTACTTTCTTGCCGCTCGCCAGCAGATGCCTTGCCGTTGCGCCACCGACTTTTCCCGTAATTCCCATAACTAGAAACATGAATGAACTCCTGACCCCGTAGGGTTTACGATTGAGGGAAGGTCTACCTTAGAGACCTCGCTCCTGCTGCACAAGGAGGCAGTTTCAAGTAACCAGGGAAGGCAAGAGGAACCCAGATGCGCACTACATCGAACGCGATCGAGAGATTCAGCCGTTTTCAAACGGACGACGCCCAGTCCGTTGACGGGGTGCACTGCCCAGTGCGAGACGTGCTCGACCGCATCGGCGACAAATGGAGCATCCTGATGATCATGACCCTCGCGACGCGGTCGCAGCGCTTCAGCGAGCTTCACCGCGCCGTACGCGACATTTCCAAGCGCATGCTCACCCAGACCCTGCGCGATCTGGAACGCGACGGACTGATTACTCGTCACGTCTTTCCGACCAAGCCCCCGAGCGTTGAATATCGTCTGACACCGCTAGGCCAATCGCTGCTGGACCCGATGGCGAGTCTCATCGATTGGGCCGATCGTCGCCATTCCGATATTCATGAGGCGCGTGCCCGCTTTGACAGCGAGCCCCGGGACATACCGACTTCGTTTGTTCGCAAATCTTGCGGATAGCTCCTGTTTCTGTCTGCTGGTTATTCAATCCGCTCGTAGGTAGTCGTGACGACCATTTCAGCGCCATCCATATTTGCCTTGAATGGAGCCGACACCATGGTCAATGTTTTGTCGGAGACTTCGTATTTGTCGATCTTGAATTTGGTGCCGACCCAACCCTCGTTCCACGCGTCTTCTACGGTGTCGACAATCTTGCCTCCCTCAACCTTGTAGGTCCCGTTGTAGGCGTACATGGTCTTGAACAAGGCAACGCTCTCGGCATCCGTTGGCTCGGCTGCCGCCGGCTTTGGACGCTGATCCTTGAATCCGGTCCACATGAAATGCCCATCCTTGGTATAGATCAGGTAACCGCCGGGATGCTCGCCAAACGGCTTGCCATCCTTGCCCGTGGCAACCTCATGTCGGGTCCAGGAAGTCATTTTCCAGACGCCGGGCAGCTTTGCCGAATCGTCAGCAAAGGCCGAAGTAACGACACCAAAGACGATGGAGGCGACAAGCAATTGGCGCATACGCTCATCCTTTCATGTTGATCGCGCCGGGGGATCCCTATAAGGGGTGGCCTGCGGGGCTGAGCCTGATCGTCTGCTGCTGACTGTCTGCTGACTTGGCAGGTTCTGGGCGATGGCCAACGCAGGCATGGAAGCGGCGCTCTATCCACGCCACTTCGAAACGCTACAGCCGAAGCGGCTCCCGAACCATCGTGAGAACGCGCTCGAGGACGAGAAGCCCAGCAGCGTCGCGACTTCGGACAGAGGGCGATCGCGGCTTTCCACATAGCGCGTCACGAGTTCCGAGCGCACCGTATCGAGGATCGACGAATAGCTTTCGCCGGATTGCGCGAGATGGCGTTGCACGGTCCTGGGTTCCACCCCCAGATGCTGCGCCACCCGTTCCACCGAGCACGCGCCCGATGGAAGGAGCGCCAGGATCAGCTTCCTGACCTGGTCGGACATCGTGGCATTGGACTGCGCCAGCATCGCGTCGAGGAATTGGCGCGTCTGCTGCGCCATGACCGGGTCGTAGGACGGGATCGCGGCGTCCAGGTCCGAGGCGAGGCACACGATGCCGTCGAAGTCCTGGTTGAATGCGATGGCCGAGCCGAAGACCCGCGTGTGTACCGCGAGGCTGGCCGGCGCAGCGTGCGTGAAGCAGATCCTGCGCGGCCTCCAGTCCGCGCCGACGATGATCCTCAGCATCCGGTGCAGAACGCCGAGCATGAGTTGCGTCGCCTGGCGCACCGAGCCGGGAAAGCCACCCAGCATGTCTTCGCGAATGATGGCCAGGCCCTCCGTCTCCTCGACCCTCAGAAAGACCGCCTCGTTCTGTAGCCGAAGGTAGTGCGCGATCGATGCGAGCGT
This sequence comes from Variovorax sp. 10L426, assembly GCF_056395305.1. NCBI lineage: Bacteria > Pseudomonadati > Pseudomonadota > Betaproteobacteria > Burkholderiales > Comamonadaceae > Variovorax > Variovorax sp. 10L426. The sequence goes on along the minus strand of NZ_JBFTJF010000012.1, from coordinate 28,698 downwards.
CTTGCGCAGCGTCGGCTCTTCGCGTGCCACGAAGCCAAGGGGTCCGAGGTTGGAGAGTTCGCGGGTTTCGGCCATGCGAAGCCCGAAATCATCGATGCCCGCCGCCTGCGCGGACGCTTCCAGCAGGCGCCCCACCGCCTCGGCCGGAATCTTGATGTCCGGGTCCAGCAGCACCGACCGGTTGATGCCGGCAGCACTCAGTTGTCGATAGGGGTCGAGGCCCACCGATCGCGCTACTTCGACGTAATTGGTCAGGCTCGCGCTGCGAAGCAAGTAGGCCATCCGGGTTCCTGCGGTGTCGCGATATGCAAAACCATTGTCGCGTTTTGTCAAACCGGAATCCATGCGATCTCGATACTTCCCTGGCCCGCACAGCAACCATGCAGCGGGCAAATTCATTCTGAACCGACAACCCGAGAGGACGACAAGCCATGCATTTCCTAGACGACTCCCTGCTGCCTGAAAACCAGGAAAAACTCGTGATCCAGGTCGCGCCCTACGGCCCGCAATGGGTGCCGGGCGACTCGGACGATATTCCCGTGACGCTCGACCAGCAGGTCCAGAAGGCCGTCGATTGCTACAACGCCGGCGCCACCGTGCTCCATGTGCATGTGCGCGAAGAAGATGGCAAGGGCAGCAAGCGGCTGTCCAAGTTCAACGAGATGCTCGCCTGCCTGCGCGAAGCGGTGCCGAAGATGGTGCTGCAGGTCGGCGGCTCGATCTCCTTCGCACCGGAGAGCGAGGGCCAGGCCGCCAAGTGGATGAACGACGACAAGCGCCACATGCTGGCCGAACTGAATCCGCGGCCCGACCAGGTCACCGTCGCGATCAACACCAACCAGATGAACGTGATGGAGTTGATGACCGAGGCCGACATCGCCGGAACCTCGCTCACCAACCCGGCACTGCAGGCCGCCTACCGCGACATGATCGTGCCTTCCAATCCGTCCTGGCATGTCGAACACATCAGGCGCCTGGTCGCCAACGGCATCCAGCCGCATTTCATGCTGGGCAACCTCACCCAATTGGAAACGGTCGAACGCCTGATCCGCCGCGGCGCCTATACCGGCCCGCTGGTCCTCAACTACGTGGCCATCGGCGGCGGCGCAGCCGGGCTGAATCCGGCCGACATGATCGAGTTCGTCCGCCGCACGCCCAACGGCGCCGTGCTCACGCTGGAAACCCTGAACCGCAACGTGGTGCCGATGAACACCATGGCCATCGCGCTGGGCCTGCATGTGCGCGTCGGCATCGAGGACACGCTCTTCGGACCGGACGGCGAACGCGCGACCTCGGTGCAGCAGATCGAGAAGATGGTGCGCATTGCCCGCGAACTCAACCGGGACATCGCGACGGGCGAAGACGCACATCGCATCTATCGGATCGGCACTCAGTGGGAGTCCGCCGACGAGACCCTCGAATGTCTGGGCATGCCGCCCAACCGGGCGCCGGCACAGCGCAGCACGCAGCTGCGCAGGGTCGCCTGAGTCAGCACTCGGGATCGCCAATCCTCCCTGGGAGACACATGATGTTCTGGAAGAAAAGTCCCAACGCGGTCCTTGCATCGCTGCTGGTCATTCACGTGCTCGCCCACGTCGACCGCAACGTGCTGCTGGGCTTTTCGCCGCAGATCATCAGCGATCTCGCGCTCGACAATGCGCAGTACGGGTTTTTGGTCGGCTCTGTCTGGGTGCTCAGCTTCGGCTTCATGGCCATGTTCATGGGCGCGCTGGCCGATCGCTTCAGCCGTACGCGTGTCATCGCCGCGGGCGTGCTGATCTGGAGCGCCTGCACATGGGCTTCCGGACACGCCCGGACCTTCGAGCAAATGGCCGTCGCGCGCTTCTTCGTCGCCAGCGGCGAGGCGGCCCTTGTCCCGGCCGCGGTGGCCTTGCTGGCCGAACTGTTCTCCGAGAAGCGGCGGGGCACGGCGATGGGCGTCTTTTTCGTGGGCATTCCGCTCGGCATCGGATTGAGCTTCCTGTTGGCCGGCACGGTCGGGGCGAGCCTCGGCTGGCGTTCGACCTTCACGGTGCTCGGCATCGTCGGGGCGGCGATCGCCATTCCGTTGGCCTTCCTGCGCGAGGAGCGTGGACAGGGGCGTCACAAGCATGCCGACCCGTCGCGGGGCCAGCCGTTTGTCGCGCAGGTGCGCGCAGTGCTTGGCGTGGTCGGCCACAACCGCGCCTTGCAATTCGCCATCGTCGGCTTCGTGCTGGTGCACATGGTGTTCGCGGGCTTCTCGTTCGCCCAACTGTGGATGGTGCGCGAGCGCGGCTTCGATGCGGCCGGTATTGCCAAGACCATCGGCGCGTTGCAGATCGTGTTTGGCGTGCTCGGCGCGGTGGTCGGCGGCGTGCTGAGCGACCGCTTCGCCAAGCGCCTCCCGGGCGGCCATGCAAGCTTCATGGCGCTGCTGATCGCGCTGTGCGCACCGTTGATGATCGCCTACCGCTTCGCGCCGGCCGGCTCGGTCCTGTTCTATGCAGGCATGTGCGCAGGCTTCTTCCTGCCATTGGCGCTCTACGGGCCGGCCAACACGATGATCCAGGGATTGGCCCCGGCGCAGATGCGCTCGACCATCGCGGGCGTCACGATGCTGTTGATCAATGTGTTCGCCCTCGCGATCGGGACGCTCGCGGTCGGCATGGTGAGCGACCGCCTGGTCGACGCCGGCAGCACTCACGCGTTGACCACGGTGCTGCTCGCGACCGACATCCTGGCCATCGGTGCCGGACTGTTGTTCTGGCTTGCCGCGCGCCAGGTGCGCCTGGGCCGCGCGCGGCTCGACCTGTCGGCACGCCCGACGCTGGCGCACTGAGCCGCCCTATTCGACGATTCGACGATTCGACAATCTGAAGGAAACGATGAAATGAACAACGAGACAAACCGCAGCGCCACGCCGATCTGCGACCAATTGCGCGCGACCGGGAATTGGAATCCGGCCTGGGATGCCTTCGCGGAACTCGACCCGGCATGGGCCGAGAAATTCATGGCAATGGGCATGCACTCGATCATGTCGGGCGTGCTGGAGCCGAAGGTGCTGGAATTCATCGCCATCGCGGTCGATGCGTCGTGCACCCATATGTACGCGCCGGGCACGCGCCGTCACATCCGCAAGGCGCTCGAACTGGGCGCCACCCCGCGAGAGATCACGGCCGTGCTGCAGGCGGTCAGCGTTCTCGGCATCCATACCAGCAGCCTGGGCGCGCCGATCCTACTGGAAGAAATGGCGGCCATCGAGCAGGCCAGGACAGCCTTCAGACACCCATAGCTATACTTCGCCTGTCACGTCAACAAAGCGTGATCGGGATTGGCGTCCCACTGAAGTTTTGCGACGAAAGCCGCAGCCATTACCGCAGTAGTCCTGCGGCTTCGTCGTTCGTGCCACCATTTTTGGCGGCTCGAGCGGGGAGCCGCAAGGCTCGCCGGTTCTCGCAGGAACTTCCCGGTACGCCAACCCGTTCGAGTCGCCGCCCCTGATTGGCGTCGGGCGCGGCGGTTGTTGCAAACCGAAGTTCCTGGAGGCCACTCATGGTCCACCCTATTTGCGCGCCCGCGCGCCCCCCGAACCCTCCCCCACCGCCCCACGAATCCGAGGGCGGTCTCGCCGCGCTGGTCATGCGAGCCACCGCCGAAGTCAACGCATTGAAGCAGGCGTATCACGCCGTGGCATGCGTCCGAAGCCTTCTTCAGACTCAGCGATTGCGCGGGAGCGACGGCCACATCAGCCGCACCGAAGCGGAAGCCACCGTGGCGGTGGTCAGCGCAGAATTCGAGCGCCGCATGCAGGCCGCCAAGGCGACCATTGCGCTGATGCCAGCCGAAGCCGCTCCGATCAGGACATCCAGCGCATCATCACAAGCACGAGCACAATAAGAAACACCGTCTCGCCGACCATCAACGCGACCGGCTTCAGGCCGACGGTGGCCAGGTCGCGCAGTTGCGTCTTCATCCCGATCGCCGCCATCGCCGTCACCAGGCACCATTGCGAAAGATCGGTGCCCAGCTTGGTCAGGCCTGCCGGAATCCAGCCGGTGCTGTTGATCCCGACCAGCACCGCAAAGGCCACGGCAAACCAGGGCAACAACGGCGGCCGGGGTCCGCCGGCGCCCTTGCCGCCAGCGCGGGTGCACATCACCGCGAACACGATCACCGGCAGCAGCATGGCCACGCGCATGAGCTTGACCAAGGTGGCCACATCGCCGGTCTCGCGCGACATGCTGTAGCCCGCGCCGACCACCTGCGCAACGTCGTGGATGGTGCCGCCGAGGAAGATACCCGCCCCATGCGCGTCGAGGCCAAGGAGCTGGGCCAGCATGGGATAGACGATCATCGCCAGCGTGGACAGTGCCGATACGCCGACCACCGTGAACAGCGTGGCACGTTCCTTCCCCGGATGCGCGGGCAGAGCCGCAGCCAGTGCAAGCGCAGCCGATGCACCACAGATGGCCGTGGCGCCTCCGGTGAGCAGGCCGAACAGGCTCTGGAAGCCCATCAACTTCGCGACGATCATCGACACGCAGATCGTGACCACCACGCACACCACCACCAGGATCACAGGATGCCAACCCAGGGCCGCGACCTGCCCCAGGGTGATGCGGAGCCCGAGCAGCGCGACGCCACAGCGCAGCACCTCGCGCGCAGTGAACCCGATGCCGGCCCCGCACGCGCCGTCGCCCGACAGGAAGTTCATCGCCATGCCCAGGATCAGGGCAAACAACATGACGGGCGCGCCGTAGTGTTGCGAGAGGAACGTCGCGGCGACTGCCACCACGAGGCTGGCGAGTACGCCAGGAAAGAGCGTGCGGCCGCGCGTCGGCAGCGCCGCGAGTGTCGAGATCATGGTCGGTCAGGCCGCAGCCAGAAGGTGGTCCTGGAATACGTCCCGCAGCTTGTTCTTCTGAACCTTGCCGGTCGGGCCGAGCGGAATGCTGTCGACGAAGACCACGTCGTCCGGCGTCCACCACTTGGCGATCCTGCCGTCATAGAAGGCGATCAGTTCATCGCGCGTCACAGACTCGCCGGGCTTGCAGGTCACCACCAGCAGCGGGCGCTCGTCCCACTTCGGGTGGCGGGCCGCGATGCACGCGGCCAGTGCCACGGCCGGGTGAGCCATCGCGATGTTTTCCAGGTCGATGGAACCGATCCACTCGCCGCCGGACTTGATCACGTCCTTGCTGCGGTCGGTGATCTGCATGAAGCCGTCGGCGTCGATCGTCGAGACGTCGCCGGTGGGAAACCAGCCGCCCACCAGAGGACCATCGCCCTCCCCCTTGAAGTAGTTGGAGATGATCCACGGACCGCGCACCATCAGTTCGCCGGCGGATACGCCGTCGCGCGGCAGTTCATTGCCGTCTTCGCCGACGATCTTCATGTCGACGCCGAACACCGATCGCCCCTGCTTGGCCTGGATGGCAAGGCGCGCGTCGAGATCGAGCGCTTTCTGCCTGGGCTTGAGCGTGCAGACGGTGCCGACCGGGCTCATCTCGGTCATGCCCCATGCGTGCAACACCTGCACGTCGTAGCGTTCCTGGAAGGTGCGCATCATCGCGGGCGGGCAAGCCGAGCCGCCGATGATGGTGCGGCGCATCGTGCTGAACTCGAGGCCGTTGCCTTCCACGTGCGTCAACAGGCCTTGCCAGACGGTGGGCACGCCCGCCGACACGGTCACGCCTTCGCCCTCGAAGAGGTCGTGGAGCGACTTGCCGTCAAGCCACGGTCCCGGAAACACCAGCTTCGCGCCAACCATGCAGGCGGCGTACGGCAGGCCCCACGCATTGACGTGGAACATCGGGACGACCGGCAGGATGACGTCGTTCGCCGAGCAGTTCAGGGCGTCGGGCAGCGCGGCCGCATACGTGTGCAGCAGGGTCGAACGGTGGCTGTAAAGCGCGCCCTTCGGATTGCCGGTGGTGCCGGACGTGTAGCACAGCGACGAAGCAGCCTTCTCGTCGAACACGGGCCATGCGAACTCGGGCGAATGTTCCTCGACCAGTTCCTCGTAGCACAGCAGATTGGGCACCTTGGACGACGCCGGCATGTGCGCGCGGTCGGTCATCGCGACGAAGGCCTTGATGGTCGACACACGCGAGGCGATCGCCTCGACCAGTGGAAGGAAGGTCAGGTCGAAAAACAGGATTTGGTCTTCGGCATGGTCCGCGATCCACGTCACCTGGTCCGCGTGCAGGCGGGGGTTCAAGGTGTGCAGCACGGCGCCCGAGCCCGAGACCGCGTAGTAGAGCTCCATGTGGCGGTAGCCGTTCCAGGCCAGCGTGCCGACGCGGTCGCCGAAGGCGATGCCGCGCGCCGCCAGGGCGTTGGCAAGGCGCCGCGAGCGCTCTGCGAGTTCACGGTAGGTGTAGCGGTGGAGGTCGCCCTCGACGCGCCGCGAAACAATCTCCTGCTCGCCGTGATGGCGTTCCGCGTGGGTGAGGAGCGTCGAGATCAGCAAGGGCTGATCCATCATCGATCCGTTCATGGATGTCTTCTCTTTCAATTCGTCAATTCGTTGGATGGGGGGTGCAGCGGCTGCTTCAGGCCAATACCTGGCGCGGCTGCGATACGGGTGCGGCGGCCTGCGCATCTTCTTCGGCGATCTCTCCCGCACGCTTGAGATCTGCCTCGAAGGTGCGAGCAGCGATCAGCAAGCACGCGGCTGCCAACAGGCTGAAGGCAGGCACGATCATGAGTGCGGTCTGGAGCGACAAGGCGTCCGACAGGAATCCGGCGATGAGCGGTCCGGCGGCAAGGCCGAACAGGTTCTGGAAAAGCGACAGCACCGATGCGCCAGTGGCGCGAATGCCGGGGTGGATGACTTCAATCACCGCTGCCGCCACCGGACCCACGGTGCAGGTCATCAGGAAGCCGCCCAAGGCGAGCAAGGCGAACTGCGTATTGGCCGCGATCGCGAATCCCATGCTCGTGGCGCCGAAGGCCAGCATCAGAACGATCATGGAAGCGACGCACAACATTGCGGTGGTGTACAGCTTGAACTTCCGGCGACGACGTCCCGAGTAGTCGACCACGGCGCCCCAGACGACGCTGCCCAAGGCACCGCACAGAACGACCAGGGAAGCCTTGATGGCCGCTTGCTCCGGCGCCATGCCGTGAACGCGGTTGAGGAAGCTCGGCAGCCAGGACCAGATCGCCGACACGGCGATCAGCTGCGCCGGCGCGGCGAGGCACAGCCACAGCATGGTTTTCGAGCGAACCAGCGCGTGAACGATGGCGCTGGCAGCGCTGCGCGTCGAGCTGGTCGCACGGTCGAGTCGCGGGGTGAGCTTGACGGTCGGGTAGTCGCGCACCTTCAGGTACAGCAGCGCGAGAACCAGGCCCGGAATGCCGACCGCGCCGAACGCGGCCTTCCAGCCGAATTTGGCTGCGATCACACCGCCGAGCATCACGCCCAGCACGGAGCCGACCGAAGCCGTCGCAAAGAAGCCCGCGAGGACCGCACCGCGCAGCCGCGACGGAAAGTGGCTGGCGATCAGCGCGGCGCCGACGGAGCCGTAGCCCGCTTCGCCCAGCCCGACCATGGAGCGCGCCGCGAGCAAGCTGCCGTAGCCACGGCTGAACATGCAGGAGATCGACGCCAGGCTCCAGACCGTGGCCATCACGACCACGCTCTTGACGCGGCTCGCCCGATCGGCAAACAGCGCGACCGGGATACCGGCCAGGGCGACCGTCACCGACACCGCCGACACGAGCCCGCCGAGCTGCTTGTCGGAGAGGCTCCATTCGCTCTTCAGGTAAGGAAAGAGCGACACGATGACCTGGCGATCGATGTAGTCGAACATCATCAGGCCGACGGTCATGGCAAAGGCGAACCAGGCCTGCCCCCGGGTGAACAGGTAGCCGTCCCGAGCGGGCATTGCTTCTACTGCAGCGGTATTCATGATGTCCCCTTGTTGTTTGTCATGAACCGCATCAGGGCACCAGCACGGTGGCGCCGACGGTCTTGCGGGACTCCAGCGCACGGTGGGCGTCGGCCGCATCGGCCAGCGCGAAAGATTGCTTCGGTTCGCTGACGATGCCGCCGGACAGCACGTGGCCGAACAGCTCATCGGCCATCGAGAGCATGTGCGAGCGCGGCATGATGTAGTGCATCATCGCCGGCCGCGTGAGCCAGATCGATCCCTTGACGGCCAAGGTCATCGAGTCGATGACGACCGGCCCCGACGTCGTGCCGTTGCTGACCAGCACGCCGCGCGGACGCAGGCTGTCGAGCGAGGCTTCTAGCGTGTCCTTGCCCACCGAGTCGTAGACCACCGGCACACCCTTGCCGTCCGTGATTTCGCGCACGCGCTCGGCGATGTTCTCGCGCGAGGTCACGATGGTGTGCGCGCAGCCGTTCGCCTTGGCGATCTCTGCCTTTTCGTCGGAGCTGACGGTGCCGATCATCGTGACGCCCATCGCCCTCGCCCACTGGCAGGCGATCGAGCCCACGCCGCCGGCGGCTGCGTGATAGAGGATCGTCTCGCCGCCGTGCAGGGGGAAGACCTGGCGGAACAGGTACTGCACCGTCATGCCCTTCATCATCAGGGTCGCGGCCGTGCGGTCGGAGACGCCTTCGGGCAGCGGAATCAGCACGTCGGCCGGCATGACGCGAACGTCCGAATAGGCGCCCTGCGGCCCGATCAGGTAGCCCACGCGGTCACCGACCTTGACATCGGTCACGCCCGGGCCGACGGCCTCGACGACGCCCACGGCGTCCGAGCCGAGCCCGTTGGGCTTCGGCAAGGGATAGCGGCCGGTGCGGAAGTAGATGTCGATGAAGTTCACGGCCACGTAGGTGTGGCGCACGCGAGCTTGGCCTGGGCCGGGATTGCCGACTTCGACGTTTTCGAGCTTGAGCACTTCCGGACCACCGGTGTCGTGCAGGCGAATGGCGAGTGCCATGGTTTGTCTCCTTGGATCTTGAATCTGGAACGGGGGGCGCTCAGCCTGCCGTCCGGCCTTGTGCGGCGAGTTCTTCGATGAACTGTTCGGCGCGGGGCCACGGGCCGAAGCCGGAGGCCGGATTGAGGTGACCGACTTCACCGAGATCGACGAGGCGGCTGCCCCAGTCGCGCGCCATGTCGGCGACTCTCTCGTAGTCGGCGAGCGGATCGTTGCGGCTGCCGGCAACGATGCTCGGGAAAGGCAGACGCTCGCGCGGCACGGGCAGCCAGCCGCTGGCATCGAGCTGCTCCACCGTCGGATAGCCTTCGGGCATCGGCCGCTCGAAGTCCGGCGGCGCGGCCAGCAGTGCGCCGAGAACGGGGCGCCGCGTCTGCCGGGCCCAATGGGCCAGCATCACGACGCCGCCGCTGTGCGCGACGATCAACAGCGGGCCTTCGACGGCTTGCGCCTCGCGTTCGATGGCCTCGACGCGCGCTGCGCAATCAAGATCCTCGCGGCCCATCGGCGGCACCGACCTGACGCGCGGCAGCCGGTCCGCGAGCAGCGTCTGCCAGTGCGCGGGCACATGGTCACGCAGGCCGGGAACGATCAGGACGGTGGGAGCCATGGTGGAACTCATGGAAACCTCTGGGCCGCGGGGTGACTCAGGCTGCCTTGCGCAGGAAGCCCTGGTGGGCGCCGTTGCGGTTGGGCGCGAAGCCGTTGGCGAACAGCGACTCCTCGACGGTGTCGTAGAAGACGCCGATCTTGCAGATCTCGCGTGCTTGTTGGGCGGTCGCGATCGGGCGGCCGAACTCGCGAGAGATGCGCACCAGCTGCTCGATCTGCTCGACCGTGCTCGCCTTCTTCGTGCGCGACTGGTTCCAGAGGTTGTCCTCGGTACCGCAGCGAACGTGCAGGCCCATCGCGATGCCCATCATGTTGACCGGCAGCACGTTGCGCATCGAGCTTTCCACCGTCAGGATGGCGCCGTCCGGCGTGGCGCGCACGAAGTTCGCCAGGTTGTAGATGTTCGGCGCGTCCATGCCGCCGCTGATCGCCACCCAGTTCATGACCAGCGGGCCCTTGTAGACACCGCGGCGCATCAGGCGCTCGACCGACTCGAAGCTGTTGATGTTGTAGCACTGGAAGGCGCTCTGGATGCCGGCTTCGTTCAGGCGGCGGATGTGCTCCTCGGCCCAGCCCGGCTGCGCCGGCACCGTCATTTCCTTGTAGGCGTTGAAGACCGCCGGGTCTTCCATCGACGTGCCCTTGTAGTCCTCGTATTCCCAGTGCTCGACCACGTTCATCTGCGAGGTGTTGATGGTCACCGTGACCTGGTCGGGCTTGGGATCCAGTTCGGCCAGCATGTGGCGCGTGTCGTCGGAGAGCCACTTGGCGGCTGCGCCCTCGTTTTCAGGCGCGAAGCTGATCGAGCCGCCCACCTGGATGATCATCTCGGGCACTGCGTTGCGCACGCCGGCGATCAGTTCGTTGAACTTGGACAGGCGCTTGCTGCCCTTGCCGTCGAGTTCACGCACGTGCAGGTGCAGCACGGTGGCGCCTGCGTTGTAGCAATCGACCGCCTTCTGGATCTGCTCTTCCATCGTGACAGCGATGTCCTCCGGGAAGTCGGAGGGCACCCACGACGGCGCGTAGGGCGCGGCGGTGATGATCAGGGGTTGCTGGTTTTCGGGGTAGAGGGAGCCGTCGAGAAAGTTCATGGTGAAGACCTCGTGGAGAAAGTAAGGGGGACAGGAAGAAAAGGTGCTGCCTAGAAGGTCGCTTCACCGACGATGCCGGCGCGCTCCATCTTTCGGTGGCAAGGGGGGTAATCCATCACGGCGTAGTGCTGGGTGCTGCGGTTGTCCCACATGGCCACGCTGTTGGGCTGCCAGCGGAAGCGCACCTGGTATTCAGGGATAGCCGCCTGGCTGATCAGGTACTGCAGCAACTGGCTGGCGCCTGGCGCGTAGTCCTGGCCGTAGCGCACGTTGTCGGCATTGTGGAAATTGGTGAAGTGCGTCGTGAACGCGTTGACGAACAGGATCTTCTCGCCTGTCTCCGGATGCGTGCGCACCACGGGGTGCTCGGCATCCGGGAACTGCGCGTGCAGCGCGAGGCGCTTTTCCACCGGCATTGCGGCGCCGAAGCTGGCCTCGATGCTGTGGCGGGCGCGCAGGGGCGCGATCTGGTCCTTGATGATTTGCGGCAGCCTTTCGTAGGCCAGCGCCATGTTGGCCCACATGGTGTCGCCGCCGACCGGCGGGCATTCCACGCAGCGCAGCACGCAGCCGAAGGGCGGCTTTTCGCGCCAGGTGGCGTCGCAGTGCCAGGAGTTCTCGTAGCGATCGTTGGGGCTGTCCGGCGACTTGTAGATGCGCACCAGGCCCGGGTTCTCCGGGTCGCTGCCGGCCACCGGATGGTCTTCCAGCTCGCCGAAGTGGCGGGCAAAGGCCACGTGCTCGGCGCGCGTCATGTTCTGGTCGCGGAAGAAAAGCACCTTGTGCTTGAGCAGCAGCGCGCGGATTTCCGCCACCAGCGAGGCGTCGCGCGAGGCGGCGCCGAGATCTACATTGCTCAACTGCGCGCCGATGCTGCAGGTGAGTGGCTCGACCTTGATGGAGGTCTTCGGTTGGGTCGTTGAGTTCATGGGCCTGTTGTCTCCGTGTTGAGCCACCGTCATGGGACTGAACTCTTGTCGGTGGAACGGGCCGTGAAGAGGCGGCTCCGTAGGCCGTGAGAATAGGGAGCTGGCCCTCTCGGCGCCCCCTCCTTGCAGCAGGGGCCCCTACCGGTAGGGCCCCGCGGCGGCGTAACCGCTTGTCAGTCTGTCGACTTGATCAGCCCGAGAATCCGGGCGCGGAGGACGACCTGCTTGCGCGTGCCGGCGTCAAGCTTGGCGAAAAGATTCTTCACGTGCCATTTGATGGTGGTTTCGCCCACCTGCATGGCCCGGCCGATTTCCTTGTTCGACAGATTGTGTGCCAGCAGTTCCAGAACTTCGCGCTCCTTGGGCGTGAGCACCATGCCGTAGGGCGCGGCCGGTCGCGGCGCCTCCGGCTCCCTGACGCGCGACTCCGGCGAAGGCGTCGGTTCGGGTGCCCGGCTCTGGCGACCCGATCCCTCCGCGCCAACGTTTCGGACCCAGTCGCCCAGATCCGGATGCGCATCGGCAAACACCCGGCGGAGGCCATAGGTGTCCGCGAGATCCATGGCCTCACGCAACTGCTTCTGCGAATCCTCTCCGCACTGGTCGAGGGCAAAGGCCTGCAGCCCGAGAAGCTCGATCCGGAGGCGCCCCTGCTTGATCGCCCGCGCCAGTTCGCCGGCACGCGCCAGCGGCGCCTGCGCGCCGCGCCAGTCCTTTGCGGCAATCGCAGCGTAGCCGAGGGCGACTTCGCGGAGGACTTCCACGCTCTCTCGCCAGAGTCGCCCCTTGGGCGTCGCATCGTCCTCCAGCAGCGCGTCGATCTCGTCACAAAGCTGGCGGCAGCTCACCGAGCGATATCGCCCGGCATGCAGGCGCACCTGCTCGCACAGGCTGGCGATGCGCAGTCGCGGCAGGCCACGGGCCCTGCCGGCGGCGTCCAGGCCGCCGAGAAGCTCCAGTGCGCGGTTTTCGGCGCCCTCGGCCACCGCGATGCGCGCCATGGTCCGATAGGCCAGCAGCAAGGATTCAGGCAGGCCGCTGTGCTCGAGAACGTCCAGCCGATCAGCCAGCAGCGCCGCCGCTTCGCGGGGCCGGTCGCATTCCCAGGCCGCCGCGGCGAGCAGCCCCGCCAGCGAGCAGGTGAACCTGTTTCGCCGCCCCAGGTCGGCCTCCGCGCGCGCCACCGCCGGCTGCAGAAGGCTCTCGGCGAGCAGGACCTGCCCTTCCCAGATGTAACTGAGCCCGATGATGAATTCGCCCCAGCGCGCGGTGTACCCCACGCCCCCGAAATCGCCACGCGGCGCTTGTTGCTCGCGCAGGCGTGCCAGCGCCGGCTCGCCTGAGAGCAGCGCCCGGTACGCCGTGCGGTTGGCGTGAATCTGCAGCAAGACCGGATCGCGAAGCGCCGGCGCATCCGACCAGGGATCGTGCAGTGCCGCGAACCGATCCGGGTCGTCTGCGAACACTGCTGCTCCGCCGAGGATCAGCGCGCATTCGAAGCGAAGGTCATCGCTGACCTCTGGCTGGGCCAGGATGCGCGCCACCAGGCGCTCGGCTTCCTGGTGGCGCTCACTGACCGCCAAGGTCCACGCGGCAGCGAGCAAAAGGCGGGGCCGCCGATCGAGTTCGTCGGCCGGCACTTGCGAAAGCCATTCGAGCACTGCCCCCTGCCGGCCGTGCCTCATGATGGATTCGTAGAGGCTGCGCTCGGCCAGCCCATAGGCCTTCTGGTGCTCGCCCGCCGTCAATGCGTGCCGGGCCGCGTACTCGAGCAAGCCGTGCTCGGCGAGCCATTCGGCCGCGGATGAATGCAGCTTGGCTTGCTGCGTCGCGTCCAGGCCCGAGAAGAGCTTGCGCAGCACATCGCGCGCCAGCGTATGCATGCGCAGCCAATCACCGCCCTCGGCTTCGGCGAAGACGGGCGTATCCCGGCTCAGGCGCGCCAGTCGCTCGACCGCGTCGTCATAGCCGGTCACCGCGCGGCACAGGTCAGGATGGAGGTGGTCGAGGATCGAGATCCGAACGAGGAAATCGCTGTCGCCGGGATCGAGGTTGGCAAGCAGCAGCTTGACGAAATGGTCATGCAGCCTGCCGTCGAGCATGGCCATGCTCGCGACGTCCGCGTGTGCATCGACCCCGCGCGCGATGATTGTCATCGCGAGCTGCACGCCAAGCGGCCACCCTTCGGTCACTTCGTGCAGGCGGGCGGCGGTGTCGTTGTCGACGCGCGCACCCAGGCGGATGCGCACGAGCTCCATGGTCTCGTCGAGCCGGAACCGAAGCGCGGCGGGTTCGATGACGGTGCATTGCCCGTAGGCAACGAGATCGTCGATGTCCAGGTGGCAATCGGGGCGCGCTGCGACGATCACCCGCAGATTCGGCGGCGCGTTGCGCATGAGGTAGACAAGGGCTTCGCGCGATGCTGTCGGCAGGCGATCGGCCTCGTCGACGAACAGGACGACATCCAGCGCCGTCTGCGTCAGTTCGGCGAGCCAGACCGTGATCCCCTCCAGACCGCCGGGGCCTACGGCTTCGAGCAGGGTGTGTCCGAAAGTCGAGCGCCCGGAGCCGCGCCGGACCGCCAGGGCGAGGCTCTGCGCGAGGCGCTGTGGTTCGTCCTGCCGTTGGGCGAAGAGCCACGCGACCACGGCGCCGCGGGACAAATGCTCGAGCCGCCACTGGGCCAGCAAGGAAGTCTTTCCGAAGCCCGCCGGGGCCTGGACGACGATCGCGGGAATATCCCGGATGCCGCTCGCCGTCGACAAGAGTCGCGCACGGGAAACAAGATCACGCGGGACCCGAGGTGGCGAGACCTTGAGCAGCAAGTCATCGTCGACTTCGGCGGAAGCACGCGTCACAGACGTCCTCTCTTCGAGCATGCAGAGGTATGGAAGTCGGCTGTCCGGTGCGACACGGGTGGCTCGGAAATGCCCAAGCCTGCAACCCAGGTCTGCAGGCTGGAAGATTCTAGCTTTGCCAGTCAGGCCGGCCGGGGGGTGCTAACCCGCGCGATGGACGTCGGCGCACCGCCCGCCCGCCGGCGCTCGCGCGCTGCTACTTCTTGGCAGGCTCGACCGACAGCGCGACCGCCTCGGTGTAGACCGCATGGACCTGATCGCCCACCTTGATCATCTTCAGCTGCTCGGGGTCGCGGATATTCAGATCAACCTCGTACTCCGTCCCGCGCAGCGTGATCATGTGGGTCTTCCGGTTGACCGCAACAACGTTGGCGGTGACCTCGACCTTCTGGCCGATCGCGCCACCGGGGAGTTGACCTGCGTCGGTCCTGTCGCCAGCCGCGGTCTGGACCCTGCTGCGGATCTCGTCGCCGCCCTTCATCAAGGTCAACGTCAGCGCCTGCGCGTAACGGACGTTCACCCGGTCGCCCACCTTGACTTGATCGAAGTTGCGCGCCTCGGGTCCGATCCCGAAGACATGCACCTTGCCATGGGAGTCCTTGAGGGTCACATGACGCTTCTCGAGATCGATCGCCTGCACGACGCCTGTGGCTCGGATGACTTCCTTGACGGTTCCTGTGCCGGGGTTCGTGGAGGCCGTGACCTCATGGGCGGGTTTGTCCTCGGCGACAGCGGGCGCCATCAGCGTACCCAGCGCTGCCAATACTGTGATCGAAGCTGCGATCTTCATGGGAATCCCTTTCGCGGAAATGATGTGCTCAAGCATGGTCCCACGCCGGGCACCTCAGATTGACGATCGTCAAGCGCGCTCGATATAGCCGCCCCTCTGGCGTTGAGCCGAAATGTGCTCCGCCATGGGTTCGCGACACGAGCGCATACACACCAACGGACCTCTGTCCGGACGTGATTGACATTCGTCAACGAGCCCGACGAGCCTTGCGCGCATGCTCGCGTTTTTCAGGGTGGGTTGCTGTTCACATGGCACCAAAAGGAGAACCTATGAAACTCGCAGGACTCGCTTCGGCCGTGCTGGCCTTGTCATTGACGGCGCCGGTCGTTGTCGCGCAAACGGCTCCGGCGGCAGGCACGGCCGCGCCAGCCGCGCCAGCCGCGAATCCCGTCGATCCGGCCTCGATCCAGGCTCTCAAGGACATGGGCACCTACTTGCAGACCCTGGGGCGCTTCCGGACGTCCACGTCGCTGATGGGCGAGCGCGTTCTGGCCGACGGCCAGAAGCTGCTGCACACCGCATCGGCGACGGTCGACGTGCAGCGCCCGGACAGGATCCGCGCGCGAATGTGGAGCGTTCGCTCCGAGCGCGAAATCATCTATGACGGCAAGACGGTCACCCTCTTCTTCCCTGCGCAGAAGTACTACTCGTCGGTCGAGTTCTCGGGGACGAACGGCGAACTTGTGAAGAAGCTGGAAGAGCGCTACGGCTTCGAGGTTCCGCTGTCCGACCTGTTCCTGTGGGGCACGCCGGCCGCGCCGGTCGACAAGATCGAATCGGCCATGAATGCCGGGCAGGATCTGATCGGCAATGACCTCTGCGACCACTACGCCTTTCGCCAGGGAGATTTCGATTGGCAGATATGGATCGCAACCGGTGCCAAGCCCTTGCCGCGCAAACTCGTGATCACCAATCGTGGCGATGAGGCCCGGCCCCAATCGGTCAGCGTCATGGACTGGAACCTGAACCCGGCTTTCAAGGAGGCAACGTTCAGGTTCACGCCGCCCAAGGGGGCGACAAAGATCGAATTTGTCCCGGCGAAGACCAACTAGAGGAGAACGACCATGAAAGGATCATTCACCAGGTTGCTCGCGGTCCCTCTGGCCACACTCATTCTGGCCAGTTTCGCCATGACACCTGCGGCCGAGGCTCGGGAAGGCGGCGGCGGTGGTCGCGGCGGTGGAGGCGGTGGCGGTGCGCGTGCCRGGGGCGGCGGGGGTGGCGGTGCTCGCGCTGGAGCAGCAGGAGGCGGCGGCGGTGCGCGCGCGGGTGCGGCTGCAGGCGGGGGTGCAGCCGCGGCCGGGGGTGCCCGCGCGGGCGCGGGCGGCGGTGGCAGGCAGCAGGCCAACAACAGCAGGGCCGACACACGGACCAATGACGTTCGCAGCTCCAGCGTCAACAACGTCAACAATGCCAGCCGCAACACGAACGTCAACGCCAACCGGAACACCAACGTCAACGCGAACCGCAACACCAACGTCGTCGTGGCCGGCGGCAACAACAATTGCTGTGGCGGCTGGGACAACGACTATCACCCGGTCGCCGGCGCCGTAGCAGTCGGCGCCGCGGTGGCAGTGACGTCGGCTGTGATCGGCTCGATGGTCAATACGGTGCCGGCCAACTGTGCCCCGGTCAACTACGGCGGCATGGTCTACCAACAATGCGGAAGCACGTGGTACCAGCCGCAAGGGTCTCAGTACGTCGTGGTCAATGCCCCGTACTAGCCTCTGGCCTGCCGCCCTCGCCCGCTCACCACTTCCCGTCAGCGGGCTTCTTCGGCCGCATGGCTGCCGTCAGCATCTCCATGGCACCCGCCCGGTTGGCACGCTTCGCGAAGTCGGCGGCCGTCATGCCTTGCTCGTTCTTCATCAGCGGATCGGCGCCCTCGTCGAGCAGCAACTTGACCGCCGCATCGGACCCGTACATCGACGCCATCATCAACGGCGTGGTGCCGTTCGGCGACTGCGCGTTGATGAAGGCATCGTTGTCCAGCAACAGCTTCATGATTTCCAGATGACCGTTGGTCGTCGCATAGTGCAGCGGTGTCCAGCCAGGCTTGTTGACGTCGGCATCGCGCTCGATCAAGCGCGCGACGATGTCCTTCTGGCCCTTGATCGCCGCCAGCATCAGCGGACTTTCGTCCTTCGGATTGCGCGCTTCGACGTCGGTCTTCGGGAAGTCCAGCAGCACCTTGATGACCTTCGGCGAAGGCTCCCGCAGCGCGATCAGCAAGCCGGTCTGGCCGTGTTCGTCGCGGGTATTGGGGTCGAATCCACGGTTCAGGAGGTTCTGGACGCCGCCCGCGTTGTCCGCGCGCACGGCCCTGAAAAAGTCATTGAACGAATCCGCGTTTGCCGAAAAAGATGCAGCAATAACAATAAGATAAATGAGTTTCTTGAAGTAATTCTTCATGTGTTGACCCCAGTGAACAGGGCCTCGAAGTTGTCGCTGGTCACCTTGCCGATGGTCTCGATCGGCAGCTTGCGCAGTTCGGCGATCTGTTTGGCCACGTAGGGCACGTACGACGGATTGTTGGTCTTCCCGCGGTATGGCACCGGGGCCAGGTAGGGGCTGTCGGTTTCGATCAGCATGCGGTCGAGCGGGACGAAGGCCGCCACGTCGCGGAGGTCTTGCGCCTTCTTGAAAGTCAGGATGCCCGAGAAGGAGATGTAGAAGCCGAGGTCGAGGGCAGCGCGCGCCACCTCGGCCGTCTCGGTAAAGCAGTGGAAGACACCGCCGGCTGCCTTGGCACCGCCGTCCTCGCCCTCCTCCTTCAGGATGGCCAAGGTGTCCGCCGAAGCTTCGCGAGTGTGAATGATCAGCGGCTTGCGCGTCTGCTGAGCCGCCCGGATGTGGACTCGGAAGCGGTCTCGCTGCCATTCGAGGTCAGCGATGCTGCGGCCGCCCTTGCGCTCTTCCATCTGGTAGTAATCCAGGCCGGTTTCGCCGATGGCGACGACCTTGGGCAGCGCGGAACGCCGCACCAGATCCTCCACGGTGGGCTCGGCGATGTCTTCATTGTCCGGATGGACGCCTACGGAGGCCCAAAAGTTGTCATAACCAGACGCGAGCGCCTGCACATCGTCGAATTCCTCCAGCGTGGTGCAGATGCAGAGGGCCCGGTCGACCTGCGCGGCGGCCATGGCAGCGCGGATCTGCGGCATCTGGTCCGCGAATTCGGGAAAGGTCAGGTGGCAGTGGGAGTCGGTGAACATCGCGGAATGTTGAAGTGGCGGCGCATGGCGCGCCGCGTACGGTCCGCAGTCCGCGTCCAGCAGGACGGGATTTGGATCAGATGGTCTGGGTCGGCCGGTCGGACGCCATGGTGCCACCGAGCGCCTCTTCGATGCGCAACTTCAGTTGTCGCGACTTGTCGTCGGATGGGAAACGGATGCCCACGCCGGGCGCCCGGTTCCCGGCGGCGCGGGCCGGCGTGATCCAGGCCACCTTGCCGGCGACCGGATAGCGTTGCGGATCGTCGGGCAGCGTGAGGAGGACATAGACATCGTCACCGAGTCGGTATTCGCGCGAGGTGGGAATGAAGATCCCGCCTTCCGCGAACAAGGGAATGTAGGCCGCGTAGAGCGCCCCTTTTTCCTTGATGGCGAGTTGGATGACGCTGGGCCTGACAGGCGCGGACGGGGCGGGTGTGGCTGGTGTGTTCATGGGCGACGGCGTGCCGAGTTTAGGGTGGTTCGCGCTTCGCTCACAAGCGCCTCGATCATGAGTCCCGCATTGAATGGATGTTCTGCGGTTTTTGCCGCATTCGCGAGCGACCGCGACCAGCGGGCCAACGCGCCCCTGGACGGCGGAGGCGGCAGATCGGCAGCATCGAAGAATCGCGGAGCGGCGCCGCTGTCCGCGGCCATCAAATCGTGACAGAGCTTTTGAAGTGCGCCAATCGCCTGGGCCGGCGCGTGGTCGGCCAGCGCGCCGACGTCGCCTCGGGACATGGCCTTGGGAAGCATGCCCCAGGCTTTCGGCGATTGCCCCTGGCTCGCCAACCGCAAAGCGTCGCTGGGGCGACCGCCGGCTGCGCGCAGCAAGGCGACGGCATCGCCAGCAGGAATACCCTGCCCGACCAGCCAGTCACACGCCTCGCCCTCTTCCGGCCACGGCAGCGTGAAGCCCAGGCAGCGGCTGCGGATCGTGGGCAGCAATTGCCACGCTGCCTCGCTCGCGAGGACAAAGCGCACATCGCCGACAGGCTCCTCCAACGTCTTCAACAGCGCGTTGGCGGTGATCGTGTTCATGCGCTCGGCCGGATAGACGAACACCACCTTGCCCCGCCCCCGCGCGCTCGTGCGCTGGGCAAAGCCGACGGCGTCGCGCATGGCTTCGACGCGGATCTCGCGGCTGGGTTTTCGCTTCTTGTCGTCGATGTCGGCCTGCGCCTTTTCGTCCAGCGGCCAGCCCAGTTCCTGCATGGCCACTTCCGGCATGAGCACGCACAGGTCGGCGTGCGTGCGAACCTGGATGGCATGGCAACTCGGGCAGTGGCCGCAGGCACCGTGGCCCTTGGATTCGTCAGGCTGTTCGCACAACCACGCCGCGGCCAGCGCGAGGCCCAGCTCGTATTGACCGAGGCCAGAGGGCCCCTGCAGCAGCCAGGCGTGCCCGCGCTGGCGCAGCAGTTCGGTCAGCGGCTTGCGCAACCATGGAGACAGCGCATCCGCTTTCATTCGGCAACCTCCGCGCTACAGCGCTGCGGTATTCGCCTTGGGGCGGCCCGCCGGCTCATGGCGCGCCTCCGGTTTGCGAGGCGACCAGGCCTCGCTCAGCCAATGCTTCCTCGATCTGTTGCCAGACGCCGTCGCGGGATTGCCCGGCGTCTATGCGAACGAAGCGCGGCGCCCGCTCTGCGCGCTCGGCATAGCCAGCCGCGACACGCCGAAAGAACTCGACCGGCTGCGACTCGAACTTGTCCGGCAGTCGCGCACCAGCCAATCGCTCGGCGGCCGTTTCAGGCGCAAGGTCGAACCAGAGCGTGATGTCGGGCTGCAGCAGCGCGCCGTCGTCCGATGCCGGTTGGGATTGCACCCACTGTTCGAGCACCGACAGCACCGTTGGATCGAATCCGCGCCCCGCTCCCTGGTAGGCAAAGGTCGCGTCGGTGAAGCGATCGCACAGCACGACATCGCCTCGCGCCAGCGCGGGCAAGATCACCCGCACGACATGGTCGCGGCGCGCCGCGAACACCAGCAGCGACTCGGTCAACGCGTCCATCGGCTGTTCGAGGATCTGCGCGCGCAAGGTCTCGGCCAGCGGTGTGCCGCCGGGCTCCCGCGTGCGAGTGACCTGCCGGCCCTGCGCCTTGAACAGCGCTTCGAGCGCATCGATATGACTCGACTTGCCTGCACCGTCAATGCCTTCGAGTGTGAGGAAAAGCCCCTTCATTGCCCACTCCGCTGGTTCGGGTCGGTGGCGCCGCGCTGATAGCGGTTCACTGCCCGGTTGTGCTCATCGAGCGAACTGCTGAACTGGCTCGTTCCGTCCCCGCGAGAAACGAAATACAGCGACTTGCTTTGTGCCGGCTGCACTGCAGCCAGCAACGCGGCCTTGCCCGGCATCGCGATGGGCGTGGGTGGCAGGCCGTTGCGTGTGTAGGTGTTCCAGGGCGTGTCGGTCTGGAGGTCTTTCTTGCCCAACTTGCCGTCGAATCGCTGGCCCATGCCGTAGATGACGCTCGGATCGGTCTGCAGAGGCATTCCGATTCGCAGGCGGTTGTGGAAGACCGCGGCGACCTCGGCGCGGTCCTGGGCCTTGCCTGTCTCCTTTTCGACAATGCTGGCCAGAGTCAGCGCCTCATCGGGCGTCTTGACTGCGATGTCGGGCGCGCGGGCCGCCCAGGCGGCGTCGAGCTTCTTGTCCATGGCGCGCATGGCCCGTTGCAGGAGCGCGAAATCGGTCGAGCCCTTGGAGTAGGTGTAGGTATCCGGGAAGAAGCGCCCCTCCGGATGGACACCCGCCCTGCCGAGCCGGGTCATGATTTCCTCGTCGGACTGCCCCAGCGTGTCGGGTTTCAACTGGTCCGCCTTGGCCAGCGCGGCGCGCACCTGACGGAAGTTCCATCCCTCGACCAGCACCAGGCTGCGGGTCGCCTCCTCGCCGCGCACCAGCACGCCGAGCAGCGTGCGTGGCGTGATGCCGCGCTCCAGTTCGTAGCTGCCGGCACGCATCTGACGGTCCTGTCCCGAAAAACGGAACCACCAATAGAGCAATTGCGGCGGCACGTCCACGCCCGTGTCCGCGACGGCCTGGGCGATGCCGCGTGGCGTGGTGCCGGGCTCGATCGACAGATCGACGTTGGGCGCCGGTAGGCGCAGCGGCTGATTGAGCCACCAGAGGCCCGCCGCGCCGAGACCCAGGACGACAAACGCAGCGAGCAGAAAGAGTGTGAGGAAGAAGCGGCGCACGGATTCCGACGAAGGAAGCGAACAGAGAGAAATATGAGGAAGCCCTGCGGACCGAACGGAACGGAGCAGACCATGATAATTCAGCGATGACCTCTGTCGTTCTGAATGGCGTGACTGCCCTTTCCCACCTCGGTGTGATCCGCGCCGAGGGCCCCGATGCTGCCAGCTTCCTGCATGGCCAGCTCACCCAAGATTTCGCATTGCTCGATGCGTCCGAGGCGCGTCTTGCAGCACTTTGCACGGCCAAGGGGCGCGCGATCGCGAGCTTCATCGGCATCCGGCCGCAGCCCGAACGGGTGCTGCTCATCTGCAGCCGGGACATCCTCGCGGCAACGCTCAAGCGGCTTTCGATGTTCGTGCTGCGTGCGAAGGCAAAGCTGAGCGATGCGAGCGACGATTACGCCCTCTACGGCGTAGCGGGCATGGCCTTGGCCGCCAACGACGTCGATCCGGCCGCGCTTCCGGGCCGCGCCGCTGCCATCGGTGAGGCGCATGCCGTCACGCTCTACCCGTCCGACGGCGTTCCGCGTGCACTGTGGATCGCACCCGCCGGCCAGGCCGCACCCCAAGGCCCGGCGCTCGATCCTGCACTCTGGCAGTGGAGCGAGGTTCGCAGCGGCATCGTGACGCTGACTTCACCGGTGGTCGAGGCTTTCGTGCCGCAGATGATCAATTACGAATCGGTGGGCGGTGTGAACTTCAAGAAAGGCTGCTATCCGGGCCAGGAAGTGGTGGCGCGCAGCCAGTTCCGCGGCACGCTGAAGCGGCGCACCTATCTCGTGCAGGCCAGCGACGAGATTGCCGTCGGCCAGGAGGTGTTCGCCGCCAGCGATCCGGAACAACCGGTCGGCACCGTGGCTCAGGCGGCGCCAGCGCCGAACGGCGGCTGGGCCGCGCTGATCTCGATTCAGATCGCGGCCATCGACGCCGGTGGTCTGCATGCGCGATCGGCCGACGGCCCGGCGCTCACGGTCGAGCCCCTGCCCTATCCGTTGCTCGAAGACATCTAGGCCTGCCTGCCACGGCGATTGCCGAGGGAACGGGATTCACGCTGCAACCTTTACGTCTTCATGCAAGTGCCGCGCGCAATGTAGTACTAAGCTACTCGTCCCTTCACGGATCCGAGGAGCGAGGCCATGGGAAAACCAACTGAAGTCGCCAAGCAAGCCTATTCAGCCTTCGCGAGCCGAAACATACCCGCGCTTCTCGAAATGCTTGCCGATGACGTGGAGTGGCGCTTCCTCGCCAGCCCGGAGACCGGCACGCCTTATGGCGGAACCTTCAAGGGCAGGCAGCAGGTTGCAGGGTTCTTCATGAAGCTGGCGGAGTCGGTCGAGATTCTCGAATTCGAGCAGCGCGAATTCCTGGAGGGGCCCGATCACGTCACGGTCCTCGGCCGCACAAAAGCCCGGGCCCTCCCCGATGGCAAGGTTCACGACACGGAGTGGGTGCAAGTCTCTGTCGTGGACAGCAACTCCAAGATCAGCCGCTGGTTCGGCACCGAGGACAGCGCGGCGAGACTCGACAAGTAAGCCACGGCGACGGGCTGCGATTGCTGGGGGCCTGCAAAAAAACTTCAACACTGAATCCGCCTGCTCGTTCGGTGAGCATCGCAGCGGAAGCCAAGCAGGATGCGGCTCCGGCGAGATGCTCAGTCGGTTATCCACAGAGTCATGCACCGGCCAAGGGGAAAACAATCCCTTGACTTTCGTATTTTGGTGCAGCGCACAAGTCTCTTTTCTCATTGGGAGCGGCACGTTTTTCGTGCGCCGGCGCAGCGCAGTGCAGCACGCCAAATTGGTGCGGTGCACCCCATCTTTTCCACAGTGAGACGCGAGCGGTAACTCACTTGCCCATGGGTCGCGGACTGTCCGGGCGCGTTGATCAATGGAGCCCGCTGGCAGGGTTCGTCAAAACGTCGCGCGGCCTTCGTCGATTGGTCGGCCAACGATCGGCAGCGAGGCGGTGCGAAGGCGCGCGAGGCGACAAAAAGGGAACAGAATCCGCTCCAGCGGCCGCGCACGAATGGCCGAAGGCTTGATGCCGAGGTGGAGGGGTGAGAAATCCAACAGCGGACCGGGGCGCAGCCACGCACGAATCGTCCGGGGCCTTGTCCGGTGGCGGTACTACGAGATCGAGACAGCACGGGCCCGGCTCCCAGGCCACGAGAAGGACCCCCGGTGGACGCCATCGCACTCGGCATTCGTGACCTGGATCAAGGGAGCACCAAGGGAGATTTCGAGCGGGCCCGCCAACGGTTCGAGTTTGCGGCAAGCGCCGATCCGAATTCAGTCGAGGCGTCCGTCGGCTTGGGGGCGGCGCACCTGACGGAGTTCTATTCCCTCCAGAGCGAATCGCCGCGCGACGAGTTGGATATCGCCGAGAAAGCGCTTCGGCGAGCGCTCGACCTGGGACCGGACAATCCGCAGAACCTCGCGGCGTGGGCAGAGATGCTCCTGCTGCGGGGCCAGCCGGACGAGGCGTTCTGGCTATGGCGAAAGACACTCGACATCAGCCCCGACGACCAGATCGGGCACCTGCGCCTCGCCAACGCACTCATCAGGCAGGGGCGCTTCGCCGAGGCGCAGCAGCACCTCGACAAGGTCACCGACCTGCGGCCCTACCAGACGCGGCGGCGACAGATTCTCAACCAGAGCCTGGCCGATACCGCGTTTGCGCAGGGGCGGGACGATGAGGCCTACGACATCCTGAAGAAGTGGTCTGCCGAGTTTCCGAACAACGGCAAGCCCTACCTCATGCTCGCCGCGATCGATGCGCTGCACGGCAGGGACGCCGCCGCTGCGGCCAACATGGCGAGGCATCGTCGGATGCTGCCCTTGAGCAACATCGCCTACGTCGTTCTCACCTATCCGTCGAACGACCCGGCCTTTCTCGCACAGCGTGCGAGGCTGGTGGACGGCCTTCGAAAAGCGGGACTTCCGGAGGGCGGCAAATGAAAAAAACTCGAGCGATCGCAGTGCTTGGCGCGGCGCTTTTCGCCGTTGCTGCACACGCGCAGCCACAAATGCCGCCCGCCCCGGGGGGGTTTGCGTCGATGGTGTTTGCGCGCGACCTCTATGACGCACCCAAAGGCGGTGAGGCGGTGAGTGTCCGATCTCGCCAAGCGGGATCGACGGATCTCTTGATCCCGGCCATTCTCTTCAAGCCCGCCGGCACGCCCCTGGGCGCCGTGGTCATCGTCAATTCGCCGAGTGGATGGAGTGACGCGCGTGAGGGCCATTACGCCCGATCGCTGAGTTCGGCGGGATATGCAGCCCTCGCCATAGACACCTACGGCCCGCGCGGCATCGCGAACACGCAAGCCGACAACACGCAACTCAGCACCTCCGCACAGATGCGGGACGCCTTCGCTGCACGCAGATACCTGATCTCCATCGGCTACCCGGCCGACCGAGTGGCCATCATGGGGACCGGACGCGGCGGAACGATCGCGCTCCTGACTGCCGATCGAACTTTTCTCCAGGACGAAAAGGAGCGCTTCGCCGCGGCAATGGCCGTCAGCGCGGGATGCCTCTTTCACCCGCGGGAACCTCGGGCCGGCGCACCGATATTCATGGCGCTCGCGGAGAAGGACGACATCACGGGCGTCAAGTCCTGCGAAAAGCTGGCGAGCGAGTACGCCGCGGCGGGCGGCACCGTCGTCGTCAAGGTCTACAGCGGTGCATCGAACGGCTTCGACGGCCACCCGGTGATGAATCGCATGATTCACGATCCCGTCGTGGAAACCTTCGTGAACTGCTATGTCCCGGTCGAGCCTGACGGGCGATCGACCTACAACGGCAAGACCTTCGCCGAAAACGACTCCGGTTCGTTGATCATGGAGATGCGCAAGTCCTGCATCCAGCACGGCGGATCGGGGTGGACCAATGTCACGCGCAAGGCCAACGTCACGCTCGACCTGATCGAGTTCCTGGACGCCAACTTCCGCAAGTAGCCGCGACGGTCCGATCGTCGAATCTTCGTCATCGATCGGCCAAACCTCGTCCCCTGATCGGCGCGCGGACGTGCCGTACCGGGCCGGCACACATACCTTGAGCGGGTCGGCAACCAGGCGCTCCTGCATGGCCCGATGTCTTGACCCAGCAAAGGCCATCACCATGAAAACACTGCCCTACGTTGTCGGCACCGCCGTGCTCGTATTCGCCAGCAGCGGCCTGCGCGCCCAGAACGCACCCGCCGGAAGAAGCGCCGCAGAGGTTCAGGCCGAGGCCATCGCGGCGGCCCATGCCCCGGACCAGAACGGCGCGGCCGGAACACGCGGCTTCGGTCCTTTCACATCGACCGTCGATCCTGAAAAGGTGCGTCAGGACGCTGTCAATACGGCCAATGCACCCGACCAGAACGGCGCGGCCGGCACGCGCGGCTTCGGCGAATTCAAGGGGGCGACAGACCCGGCGGCCGTGGCTGCAGCGGCCAAGGAAGCCGCAGCCGCGCCCGACCAGAACGTGGCGAGCGGATCCAAGTTCAACAGCAAGGTGCCGCCCTCGACCCTTCCCAATCCCGCCACC
Organism: Variovorax sp. 10L426; assembly: GCF_056395305.1. Classification (NCBI taxonomy): domain Bacteria; kingdom Pseudomonadati; phylum Pseudomonadota; class Betaproteobacteria; order Burkholderiales; family Comamonadaceae; genus Variovorax; species Variovorax sp. 10L426. The sequence goes on along the minus strand of NZ_JBFTJF010000012.1, from coordinate 2,569 downwards.
GTGAGCGTGGGCAAATAGCGGCATCAAGCACCTCAGCCCGTTCACCCGGAGATGAACATGAAGAAAACATGGACTGCTGCCGCATTGGCAATCTGCGCGATGGCCTGGTGCGCGCCGGGCATGGCGCAACATGGGAATGCCGATCCGCCGAAATGCAACCTGCGGACCTTGAGTGGTTCTTATGTGCTGGCCGCGAGCGGCTTCGTGATCGTGGCTGGCGTGCCTCAGCCCAAGGCCCTCATCGAGCAGATCGACTTCAATGGCGACGGCTCCGCAGTCTCGCCCAATGCCGCGCTGGCCCTGAACGGCAACGCGCTCGCGTTCAGCTCGGGCGGCGCCGCGAGCTATGAATTCGATGGCGATAGTTGCTCGGGCAAGATCTCCTTTGCGAACGGGCCGACCCACAAGGTCTACATGGATCCGGACGGCGACAAGGGATGGACCCTCGTGTGGATGCCCGTCGGCAATGTGTTCCAGGGAACCCTCACCCGGGTCTGGCCCCCGAAGGGCCGCGACGAGCGGCACTGACGTTGCGGCGACGTATGCAGAGCTCGCACCATGATCACGGTTTCCTGGCGGATGGCCGTGATCATGGCCCGTCTTGCGGCGATGGCGTTGATGCCGTTCGCCCAAAGCTGCGGTGATGGAGGTCGCAACCCGCCGATACAGATCCTGAACGGCCTTTGGGAGAGATCCGTCCCCTCCTTGAAGAAGGGTCCGTTCGGCGCAATCAAGGTACACCATCGACGCATGAACCCCATCCTCCCTACGCTTGCCATCGATGTCAGCTTCGATCTGATCTGCCCCTGGTGCCTGATCGGCAAGCGACATCTGGACACTGCCATCGGCATGCTGCGCGAGCAGCGTCCCGAAGTGGCGGTCGAAATCACTTGGCGCTCGCATCCCCTGATCCCCGACATCCCGAAGCAGGGTGTGTCTTACGTCCAGTTCTATCTGCAAAGGCTCGGCAGTGCGGAGGCCGTGGCGTCACGCCAGGCACAGGTGCGCGAGGCGGCGCGCGCCGCCGGGGCCGAGATTGCATTCGACCGCATCAAGGTGTTTCCCAACAGCCTGGACGCTCACCGGTTGGTCGCCCAGGCGCAAAGCCAGGGTGGCTCGGCCCTGGCTGGCGCGGTGATCGACGCGCTGTTCGAGCGCTACTTCGTTCGCGGCGAGAACATCGGGGACGCCGGCGTGCTCGCCGAACTACGGGCCGAATGCGGGATCTCGCCTTCTGATGTTGCCGGGTCAGGTGTGCCGGCAGCGGCGCGCGGCATGCACGGCGTGCCGTATTTTCTGTTCAACGAAGCGGTCGCCGTCGAAGGCGCGCAGCGTCCTGCCTGGCTGATGGAAGCGATGCTTCACGCGCTCTCGCCTTCGGCCTGAACGTCTTATTCATCAACCCGAACGCCTGATTGCGCGACGGTGGCCGCCCATTTCTTCTGCTCTTCCTGAATCAGGTCGGCAAATTCCTTCGGCGTGCTGCTGGCGGGATCAAAGCCGCGGCTCGCCAGGCGTTGACGCACTTCCGGCATCTTGAGGATCTTCACGATCTCGCCGTTGAGCTTCGTCACGATCTTGTCGGGTGTGCCTGCAGGAACCACCACGCCATACCACTCGGTGAAATCGATATTCGGCACGCCCGCTTCAGCCAGCGTCGGCACGTTGGGCAGCAGCGCCAGCCGACGCTTGCTCACCACCGCGAGCGCCTTGAGTTGGCCGGACTTGAGCAGTGGATCCACCACAGGAAGGCCTGGGAACATCAATTGAACATGGCCGCCGGCCAGGTCTGCCAGCGCCGGCGGTGCTCCCTTGTACGGCACATGAACAATGTCGATGCCGGCCTGTCGCTTGAAGCCTTCGCCGATGAGGTGGAGTTGCGTTCCGGGTCCCGATGACGCATAGCTGATCTGCCCTGGACTCGCCTTGGCCTTCGCAATCAGTTCCTGCACTGAACTGGCTACCGAGGGATTGGCGACCAGGACGTAGCTCAGCGTGACGAGTTGACTGACCGGCGTGAAATCTCGCGACAGATCGAACGGCAGATTGCTGTAGAGACTGCGATTGATGATCATCGGCGTCGTCGCCATCAACAACGTGTATCCGTCGGGGGCAGCTTTGGCTACCGCGGCCGCCCCAATGTTCCCGGCTGCGCCGGGTCGGTTGTCCACGATCACAGGCTGCCCCAGATTGACAGACAACTGCTCGGCAATGACACGCGCAGCGATGTCCACGCTGCCGCCCGCCGGCCATGGCACGATCAATTTGACCGCGTGCTGCGGATACACGTCTTGTGCGAAGACGCCCGCACCGGCGACTGCCAGGCAGAGTGCGGCCAATGCCAGCCGCGCACAACGCATTGGGTTTCTCATGAAGTTGTCCCTTGTCTCTTGATCGTTGGTCTGCGCGTGGGCGTGCTCACTCGATCGCCTTGCCCATGTCCTCGACCACCTTCTTGGCGTCGCCGAAGACCATCATGGTCTTGTCCATGTAGAACAGCTCGTTGTCCAGCCCCGCGTAGCCCGCGGCCATGCTTCGCTTGTTCACGATCACCGTCTTGGCCTTGTAG